>DWZA01000096.1 GCA_019118365.1 Candidatus Lachnoclostridium stercoravium | reverse complement strand
TATGCCAGGATATATGTCAAATCGCTTTTACAAGCAAGCTTGTAACGCTCTTTATCATATATCCTGGCGCACGGCTGAACTGTTACAATGATTCTGCCCGCGCCTTGATACGGGCATGTGCCGTTCTTCCCGAACGGCTCCATCTGCCTGCCCGCGCCAAAGCGCGGACAGGCAGCATCGGATGGCCATCCGATGGGTAAAGACGGGGAAGTTCATTCTTGCAGGCAAGCCTGCCTCCTGCTCTTCTCCGTCTTTACCCGCCGTTCTGGGCTGTTACATATTTTAGTATGAAATATATGGAAAGTCAATAATGGCTATCCCTAATTGCAACTGGCAAAGTAGATATTGGAAGATAAAAATAAGGCAAAGCGGTCTTTCACGTGTTCCAGTTTCGCCCAGAATAGAACAGGCCATAAAAGTTCTGGTTTCTTTTGCATTTGCAGGAGGCTTAGAACCTCTTGGTTTGGAAAATACTGTGTTATAAGCCCCAATTCCCATGTTTGAGCGTATATAAAATAGATGTTTTACTTTGCGAATTGCAGATCCCCAAGCCACTCCTTTACCAGCGGGATCCACTGCTGACAGCAGGGAACGACATAGCCTTCCCCTTCCTTTGCCGAATCTTCCGTCGCAACAGACAGGCCGTGGCGGCCATGAGGAAAGATATGATACTCCAGGCTGACCCCTGCCTTTCTCAGGGCCATGGCAAAAAGAAGGCTGTTTTCCGCAGGCACAGTATGGTCTTCATCTGTATGCCACATGAACACTGGCGGAACCTGGGGGCCTGCCTGCTTCTCCAGGGAAACCAGTTCCATAGCCGCTTCTTCTCCGTAGGATCCTCCTAAAAGATTCCGGAAGGAATCCTGGTGGCCGTAAGGCCCGGAGGTGATGACCGGATAGGAAAGGATCAGACGGTCCGGCCGGATCTTTTCTCCGCATTCCGCGCCTGCTTCTTTATATATCGCTTCTCTGTTCCAGAAAACTCCCAGGCTGGCCGCCAGATGGCCGCCGGCAGAAAAGCCGCAGATGACGATCCTCTCCTCATCGATCTCCATCTCTTCCTTATGATCTCTCAGATATGCCACTGCCTTTGCCAGCTGCAGCAGCGCCGTAGGAAACGGGGCGTCCTTTACCGAATAATCCAGGATAAAGCAGTGAGATCCCATTGCCAGGAACTGTACTGCCGCAGGCTCGGCCTCCCGGTCCGAACATCTTTCATAGGCGCCCCCTGGACAGATGATCACCGCCGGCCTCTTTCTGCCCTTTCTGGCCTGGATCTCTTCCCGGATATAACCCGTAAGGATCGCCCGTTTTCCCCGGCAGACGATCTCTGCTTTCTCAACTCTCATGGCTGTTCTCCATTTCCTCCAGTATCCTGTCTAACAGCTTTCCGGCCGCCTCTTCCTTTGTCATCTTTTCCAGGGCTTCTTCCCTGTCTCTTGTGATCAGGGTCAGCACGTTTGTATCCGTGCCAAATCCCGCCCCTTCTACTTTCAGACAGTTGGCCGCGATCATGTCGATATTTTTTCTTAAAAGCTTTGCCCTGGAATTTTCAAGCATATTCTGGGTTTCCATGGAGAAGCCGCAGAGGAACTGCCCTTCCTTTCGGTGGCTGCCCAGCCATGCCAGGATATCGTCGGTCCTTGTAAGGGGGATCGCCATATCCCCGTCTTTTTTCTTTACTTTTTCCTGAAATACCTCTGCCGGACGGTAATCGGCTACTGCCGCCGCCTTAATGATGATGTCCTGATCCGGAGCCGCCGCTGTCACCGCTTCGAACATATCTTTTGCGCTGATGATATTAACAGTCTTTACAAATCTGGGCTTTGACAGAGCTACAGGCCCGCTGACCAAAGTTACGTCTGCGCCGCGGTAAGCCGCTGTTTTAGCAATGGCATAACCCATTTTACCAGTAGAATGATTTGTGATATAACGCACCGGATCAATGGCCTCCTGAGTGGGCCCTGCGGTCACCAGGATCTTCTTTCCTGCCAGATCTTTTTTGTACCCGATCGCTCTGATAATATAGTCCAGGATCACTTCCGGCTCTGGCATCTTGCCCGCTCCAGTGTCTCCGCAGGCCAGATATCCGCTTGCCGGCGCCACCACTTCCATACCGTATTTTTCACAGATCTTCAGATTGTCCTGGACCACCGGGTTAATGAACATATTGGTATTCATCGCCGGGAAAAGGATCTTGTGCTGCCTGCAGGCCATGATCGTAGTGGTCAGCATATCGTCGGCGATCCCATGGGCAAGCTTTCCGATCACATCCGCGGAAGCCGGAGCCACTACAAAAACGTCCGCCCGTTTTGCAAGAGCCACATGCTCTACATTGAACTGAAAATTCCGGTCGAACGTATCTACAAGACATTTATTGGATGTAAGAGTTTCAAAAGTAATGGGATTTATAAAATGAAGTGCGTTCTCTGTCATGATCACATGAACGTCTGCGTGGAGCTTTACCAGGCTGCTGGCCAGACTGGCGATCTTATAGGCCGCAATACTTCCGGTCACTCCAAGAACTACTGTTTTTCCTTTTAACATATCTTCCCTCCCGTTGTCTTTCATGGAAAAATGTGATACTATCTTACAGAGTATAGCATAAACCACTTTTCATGGGAAGGAGTCAGTTATGATTTTAGCAATCGATATGGGAAATACAAATATCGTCGTAGGCGGTATTGATGATACAAAGACCTATTTTGTAGAAAGGGTGACCACGGACCATCACAAGACGGATCTGGAATACGCGGTCACGATAAAAAATATCCTGGAGATACACCAGGTCGCCCTGCATATGATCGAAGGGGCCATCATTTCTTCTGTTGTCCCGCCGTTAAACAGTACCCTTTCTTCCGCCGTAAAAAAGATCACTGGAAGATCGCCGCTTCTCGTCGGCTCCGGCATGAAGACCGGCTTAAATATCCTGATGGATAACCCAAAGACTACCGGCAGCGACATGATCGTAGACGCCGTGGCCGCTATCCGGGAATATCCCGCTCCGCTGATCATCATCGATATGGGTACGGCGACTACCATGTCCGTAGTGGACCAGGCTGGCAATTACATCGGCGGCGTGATCCTTCCAGGCGTAAGAGTGTCCCTGGATTCCTTAAGCGGAAAGACCGCCCAGCTTCCTTTTATCAGCCTGGAGATTCCTTCCAGGGTGATCGGCAAAAATACCATAGACTGTATGAGGGCCGGCATCATGTACGGCAACGCGGCTACTCTTGACGGGATCATAGACCGGATGGAGGAAGAGCTGGGATCAAAGACCACGGTCATCGCCACCGGCGGGCTGGCGAAGTTCATCACCCCGCTCTGCCGCCACGAGATCATTTACGACGACGCCCTGCTTTTAAAGGGACTTCTGATCCTTTACGAGAAAAACAAAAAGAACTAATCCTCTGACACATACAAAGGATTTGTCCAGGCCGTCCGCCCGTACTTGTCCGTACACTGGACTCTCACATAGGTTTCATCCCCTTTAAGCCGGTACTCTCTCGACGTCATCGCGTCCTCGTAATTTCTCCCCACATAGGAGGTTCCGTCGTTTACGTGGTTCCCCGCGATAAAGTCGATCCGGTATACCGGCGAGCATTCGATATATGCCTTTCCTCCTGAGATCTTCCAGTCATAGATCTCAGGGCCGGAAGACATGTAGTAATTTCCTTCGATCATATTGGTCAGGATCGCCTCATGAGTCAGTTCCGGCGCGTTTACCATGATGAAACCGCCGCAGGAATCGTCAAACAGACCTTCGTTGTGATTATCATCTGTAGCTGTCCCGAAGATCTGCTTCCCCTTTCGCAGCATAAGATCCCAATATACCGTATCGTAGCCGGTGCAGCTTTCATTGACCGTATCATAATTGAAGATCTCCAGCGCCCAAAGCCCTTCTGTATGGATAAATTCCTCCGGTTCCACTCTGGACCACACCGGGTGGTTGTACATGGTGATGCAGCCTCTGCTCCTTAAGTGGTCGCAAAGCTTCTGGGCGGCTTTCGCTCCGTCCCATTCTCCCCGGTACCGGTCGGGTTCCAGCCTCTCCATATGGGAGAACACATCTGCTCCCGCCTTTTTTCTCATTTCTTCTGTACCAAGGATCCCATGGATATGATGTGTTTTTAGGACGCGGTCTGAATCCTTTTCATAAAGGATCGCAGAGCCTTCGATCCCCGGCAGGATGATGAAGTTCTCCCGGTTCAGCTCTTTTGTCCAGTCTGTATACAGATCGTGCTCGGAAAAGCACAGGAAACTGTAGCCCTGCCTCTTAAAGAGGCGCACAGCTTCTCCCGGACTCAGTTTTCCGTCTGAATTGGTGGTATGGCTGTGAAGATTTCCCTTATACCAGTTATTATAATGTCTGAAGCCTTTCTGATCCTTTATCATCTCGATCCTCCTCACCTGCTGCCGTCACAGACTGATGCAGTTTTTCTCCGCAACAGAAATATATACTTTTGATCCGTCTTCAAACAGCGCCTTGCTGCGGAACAGGGCGTCTACCTGGATATGGATCCCGTTTACCCCTATAGTATATCTTAATACGTTTCCTCTTGGAGAATTGCCGTCTATGGTGCCTTCAAAATGGTATTCATCGTCGTTTTCGATCGGCCTGGAAGAAATATAAAAAGTTTCCGGGCGGATGGCCACTTCACGTCCGTCTGGACGGGGCTTTCCTGTGATCTGGGTAAATTCATCTGCGGAAAGCAGGTTATAATTGCCGATAAAGCCAGCGGCAAAGGAGCTTACCGGCCTGGTATAAATGCTTACCGGATCGCCGGACTGTTCGATCTTTCCATCGTGGAACAGATTGATCACGTCAGACATGACCATGGCCTCGTCCTGGTCGTGGGTAACGAAAACAGCTGTCAGCCCCAGATCCTTCGTGATCTGCTTAATACTTGTCTGAAGGGATTTTCTCAGCTTCGCGTCGATCGCGCTCAAGGGTTCGTCCAAAAGCAGGACTTTCGGCTCCATGACAATGCTCCGAGCCAGCGCGACTCTCTGCTGCTGTCCGCCGGACAGATTCGCCGGATACTGTTTTTCTTTTCCTTCCAGTTCCACCATGCGGATCGCTTCCGCCACTTTACTCTTTATGACCTCTCCGTCTGCTTTCTTCAGTTTCAGGCCAAAAGCGATATTTTCCTCCACCGTCATATTTGGAAACAGGCTGTAATGCTGAAATACCATTCCGATATTCCTGTCTTTCGGCTCTTTTTTTGTGATATCCTCCCCATCCAGGAAGATATTTCCCCCGTCAATGGATTCCAGTCCTGCCAGACAGCGCAGCAGCGTGCTCTTTCCGCAGCCGGAAGGCCCTAACAGGGTGACGAACTGCCCCTTTTCTATGCTCATACTGATGCCTTTTAAGACATGATTTTCCCCAAAATATTTATCTATATTTTTAAATTCGATATATGCCATATTGATCCCTTTCCTACTTTTCCTTTTTCTCCTTTTGTCCGGATTCCCTAAGGAAGACGAACATGGAGATCAAAAGAGTGACTAAAAACAGTACCATGATGATCGCGCAGGTCTTCTGGCTGGATTTTTTCATCACATCGTACATATACATCTGCGCCGTTGGGAAATAATTTCCCGCCAGCATATTGATCACAACGAAATCGCCGAATACGATCGCCATTGCCAGCATGGAGGAAACGACGATCCCATTGGTGATATTGGGAACAATGATGCGGAAGAAGGAGTAAAATCTTCCGGCTCCCAGCATCTGCGCCGCCTCCAGCATTCCTTTTACGTTCATACCGTTCAGGTTATTTCTCACGCCCTGGTAAATATAAGGCAAAACGACGATGCAGTATGTAGAAGTAAGCATAAAGATCCGGTTGCTGAAGGGATCCGGCGCATTGGCATAAAGCGCCAGCACGCAGATCGGAAGGATAACTCCCTGGATCGCATAAGGCATGGTGCACAGGATCTTCATATATTTGTCCCACTCTGGATGGTAGACAACAATCACATACATGGCAAGTAGGACAAAGATCATGCAGATAAAAATGGGGACGATGGAGATCAGGATCGTCCGGCCCACGGAAAGCCAGAAATCAACGTCCGCAAACAATTCCACATATGCCCTTACTGTCAGAGCGGTTGGAAGGATATCCATCCATTCTGTAGACAGAGAGTACAGAAATGTGAAGATCAGCGGGATCATCAGGTAAACGGCTGCGATCCCCATAATGGCAATGCTGCCTTTTCCGCCTTTTTTCATGCTCTTTTACCTCCCGTCTTTTTTGTTACCGCCTGGGTCGCCGCCATAGAGATCACCATGATCGCCATCAGGATCACCGCCAGCGCGCTTCCAAATTCCGGCCTCTGGACAATATCCCCTTTAAACTGTTCCGCAATGCGGATCGGCAGGATAGAATAATTGTTCATCAGCAGCGCGTATGCCGTAGCGTACGCGGCGATCGCGTTTGCAAACAGTGTGGAAAATGTTCCCAAAAGGCTGGGAAGGAGCACCGGGATCCCCACTTTTATCCAGAACGTAATGTTTGTGCCTCCCATCAGGCTTACCGCTTCTTTCCATTCTTTTTTTATGGAATCAAACGCCGGGATAAGAAGGAGAGTCGCCAGAGGGATCTGAAAATAGATATAGGTAAGCATAAGGCCCCATACCGTATACAGAGGAAATTCCGCCAGCGCCTTAATATCCAGGGTCTGCCCGATGATCGTTACAACTCCTGCATTTCCAAATAAAATAATAAAAGAGAATGCTAACGGCACTCCGGAGAAGTTGGATACCATATTTAAAATACTCATAAATACCCGTTTTGCTCTGCCGCCGCGTTCGCAGGCCGCCTGGCCTGCCACAAAGGCGACCAGCAGGCCGATCGCTGCGGAAGCCAGGGAGATCATCAGGCTGTTTTTGATCGCCGACAGATAAAGCGGTTTTGTAAAAGCTGTAATATAATTTTCCAGTGTCAGGCCGCCTCCGCCTTCTGAAAGAAAGCTTTTGACAATAGTCGTCAATACTGGCAGGATCTCGAACATTCCTGCCAGTACGATAAACGGAAGGGCCGCAAAAAGATATGATCTCTTTTTCACGAATCCGATCCTCCTATTTTGCGTACGCTACGACTTCTTCCTGCCACAGCGCGCCGATCTGTTTTGTCGTCTCGTCCCACGCAGCCTGATCCTCAACCATGCGGCTGTTTGCGTACTGCTCGTCCGGAAGCATCTTGTCCTTTACTTCCTGCGGAAGTTCCACGTCTCTTACCGGTCTTGCATAACCTTTGGCCAGGTTGATCTGTCCTTCGTCGCTTAAGATAAATTCTCTTGCCATAGCCGCTGCGTGAGGCCTCTGGGAATAACGGTTTAAGATCGTGCAGTAGCCGCTCTGAATGGAGCCTTCTGCGGGAACGTTGATCTCAAAATCCGCTTCCGGGTTATTCTCCAGGAACTGCTCCCTGTATCCCAGGGCATTGTAGTCCCAAAGGAAGGCGACTCCCACTTCTCCCTTTTCAATACGGGCCATGCTGAATTCTCCCAGATCCAGACGTCCCTGTTCTGCGATCTGGCGGAAATAATCCAGTCCCGGCTGGATATTGCCTTCATCGCCGCCCATGGCGATCGCTGCAGCCAGCACTGCAAACTGCGCCTGGTTCGCTGCAGCCACGTCGCCTACAGCTACCATATAATCGCCGTTTAAAAGATCTTCGAAAGATTTCGGAGCTTCCTCGACGATCTTCTTATTCGTCATCATGGTCATTGTCCCATAATAGCCGATGATCCAGTCCCCGTCGTCGTCCTTGGCCCAGTCCGGAATAGAATCCCAGTAACTTGTCTTGTATTTCAGAGTAACTCCCTTTTCCTCCGCGATCGGTCCAAACGCCTGTCCCACGTCTCCGATATCTTTTGTAGCATCCTTTTTCTCTGATTCAAAGAGAGAGATCTCCTCTGCAGAGGACATATCTGTATCTGTATGGTCAAGGCCGTACTCCGTCTTGATATCTTCCCACGTCTCTACCCAGTTTGCCCAGGTATCCGGCATTCCTACAGAATCCACTCTTCCTTCTTCCTGCGCCTTTGCCAGGATATCTTCAACTGCCATACTGTTTAGATCCACTGCTTCCGCCGTTTCTCCAGAAGAGCATCCGCCAAGAGCTAAGACCGCTGCTGCAGCTGCCGCCAATACTGTGATATTTCTCTTTTTCATTACTCATTCTCCTTCATACATAACGTTTTTACGGGATTTACTATATTTTTCCACCGTAAAATCTGCAACGGCCTTCCGGTAAAATTACCGTCAAAAAACGGCCCGGCTGATTTTACACTCGTCAGCCAGGCCGGAGGGTTTTGATCCATCCTGTATTTTACAAAGAAATTCCAGAACATTCTCTCGATTTTAATGTTATATTTTTCTATCTTTTATTGCTTGTGTTGTTTTACTTGCCCGATGTCATGTTAACTTTGTGTGTAAATTATGTCAAGTATTCACTTTTGCCACATAAAATTCAACATGCTCTTTTAGTTCAGATAATTCCTCATGGAACGCAGAGCGCTTTTTTCCAGCCTGGATACCTGCGCCTGGCTGATATGGATCTCTTCCGCTACTTCTGTCTGAGTCTTTCCTTCAAAAAAACGCATATCGATGATGTGACGTTCCCGCTCCGGAAGCCGTTTCATGGCTTCATTCAGAGAAATATCCTCTACCCAATTTTCTTCCAGGTTCTTTTTGTCGCTGATCTGGTCCATAACATAAAGAGGGTCGCCTCCGTCTGTATACACTGGCTCGTAAAGGCTTACCGGACTCTGGATCGCATCCAGAGCATAGGTGATCTCTTCTTTGCTGATCCCCACCTCGTTGGCGATCTCCATGATCGTCGGTTCCTTCAGATTTTTTCTCATCAGCCCTTCCCTCGCATAGATCGCCTTGTAAGCCGTATCCCTTAACGACCGGCTCACCCGTATGGAATTGTTGTCCCTCAGATACCTTCTCACCTCTCCCAGGATCATAGGCACCGCATAGGTAGAGAATTTCACATTCTGAGTAATATCAAAATTATCAATGGCTTTGATCAGCCCGATGCAGCCGATCTGAAACAGATCGTCTATATTTTCATTGCTGCTGGAGAAACGCTGGATCACGCTTAATACAAGGCGCAGGTTCCCTTTAATGTATTGTTCCCTTGCTTCCTTATCCCCTTTCAGTATCCGTTTAAAAAGCTCTTCCTTTTCCTCGTTGCTTAAAAGCGGCAGTTTCGAAGTATTGACGCCACAGATTTCCACTTTGTAACCCGACATGATTCTTACCTCCGCAACATTCATTATCAGCACATGTCTGACTCCATTTTCACCTGCTCCTTAAAGCGGCGCTGTCCGGAACTGGTTTCTATATGAATGATGGACGGATTTCATTGGATTTATACGGAAAAATGTTTGGAAAAAATTCCTTTGGAAATTACCTTGACAAAGATTGGCGTCTGTTTCGGAACATAAAATCAGGACATAAAACAGGAGCCGCTGCTCCATAGATGAGCGTTCATCTATTTTGCAAGTAGCTCCTGTCGCGTTCCGGCAGCCCTTTTATGGCAGACACGCCGTTTTTCTTTCGAGAATAGTTACTCTTCGTTCTAGCTTTTCCAGGTTTTGATGATCTTTCAAAAACAGATTGATCGTATCGTTTTCATTTTTTACCATGCGGTAGATATCTTTCAACTGATTTTCTCTCTGCTCCAGAGTCGCGAATCTTCTCTCATACTGTCTGTTGTAACGCTCCATCTCGTCCAGCAGCAGTACTTCCGATTTTTCAATCCGCTTGTCTACTTCCTTCAGGATACGCATCTCTGTCTGTTCGATCCGGCTGTCTACTTCCTTCAGGATACGCGTCTCCGTCTGTTCGATCCGGCTGTCGACTTTCTCCAGAATACGCGTCTCCACCTGTTGCATCTGCGTCTCTATTTGTTGCATCTGCGTTCCTATGACTTCTATCTGCCTCGCTACAGGCGTTATCAATTCGCTGACTGCATTTAATATTTCCTGGTCTGTCAATAAAACCTCTCCTTTCAAATGGGATTTGACCGTTTTCTTTTGTCGATGACTACACTATATCATATAGCGCTCTATATGTCAATAAATGCACTCATTTTCTTTCTGAGAGGTTTGTTTGGGAGATTTTTTTTACTTTTTCATCCAATGCGTCAAGATAAAACTGGCGCATGCTGGAATAGCCTGCAGAACGGGCGGCTTCTTCGTACTTCTCATATTCCTCCGGTTTCACACGGAAACGGATCTCCTTTAGCTTTTCCAGATATTTCATAATACGTTTTTTCTGTTTTTCATCGTATGCCACTTTCAAAACCTCCTGCCTGCTTTCCTATGCTTCCTATAAAAGCATAATAGGTTCTCCTATTGGCTTTGTCAAGTATAAACCTATCATATATCCTGGCAAGAAAATACGCGGCTGAACTGATACTACTCAAACCGGACGATCTCTTTTTTCAGTCTTTTCATGATCTTTTTCTCCAGCCTGGATATGTATGACTGGGAAATCCCCAACAGATCCGCCACTTCTTTCTGAGTCATTTCGCTGCCGTCTTCGCTGGTCAGCCCGAAACGGAGTTCCACGATCTTTCTCTCTCTGGGGCTCAAGCGGCTGATGGCGGAATTTAAAAGATTTTTCTCGATCTCGTTTTCCAGATCCCTGTAGATCACGTCTTCGTCCGTACCCAGGATATCGGAAAGCAGCAGTTCGTTGCCGTCCCAGTCCACGTTCAGCGGCTCGTCAATGGATACCTCCAGTTTCGTCTTATTATTTCTTCTCAGATACATAAGGATCTCATTCTCAATGCAGCGTGAAGCGTAGGTGGCAAGCTTAATGTTCTTTTCCGGATTAAATGTGTTGATGGCCTTGATCAGCCCGATCGTTCCGATGGAGATCAGGTCCTCTACTCCCACGCTGGTGTTGTCGAATTTTTTTGCTATGTATACCACAAGGCGCAGATTATGCTCGATCAGAGATGATTTTGCTTCCTTATCCTGCTCTGTCCCCAGCATCTGGATCATCCTTGCTTCTGTTTCCGTATCCAGCGGCGGAGGCAGGATATCCGCGCCTCCGATATAGTGGACCTCTCCCTGCCGCTTTACCAGCAGAGTCTTAAAGCCTGGAACTGTTTTGAATTTAAAATGATTTGGCATCGATACTTTGATCAGCATATTTTTCTCTCCTTCTACTTATGGTCTATGGTTTCATTTAAAAGCATCTGATAGGCGTTGTCCGGCGACAGCGGTTCTCTTACGATCGCGATCAGCGGTTTTTCCACCACCATGGCCTTTCCGTCTTTTTCTACTGTCATAGAATCCAGAAATATTCCTGGAAGCATGCCGTTTTTCATGCCTATGGAAGAAAACGGGATATAAATAAAAGAAGGGACTGTTTCGCAGAGCTTTATCCCCTCTTCATACGTAAGGATATGGACCGGACGCTTTGTCACCGGCTCCTTCAGCCGGTTTCCCGTATCTAAAAACGCGGTTACCGTCCCTTCCTTTCCCTGATAGCAAAGGGTGACCCGATAAAATGGATCTCTTTCTTTTTTGGCCGACCATACCGCCGCCAGCAGGTATCTTACGCCAAAATATCCTCCTGCCAGCAGAAATGTCCAAAAAAATAACGGCATCGCCTCTGTGGTCTCCCCGGCGAGAAGCCGTCTGATGTAAAATCCCGTATTCGTATGAACGTCCAGGGCGTACATAACGCCTCCAAGAGCTGCTGCGGCCAGATACAGAGCCGCGACGTTTTTTAAAAGCTCCCGGCAGTTTCTTATGGGAAAAGCGATCTTTACCATCAGGCTTCCGATCACCGCCCAGGTAACAAACCGCTCCAGGATCCAGGGAATGTACGGCCATATGGCCAGCGCGCAGCTCCAGACAGAGCCTACTACGGCTGCGGCCGTCAATCTGCCTATATGTACCTTATGATCCATGATCCGGTTTAAAATATTCAGCAGAAGGAGATCCATAAGAACATTTATAAAAAACAGGACATCCATATAAATCTCATACTCCACATTCCTGATCCCCCTTGCCTGTAAGAGGCGCCGTCGTTTCTCCGGCGCCTTATACAGGGATTATACCCCTTTGGCCTTACGGATTTTGTCAAACCCAGTCCCCTTATTCCTGTTTTTTATCGCCGGGATTCTCCAAAATTCCCCTATCCGCCGCGCGGTACTGCGGACAGCTCATGGCACAGCCGGTCTGCGCTTTGCTTAATGGAGCTATTGCCCCCATGGATGAACATTACGGCAAAAAAATAGAGCTGCTGCTCCAGCAGATGATCTATCATCTACTTTTGCAACAGCTCATTCTGACTTCCATTCATTCCAAATGGACTGATATTATTTTTTTCCTTCGTCTTTCTGCTCGGATTCCGGTTCTTCCTCCGGTTTCCGTTCCACTACTGCTTCTTCGATCTGATGGTCCTCGATCCGGCTTACATGAATATGTAAATGCGCTGTCTCCACATCAATATCCTGATCCCCGTCCTGAGGAATGTAGCCGATGATATCAAATACAAGACCTGTCAGCGTATCATAGTCTTCGTCTCCAAAATCTACTCCCGCTTCTTCTTCGATCTCGCTTAACGCGATATTTCCGAAGATCTTCCAGGAGGTATCGTTGATCTTTTCAATACGCGGTTCACAGCTGTATCTTCCTGTGATGTCTTCGCTCAGTTCGCCTACCAGCTCTTCGATCAGGTCGTTGAGCGTGACGATCCCTACCATGCCGCCGTATTCATCCAGCACAACGGCCATAGCCGTATGGTTGCTCTTCATATTCCGGAACAATACGTCCGCTTTGATCGTCTCCGGTACGAAATATGCCGGATGGACCGCGTGTTCCATAACGTTTTCCCTGCTCCTGTCGTCCAGACGGAAATAATCCTTAGCGTTCAGGATACCTACGATATTATCTGCGGAGCCGTCGCATACCGGGTAAAGAGTATAGCGGCTGCTGTGGATCGTCTCTTCCCAGTCCGCATCGCTGTCTTCCAGGAACAGGATCGTAACGTCCGTACGATGCGTAGCGATCTCTTCTGCCGTCAGATCGTCAAATTCAAATACATTCTGGATAAATTCCTTCTCTTCGTGGTCGATCGCGCCTTTTTCGCTGCCCGCGTCCACCATCATACGGATCTCTTCCTCGCTTACCTGATCTTCTTCCTCTGTCGGATCGATGCCCAGAAGCTTAAGGACTGCATTTGTAGAAACAGATAACAGCCATACTACCGGTTTCGACACGTTGGAAAGCCCCGTGATCAGGCCGGAAATAGCCAGAGACAGGGAATCCGCCTTTTTCATGGCGATACGTTTCGGCACCAGTTCGCCAAATATCAGCGTAAAATAGGAAAGGATCAGAGTGATCACGATGATCGCCAGCGTATCAAGAGTAGCGCGGGGGATCCCGACGCCCAGTCCGATCAGCCACTCTACCAGCGGTTCGGAAAAGTTATCCGCTGCGAACGCACTTCCTAAAAATCCGGAAAGGGTAATGGCGATCTGGATCGTAGAAAGGAACTTGGAAGGCTCGCTGACCAGCTTGCTCAGCCGTTTCGCCCTCTTATCTCCCTGTTCCACCATCTTGGCCAGCTTGATCTCATTCACTGACAGCACGGCGATCTCCGCGCTTGCAAATATAGCGTTTAAAAAAATCAGCACCACCTGAAGCAACAATAGAAAAATAATTGAATCTCCCACAATAAAAACCTCTTTCTTCCTAAAAAATATAATACTTATAAAAATTTCGGTAACAGTTCAGGACGTCCTGAACTGTTACAAATCTCGTTTATTTTATCCTGAAAAAAGCACAAGACATGACCCGTGTGTCAAGATCGACACACGGACCATGTCTCATTTATATATGATCAACATTCAATTTATTGTTATGCTCAGGATTCGTATCACTGTCACAATCGTCCATTGTGTAAAATTGACCTCCTTCTGTCGTTCTAAAATATATCTGTCCCAAGCGGCTTTTTCTGCCGGCCGGACTATTAAGAAAAAATATCGTTTTTATTATATCGTGGAACCTGGATACTGTCAAGTCCTTCAGCGATACCTCTCCATCCGCAGATAACCGGTCAGGTTTCTACCTGTACGAATCCCTGAACGGCCCACTCGTAATCTGTCACTGCTTTGCACAGATTAATGTTCGCCGTATCCCTGGCTGATTTTTTCTGAAGGTATTCCAGCTGGGCCTCCAGATATTCAGACTGGGACAGCATCCCCAGGCTGTATTTCTGATCCGCCACGTTTTTCGCCATAGAAGCGCTCTGGAAGCCTGCGTTTGCTGATTCGTAGGCGTTCCTCTTAGCTATCATATCGTCGTACATGGACTGCATCTGGATCGTCAGCTGCTGCTCCCCCTGGTCTACGATCCCCAGGTGAGCGCTGATCCCGGAAGTGGACTTCTCATAGCTTTCTGTCCTCTGGCTGATCAGCGTGCGGTTATTCCCGATCGCCTTGACTGTGTCCGAAGCCAGATCGTAGCTGTCTATCACTGTCAGGTCGGCTTCCGGGATCTCTCCGATGACCGGATCCGCATCCGCCGTCCACCCTGTCATCACACAAAGGCTGCTTTTTACAGTCTGAAGGCTGCTGTCCAGAGAAAGGAGCGCGGATTCTGCTCCAAGAAGCTGGTTTTTCGCCGCCTGCACGTCCAAAGCGGTGACCGTTCCTGCCTGAGCTTCTGCCTGGGCCAGCTGATACTTTACTTCGTAGACTTCTTTCTGTTTTGCCTGGTTATCCCGCTCCAGACGCATAGTATTGTAGCTGATCATCAGAGACTGAGCGGACTGGGTCATCTGCCTCTCGCTGACGCTGAGGGATTTTGTAGAATCCGGTTTTTCATAGTCCTCCATAATATCTGTATACTGGCTGGCCATGGCCTTATAGGACTGCTCCTGGGAGGCATAGTAAGCCGCATCCTCCGCGTCCCCTTCTTTCTGGGCCTCTTCCTTCAGATCTTTCATGATCCTGGCCTGGCTGAGGAGCTCTGTCTGGATATCCGCAGAATTGCCTTTCTGCTCGTTATAATCGTCCCACAGCCGGCGGATGTCAGAATTATACAAATGCACCAGATCCGGGATCTCGTCGTATTCCAGCGTATTATCCTGGAATCTGGCCATATCCGCGTCGCTGTATTCCGCCGCTTCCTCTTCCCCTGCCGGGCCGCCGCCCCTTGCCCATGAACCATAGGCATAGGCTGGGAAAGCGCAGCCTGCCTGGCCTGCCAGCGCGGCTGCCAGAAAAACAGTCAGAGCCTTTCTGCCTGCTCTTTTTGTCTGCCTTTTTTTCATCTGCACTGCCGCCTTTCTTTAATTTCCAGCTGAAGCCAGGCCTGCGACCGCCCAGTCATAGGTTTCCTGAGCCTCTAAAAGATCCATCCTGGCAGTCTGCTCGGCGATCTGGCTGGAAAAAGTGTCGTATTCCTGCTGCTGGTAATCCAGAGCAGTCATCGTGCCCGCCTGCATCTTTACTGCCGCCAGAGACAGGTTCTGCTCCTGCAGCTGCTTTTCAGATACCGCCTGATCATAGGCGATCTTAGCGGACTGCACGTTCTGGGCCGCTGTCTGCAGGGAAACTCCGATCTGCTCCTGGTTTTCCTTTATAGTCTGCTGAAGGGTGCTCTTGGTACTTTCTGAAGTAGCGTTCTCCAGCTTTTTCTTATTGGTCTTTAACGTATAATTATTGTCAAGGGCTGTCTGCAGGTCTGCCTGGGGATCCAGGGAGGCGATCCGATCCCAGTCCGGTTCCGGAATCTCTCCGATCACCGGTTCTGCATTATAGTCCCATCCTGTCATAACGCACAGCTTCTGTTTTACCTCCCGGATGGAAGATTCCTGGGTCGTCACTGCGGTCTGGGCGTTGATCATAGCCTCTTTGGCATCCAGAACGTCCATATCTGTGGCGATCCCGGCGGCGCGCTTTGCCTGGGCCAGATCATATCTGGCCTCCATAAGCTCCGCGTTTTTCTTTGTCGCTTCCAGCTGAGCAAGCCCTTTCTTATATGAGATCATATTGGACTGGGCGACCACTACCAGATTGTCCCTGGCTTCTTCATAGCCCCACCAGACGATGGCGCTGTCCTCCAGATTATCGTCCGCTGTTTCTCTCAGATTCTTCACCCGCGTCTCTATACTCAGATCGCTGATCAGAGATCCTGCGTCATCCTCTCCGGAAAGACTGTTTTCCAGCTCGTTCGCCAGCTCGTTGTAGCTGTCAGAAACTTCATCGTTCTGGATCCCGTAATCCCTTTTAAAATCACTGAACGCCTTTTTATTATTCTGGACCGTGGCATTGTACCGGTCGATCAGCCCGGCCAGCTCGTCATACTCCAGGTTGTTATCCGCTAACTTCGCCAGCACTTCTTCCGTATAGGTGATCTCTGTGCTTTCAGAAGCAAATGCCTGGCAGGGAACCGCCGCTATCGAAAGGGCGAGCAGCGCCGCCGCCGGCTTCTTCCATCTTTTTATCATAAACTTCTCCTTTCCATCTGAACTACTGCTATCTTATCAGCTGAATCTGTCTTTTTTCCTCATATCTTTATTAAAAATATATTACGTTATCCATCAGCAGTCGATCAGCTGGTCGTGGTTCTTCGGCTTCCGGTTCATGGCGCTGTAATATACAGGAAGCAGAAGAAGGGCAAGGATCGTGGAAGCTACCAAACCTCCGATATTTACTACCGCAAGTCCCTGAGTCATGCTTCCGCTGCTTCCGATCGCCAGGGCCATAGGGATCATAGATACGATCGTCGTGGAGGTAGTCATCAGGATCGGCCTAAGTCTTGTAGCCCCCGCCTCGATCAGGGCAGTTTCCATATCCATCTCCGCCCGGTACTGGTTGACCGTGTCCACATAAAGGATACCGTTATTTACCACCGTACCGATGAGCATCAGGAAGCCGATCAGGGATGTCATACTGATCTTGCACTCGGTGAGCCACAGCAGGAAGATGGAGCCGATCAAACTGAACGGGATCGTGGTCATGACCATGATGGAGAATTTCGGCGACTCGAACTGGGCTGCCATTACGACGAAGATCAAAAATACCGCGATGGCGATAGCCTGGAACAGGGCCGCAAATTCTTCCGCCTGGGACTGATCACGGGAGTTCTGTGCGATAGACACATTATAGGGCAGGTTTGGACGCACGATCTCAGAATTGATCATCTGGCGCGTATCTGCTGTCGCCTGGTCCGTATATTCCGCTTCAATGGTCACCCGGTACTCCCTGTCGTTTCTCACCAGCGTAGCCGGGCTGTCTTCATATTCAATATCCGCCACATCCGTAAGGGCAATGGAGCCGCCGCTTGGGAGCGGAAGGATGATATTGCGCACCTGGTCGATGGATGCGTATTTTCCATCTTCATATTCTACTTTTACGTCGATATCGCTTCCGTCCACTTCCAGAGTAGTCGCAGTTATGCCGCTTAACATCTGGTTTACGCTTGATCCGATGCCGGAAGCCGTAAGCCCGGCGGCTTTTGCCTTGATGGCGTCAACGTGGATCTTGATGATCGGCGCGCCGTTTTCCAGGCTGGAATGGACTTTCGTCAGTTCCGGACGTTCCTTCAGCATGGAAACGATCTCGCTGGAAGTCTCCTTCAGCGTATCATAATCGGAGCTTTGCAAAAGAAGCTCGTAGGTCTGGAAAGAGCTGGACATCATGCTCATGGATGAGCTGGATTCTACGCTGATATCGCAGTTTTCGATCACAGCCAGCTCTTTTCTCCACTGAGCCGCCACCTCGTCCGTAGACATCTTTCTGTCGTCTTTTAAGTAGGCGTTGATCGTGCCGGAAGCGCTGGACATGCCGCCTCTGGCTCCGCCGCCGCTGCTTCGCGACATATAGGAATCCAGGTCTTCATGGGTGGAGATGATCGCTTCCGCCTGTTTCATGATCTCATCCACCTTCTCTGTTTTCAGACCCGGCCTTGTGGAGATACTGATATTTACCTGGCCCTGGTCGTCGGAAGCCATAAGCTCCGTGCCCACGTGTCCGGAAAGGAGGTAGGCTGCAAATAAGAGAGCCAGAGAAACAGCAAATACTGTCTTTTTCTTCGGAAGGATCACCTTTACGATCTTACGGTAAGCCGCCTGCATATTACGGATCGGCTTATACATGGGAGCTTTCGTATTTTCCCTTGGACGGTAAAGCATGTAGCAGAGCGGAACGACCGCGATCGCTGACAAAAGCGACGCTGCCATACAGAATACGATAGTAAAGCCCAGAGGTTTAAACAGCTGCCCGGTCATTCCTTCCAGGAACGCCAGCGGCAGGAATACAACGCAGGTGGTAAGGGTGGATCCGAGAACGGAAGCTCCTACGATATCCGTACCCTGAAGGGCCGCTTTCATATAATCCAGCAATCCCACTTTATCCGTAGCCCTGAAACAGCTTTCCAGAACTACGATGGAGTTGTCGACCATCATGCCGACGCCCAGGGTCAGGGCGCTCATGGTGATAATGTTCAGGGTAAATCCCATCTGGTTCATCAGGATAAGAGCTACCAGGATGGATACCGGGATCGAGCTTCCTACGATCAGGGATGCTTTCAGGTCGCCGAAGAAGATCCACAGGATCGCCATGGAAATGACCACGGCCATGATCAGCGTCTCGATAACGTCTGACAGAGAATCCATGATATCTTCGCTGGTATCCCTGGCTACTACGATCTCAAGACCCGGCGTTGCCGCCATCAGCTCGTTGATCACTTCCGTTACTGCATCCGACACCTGCATAGCCGAAGCGCTCTGCTGCTTGCTGACAGAGACAGACATGGTTTCCTCCCCGTTATACCGGGAAATACTGTTTGCTTCTTTTTCCGACGTATAGACATTGGCCACGTCTTCCAGATAAATGATCGTTCCGGAAGATTTTGTCGTGGTAAGCGGGATCGTTTTTAAACTTTCCTGGGTATTGGCCTTCAGGCTGGTGCTGACAGAAAGTTCCTGGCTTCCCACGTCCGTATCTCCCGCCGGATAAGTCACGTCCGCCGCCGCGATATCGCTTGCGATGGAAGACATGGTAACACCGTACTGATCCATCTTCTCCGGGATCAGCTCTACCTTGATGTATTCTTCATTTCCGCCTCTGGAAGTAACTTCAGCTACAGAAGAGATCCTTTCCAGCTCCGGAACGATGGTATTTTCCACATAATCATAAATATTGTCTTCGTTTGGATTCGTTATGGAAAGGCTCATAACCTCGGAGGAATTCATATCCATCTCCATAACCGTAGGCGTCTCCACATCGTCCGGAAGCCGCCTGGTGATGGCGTCCATCTCCTTTTTCAGGTCGTCGTAGGCATCGTCCATATCCGTTCCATATTCATATTCCAGCATGACTACTGTCGAGCCTTCGCTGGAATTTGACGACATGGATTTCAGACCGCTTAAGGTGCTGACAGAATCCTCGATCTCCTTTGTTACCAGCTCGCAAACGTCCTCCGGGTTCGCTCCTTCGTACTGAGCCATGACCACCATCATGGGCATGTTCATTTCCGGCGTCAGCTCCAAAGTCGCGGAACGCACAGAAAGATAACCGAATACGACCAGGCAGAGAAGGCTTAATACCGCCGTGACCGGACGTTTCAGGACAAATCTTGTAATACCTATCATTCTTCTCCCTCCTGTGACGCCTCGTCTGCGCTGCTATCCTGGGCTCCATCCGCCCCTTCGCTTTCCGGAGCCGCCGAAGCTTCCTCTCCCTGAGGCGTTCCTGCCGGGGCGCTTTCGCCGTGGATCTGTCCGTCCGCATCCCGGTACTGGGCTTTCGCTCCTTCATAAAGCTCGGAGCTCCAGGTATCTACCACCAGGTCGTCGGCGTCAATGCCGGAAATGATCTCCATCTGCTCCGAATCATAGATGCCCGTCTCTACCTGGATCTTATGTACGGCGCTTTCATCCAGATCATATGTATAAAGATAGGAGTTTCCGCCTTCAAAATAGACTGCATCCACTGGGACCAGCATAGCCCCTTCTGTCCTTTCTGAAATAACAGACAGCTTTACCGAAGATCCTGTGGGCAGGTTTCCATCTTCCGACAGAGCCGCTTTTACCTGGAACAGCCCGGTCTGAGTATCCGCCATGGTGCTCACTTCCTGGATCACGCCGGAATACTCCTTTCCGTCCTTTTCCACGCTCATGGGATCGCCTACATTTAAATAATCCCGGATGCGCTCCGTTACAGAGAAGGAAACTACTTTTCCGCCTTCCCCTGAGATAACGCAGATCAGATTGCTCTGGGATACGTTATCGTGGACTTCCATATCAGCCAGCTCAACGGTCCCGCTGATCGGCGCCGTAATACTGCTGTACTCCACCTGCGTTTCGTAATTCTGCTGGGCGGAGGTGTAGGAAACCTGAGCCAGCTCGTAAGCGTTCTGGTACTGTTCATATTCCTGTGAGGAAATGCCGCCGCTGCCATAAAGCAGGGACATACGGTCAAAATCCGCCTTAGCCTTCTCCAGGTTCAGGCGGGCGGTATCCATACTGTTTTTCGCAGAATCCACCTGCTTCGTATCGATAGTGCACAGAAGCTGTCCCTCTTCCACCGCGTCTCCGGCCTGCACATTGACCGAGGTCACATCGCCGGACGCTTTTGGATAGATATAGACCACATCGGACGGTTCCACTGTACCGATCAGATCTGTCGTAAGCTGCAGATCGCCGATGACCGGAGTTTCCGCAGACAGGATCGGCAGCGATACCGCCTGGCCGAACTGCTCTTTTCTGAAAAAACGCGGTAAAATGGCCGCTGCCAGGACCGCCACAACTACCGCTCCGATAATAACTGTTCTTTTTTTCATTATTGTTGCTCCTTTTACCCTTATTTCCGCAGGTATTACGTTACTGTTCAGCCGCTCTTTCTTCCTGCGTTCGACTGGACTTTTTTACCCTGTGTATTAAAATACCCCAGAAAGATGAACTGAATCTTAACAAATCCGGTTTCTCCTGTTCTCAAACATGAACATTTTGTGAAATAAGCGTGAGTTCACAAAAAAATCATACTCTTCTTCCCCTTAAGGCCAAAAACTGTTATACTGTAAAAGCATACGCAGAATGGAGGTCCTTATGTTCCATATATTAGTTGCAGAAGACGATAAAAATATGAGAGAGCTTTTGAAAGCCATGCTGAAGGCGAACGGCTACCGTCCCTATACGGCCGCCAACGGCCTGGAAGCCCTCTCAGTCATTGATACCAACCACATTGACCTGATCCTTACGGATATCATGATGCCGGAGATGGACGGCTATGAGCTGACCAGGCGCCTCAGGGAAAATAATTATGAGATGCCGATCCTGATGATCACCGCAAAACAGCTTCCCGAAGATAAGCGCCGCGGCTTTCTCGTAGGGACGGACGATTATATCACAAAGCCCATTGACGAAGAGGAGATGCTCCTTCGGATCAAGGCTCTTTTAAGGCGGGCGAAGATCGTATACGACCACCGGCTGACCGTCGGTTCCGTTATCCTGGACTACGATTCCCTTACGGTAACGAGAGGGACTGAAGCCGTCACTCTCCCGCCCAGAGAATTTTATCTTATGTATAAGCTGCTTTCCTGTCCCGGAAAGATCTTTACAAGAATGCAGCTGATGGACGAGATCTGGGGGATGGATTCGGAATCCACGGACAGCACCGTAGACGTCCACATCCACCGCCTGCGGAAAAAGTTCGGGGATTATCCGGAATTTTCCATAGAAACCGTCCGGGGGCTGGGATACAGGGCGGTGAGAAATCTATGAACCTTTATGTGATCCTTCCTGTCTTTATCTTTTTCCTCCTTTTTATCATGCAGTTTGTGGCATCGGTCATTATGTTCCTGATCTTCAGCCTCACCTCAGGCGTGCAGATCGACTTTCATTTCATCCATCCGCCGGTGCTCCTGCTTTTGATCGTAAGCCTGTTTTCCGGGCTGATCCTTACCGCGGTCATCAACCGGATCCTGCTGCGGCCCATGGCCACTCTGGCCGCCGCCATAAACCAGCTGGGGAAAGGGAATTTCAAGACCCGCATCCATTTAGACAGCCTGAAAGAGCTTTCCAATATTTCCAACAGCTTTAACTCCATGGCTGAAGAGCTGGAAAATACAGAGATCCTCCGGACCGATTTTATCAACAATTTTTCCCATGAATTTAAGACGCCCCTCTCCTCTTTAAAAGGCTTTGCAAAGCTTTTAAAAGATCCGGACCTGACAAAGGAGGAACGGGATGAATATCTGGATATTATCATCCAGGAGGCGGGACGTCTTTCTACCCTGTCCGGAAATATCTTAAACCTTTCCAAGGTAGAAAAGATGACTATCATAACGGAGCAGAAAACCTTTAACCTAGCGGAACAGATCCGCCGCTCCATCCTTCTTCTTGAACCGAAATGGTCAAAAAAAGACCTCTCCCTGGATATCGACCTGGAAGAGATCTCATTTACCAGCAATCCAGACCTTTTGAATCAGGTCTGGGTCAATCTGCTGGACAACAGTATCAAATTTTCGCCGGAAGGGGCTTCTCTTTCCGTCCGCCTGTTCCGTTCCAAAGGCGGCATATGCTTCCGCCTGGAAGACCATGGCTGCGGCATACCGGAAGAATCCCTGTCCCATATCTTTGATAAATTTTATCAGGCCGACACCTCCCACACCATGGAGGGAAACGGCATCGGCCTGGCCATCGTCAAACGGATCCTCACCCTGTGCGGCGGGTCCATCGAAGTAGACAGCCGTCCCGGAGAAGGCACTGCTGTAACGGTCTGCCTGCCGGAGGCTTAAAAATTATACGTTCTTATACACTTCCAGCGCGGCGGCAACTGCATCTCCGGACGGTACCTTTACGCCGTTCTCTTTCAGGACAGCTTCCAGCGCGCCAAGGGTCAGGAGGATGTTGCGCCTCTGGCTGGAATATCCCATGTTTCCGATCCTCCAGATCTTTCCGTCAAGCGGTCCGAAGGATGTTGCGATCTCGATTCCGAAATAGTCAAGAAGCTCGCTGCGGACCTTCTTTCCATCTACGCCTTCCGGTATCTCAATAGCCGTTACTACCGGCATCTTGTGGGCGATATCGCCGAAGATCTTGATGCCCATTGCGTTCAGGCCTGCAGTAAGCGCCTTGTCGTTTAAGGAGTGGCGGGCGAAACGGTTCTCCAGACCTTCCGTAACGATGCAGCGGAGCGCTTCATGGACAGCATACTGCATGCTGGTAGCCTCTGTATGGTGGTTCAGATGGCGCGGTCCCCAGTAATCCTGAAGCTGAGCCAGATCCAGATAGTTGCTTGGGATGTGAGGCATAAATGTGTCCTCGTCCTCTGCGGTACGGATACCTTTTTCTACTTTTTTCCTGGAAAGGATAATGTCTTCGATTTCCTTATTATATGTGATCAGCGCGGATCCGGAAGGAGCGGAAATGCACTTCTGGGTGCCGGATACACATGCGGAAATACCCCATTCGTCTACCTTTACTTCTGCGCCTCCAAGGGTAGCGACCGCATCCACGATAAACAAGGCGCCGTATTCTTTACACATCCTGCCGATCTCTTCCAACGGCTGCATCATGGAAGTAGACGTCTCTCCATGGATGATGGCAACTGCTTTATAGCCGCCCTTCTTTAACTCAGCCTCTACCTCTTCCGGATCGAACACTGTGCCCCACGGTCTTTCAAGGAGAGTGATCTCCGCTCCGCAGCGCTCCAGGATCTCTGACAGCAGATAGCCGAAACGGCCGTAAGCCGGGATCAGCACCTTGTCCCCTGGGCAGATCGCGCCGGTAAGTACAGTCTCAAGGCCTCCTCTGGATGTGGTATCTACGGTATATGTCTGCTCATTCTTTGTCTGGAACACCTGACGGGCCATTTCCATCGTTTCAGACATGAGATCTAAAAATTCGGGGTCAAACTGGCCAAGGATAGGCGCGCTCATAGCACGGAGAACACGGGGATCTGCGTCTACCGGACCTGGGCACATCAATGTACGTGGAGATGGGTTGATTTCTTTAAAATTCATAGTTTCCTTCCTTTCCTTGCTACACTCTTCTGTTTTTCCTTAATTCTAACCTATTATACTTACTTCATCCCCATTCTTCAACACCTTTTTACGAAAATTGTAAAGATTTTGTAAGCGGAAAAACGAGCCCTCGCAATTGACAGTCAATTAGTGGAATGCTATGATAATTTTATATACATATGCATAGAAATGGGGAGATTTTATGAAGGAAATAAAAAAGAAAGCGGCGGTTCTTCTATCCGCTTCCCTGCTCTTCGGAGCCGGAAGCCCGCCTGTCCTTCTCCACGCGGAAGACAGGACAAAGATTGAAAGCGTTACTCTTCACATCACAGCGGAGCTGGGAACCGACAGCGATTTCAGCGACATGTCTCTACAGATCACGGCAGGCTCCGGCAATTATTCCTTAGACGACTATGAGATCACCAATGACAGCGGCAGTTCTTCCTATCCCACTATCGAAGTTACTTTGGATGCGGACGACGGATATTATTTCGATGTTTCCAGCAGAGATGTTATCCTGGAAGGAGAAGAAGCGGACTGTACCTCCAGGAGTACCAAAGATGATAAGGAACGGCTGGTCTTAAAGATCCGCCTGACGGATATGACCGCCAACTTAAGCGCCGCGGATTATGCGGAACTGGATGACGACGGCGAAGGCACCTGGGCTTCTGTAGCCGGGGCGCGGCGGTACGAGGTACGGCTCTACCGCAACAGTTCCATGGTCGGCTCCTCCAAGACTACTTCCGATACAGAGTATGATTTCAGCGGCATAATCAGCAGGAAGGGCGACTATTCCTTTAAAGTGCGGGCGATCGGCAACAATTCCAGCGATAAAGGCGAGTGGACAGAATCCAACACCTGCTATTTTGACGAAGCTCTGGATGACGACGACTGGTGGGATCATCCTCACGGTCCTGCGGCCATCGGCCCCAGCGGTCCTGGAAACCAGATCTATTACAGCGGCAATGCCGGACCGGGAGTGACTCCTTCCTACAGCAGCGGCTGGCAGCAGGACAATGTAGGCTGGTGGTACCGGAACGCCGACGGCTCCTACCCTTCCAACACCTGGCTTTTTGTGGACAATAACTGGTTCCATTTTGACAACAGCGGCTATATGCAGACCGGATGGATTACCGACGGCGGCCGTCTCTATTATTTAAATCCCATAAGCGACGGCACCAAGGGGAAAATGGTGACCGGATGGCAATATATCAATGGCAAATATTACTATTTTAATACGGTATCGGATGGCACCAGGGGCGCGCTGATCACCAATACCGTGGTCGACGGCTATTATGTAGGCTCTGACGGGGCCTGGGTTCGGTAAACATCACAGGGGGTTTTCTATGAAGCATAATTATTCTTTCTGCACATTTCTGACTGCATGCGCACTTGTTCTTGCTTTTCCGTCCGCCGCTTTCGCCGACGATGACAGGGAAGAGATCTCTTCTGTCTATCTTACTATCGAAGCGGATTATGACGATGAAGATGATGAAGATATTGAGAATATGGATCTGGATATCTATACAGACGACGATACCTATTATGTGGACGACTATGAGATCACCGGGATCTCTTCCTCCAATCCAGTAGTCGAAGTCACCCTCATTGCGGAGGACGGGTATTATTTCAGCGTATCCTCCAACGATATCGAACTGGACGGCGAAGACGCTGAGCTTTCCTCAAAAAGCACGAAAAATGATAAGGAAACTCTTGTTTTAAAGCTTAAGCTCACAGATATCTCCACGGAGATCGACAGCAATGACCTTGGGGATGTGACTCTTGATACTGACGGAGTCGGCTACTGGGACGACGTGGGCGACGCAAAAAAATATGAAGTCCGCTTCTACCGCGGCAGCACACGCCTGGACGATGAAGTGATCACCACCAAGAATACTGAATATTATTTCGGATCCATGATCACAAAAAATGGTTCCTATTATTTTAAAGTGCGCGCCATCAGCGTGGACGACGAAGAAAGCGACTGGGTAGATTCCAATACCCTGTACTTCAGTTATGATCCGGAAGGAACGGATCCTACGAATTTCTACAGCGGCGGAAAATACGACAAAGAGACTTATAATGACGACAAAGATGGCAGCCGGGATGAAAAAGACGACGATACCGAGGACGCCTCCTATGCTTCTTACGGATGGATCTGGGACGGGACCGGCTGGTGGTATGCATATGAAGACGATACCTATCCGGCTTCTGAATGGGTATTTATTGATGAAAACTGGTATCATTTCGATGCCAACGGCTATATGCAGACCGGATGGCTTTTAGACGGCGGGAGATATTACTATCTGAATCCTGTCAGCGACGGAACCCTTGGGCGCATGATCGTCGGATGGCACTGGATCGGCGATAAATGCTATTATTTCAACCCGGCTTCTGACGGGACAAAGGGCGCCCTTATTACCAATGCCGTTATCGACGGGCAGTACCGGGTAGGCGCCGACGGAGCCATGATCCAGTAGCGCTCTCTTTCGTTTTTTGTAAAAAGTGTGTCAAAATCGTAAGAGTTCGTCATTATCTTTTAATTGATTTGTTTTTTGTGAAATGATATGATAATGACAGGAAATTAAATGAATTTTTAGTACAAAATAGACAGGAGGTTTGTTTATGAAAAAGTTTAAAAAATTCTTTGCCGCATTTGCTGCAGCGGCCATGGTGCTTACATCGGCCATCCCGGCTTTCGCAGCGGAAGACCGGACTGCCATTACGTCTGTGAAGCTGCATATCGCGGCGGATCTGGAAGATTCCGCTGATTTCAGCGATATGAGCCTGGATGTCAGCGCAGATGAGAACAACTATTACGTTGACGACTACGGCGTGACCAGCACTACTTCTTCCTATCCTACTATTGAAGTCGTTTTAAAGGCGGACGACGGCTATTATTTTGACATCTCATCCAAAGACGTTTCCCTCACCGGCGAAAAGGCCAGCTTGTCTTCCAAAAGCACGAAAAACTCCAAGGAAACCCTGACACTGAAGATCAAACTGACCGACATCACAGCGGATCTGTCCGAGGTAGAGTATGCGGAGCTTAACGACGACGGCATGGCTTACTGGGAAGGCGTAAACGGAGCCCGTAAATATCAGATCCGCCTGTACCGCAATGGAAGCACTGTTGGAACATCTATCGAGACTACAGATACACAGTATAATTTCCGCTCTATGATCACCCGTGAAGGCGACTATTACTTCCGGGTAAGAGCGCTGGGATTGAAATCCAAAGACACCACAGACTGGACAGAATCCGATGAAGTTACCTTTGACTATGCGTTAAGCAGCAGTTCTTCCTCTAACAACAACAGTCCGGCAGCTGCAACAGGATGGAGAAGCGATTCTACCGGCTGGTGGTATCAGTATGCCGACGGCTCCTATCCAGTAAACGCATGGCTCTACGTTGACAACAACTGGTTCCATTTTGACGGCAGAGGCTATATGCAGACCGGATGGCTGTATGACAACGGCCAGTACTACTATCTGAACCCTGTCAGCGACGGTTCCCAGGGAAGGATGATCACCGGCTGGTACTGGGTAGACGGACAGTGCTACTACTTCAATCCAGGCCCTACAGGTATCGTAGGAGCTATGGCGATCAATACGACGATCGACGGATACCGGGTAGGCCCAAGCGGAGCCTGGATCCAGTAACCGATCCATATAAGACCTGACTTTCTTTCACACTATTACCACAAGAGGGCGCTGCGTAATTCATCCATTTCGATGATCACGCAGCGCCCTCGCCTCTTCTCTTAACGGCATAACCTTCTATTTCTCAAGCGTATACAGCTGCATTGTCCCTTTTCCTCTCAGACCAGCCGTTTTCCTGATCCCGTATACCGTGTTGCTGATCACATATTCTCCGTCGTTAATATAGACTTCAACAAGATTTTCATCTGCCAGTACTTCTATCCGCGAACCATCCTGGATCGCAGGTGTCTCTGATATCAAATGCGCTCCTGGGAAAGCCGGATATACGTTCGTCCTGTCTGTATAGATCCTTCCGTTCTCCCGCCTGATACGAAAGCCTCCAATATCTGCCTCTTCCCCGTCTTCCAGATCAAACTTTGCCATATACCCGTCCGCGGAAGCTTCAGAAACGTCTGATATTTCTTTGGAAAAGGCAGCTCTGATATTGGGGTGCATATGGAAATAGATATGGTTCCCTCTCCTTTCCACTACCCGCGGCGAACAATACATCCCGATCCAGCCATCCGTTACCGGCTGCGGCATACGGATCCATCCTGCCATTACTCTTCTGCCTTCTGCATCCGTCGTCGTCTGAGGAGCGTACAGATCCAGTCCGTAGTCGACGAACTGATACTGATCCGGAATATCCATTTTACAGGTTTCCTCGTCAAATTCGACCGGGAAACAGACCGCATGATTTTTCTCCTTTTCATCGGTCTTTCCAATTTCCATTGGAGAGATCATAAGGACTTTTCCGCCCTGTGTTTCAAAATAGTCCGGGCATTCCCACATCCATCCGTAGTCAGGACCTTTCCAGGCTTTGTTTACATATGTCCATGTGTGCAGATCCCTGCTCTGATAAAAAAGGACTTCTCCATATCTTCGTTCCACTGTGCTGCCTAAAATAAGGTACCACGCTTCTTTTCCACGCCAGATCTTCGGATCCCGCGTATGGGTGCGGTCGCCCATATTTTTGTCCGTCAGCGGAGGGATGATAACCTCTTTTCCGTTTTCATTGTCAAAATGGAACCCGTCTTCTGAATAGATCATCATCTGAGCAGATTCAAACTGGTCGTTCAGGCAGGTATGCGGATCTTCCGGATTTATAACCTCGTAACGTACCCCCGTATAAACAAGGTACATTGTCCCATCGTTTTCTATAGCGCTGCCGGAAAAACAGCCATTTTTATCTTCATATCTGGATGGATAAAGCGCGATCCCGCGATGTTCCCAGCTGACAAGGTCTTTACTTACCGCATGTCCCCAATGCATGGTCCCCCAACGCGGTCCATATGGAAAATACTGATAAAATAAATGATAATACCCTTTATAATATATAAACCCGTTGGGATCGTTTATCCAGTTATCCGGCGCTTTTAAATGCACTCTTTGTTTTTTCATATTGCCTCCATAGTTGTTATTCGTAACAGTTCAGCCGTGTATCATTCCATATAGTTGATCCCTGTTTCCTTATCAAAGAAATGCATCTTTGACGGCATGAATGTAAAATCGATCGTGTCGCCGATCCTGCAGATTTCATACTTTGATACTCTTGCCACTGCCTGCGCCCCTCCGAAGCTAAAATACAGGTTGTTCTCATTTCCCATCACTTCCGTATCCGTGATCACTGCGTGCTGACGGTTTGGCTCCTTAGCCTGCGGATCCAGTTTTATATCCTCCCCGCGGATACCCAGGATCATTTCCCCCTGACGGCCGTCCAGTCTCTTCATTATCTCATCTGTAAGAGGTAATTCACTGCCGTCGTTAAAGGCTGCCATATTGCCGGAAACCGTTACGCGGAAGAAATTCATCTGAGGCGATCCGATAAAACCGGCCACAAACTGGTTGATCGGATGGTCATAAAGCTCCATTGGCTTTCCTACCTGTTGGATCACTCCGTCTTTCATGATCACGATCCTGTCTGCCATCGTCATTGCCTCCACCTGATCATGGGTGACATAGATCGTAGTGGCCCCCAGCTCTCTGTGGAGTTTGCTTATTTCGGTTCTCATGCTGACTCGGAGTTTTGCGTCCAGATTCGACAATGGCTCATCCATCAGAAATACCTTCTGATTTTTAACGATCGCACGTCCCAAAGCTACCCTCTGCCTCTGTCCTCCAGAAAGATTTTTCGGTTTTCTTGTACGGTAAGGTTCCAGGCCCAGGATCCGGATCGCCCAGTTTACCTTTTCCCTGATCTGGTCTGCGGGCACCTTCATATTTTTCAGGCCATATGCGATATTCTGTTCTACTGTCATATGAGGGTATAAGGCGTAGTTCTGAAACACCATGGCTATCCCTCTGTCCCTGGGAGCCATATCGTTTACTTTTTTTCCGTCTATGTAAAGTTCTCCTCCTGTGATCTCTTCAAATCCGGCTGCCATCCGCAGAGTCGTGGATTTTCCGCAGCCAGAGGGGCCTACAAAGGCGATAAATTCTTTTTCTTCAATATTAAGATTAAAGTTGTCTACTGTATTTCTGTCTGATCCCGGATACATCTTGCATACATTTTTAAATTCGATAAAGCTCATATTCTCATCCTTCCTTTGAACCTGTTGATGTTACGCCTTCCACGATCTGCTTGGAAAACAGGGCGTAAATAATGATGACTGGTATCGTAACAAGAGTGATCACCGCAAGCGTCTGGCCCATTGTGGTATTTTCGTTGGACGTGATAGAATTTAATCCGATCTGGGCCGTCAAAAGATCGCTGGAGGTAAAGACCAGCGAAGGCCAGAGATAATCGTTCCACACATTTAAAAACGTGAATACGCTGACAGTCGCTACAACTGTTTTTGACATCGGCAGGACCATGGTGAAGAAATATTTTACAGGTCCGCAGAAGTCAAGCTGCGCAGCCTCGTACACATCGTCCGGAAGGCTCACGAACACCTGCCGGAAAAGGAAGATGTTGAACGGATTGACGATCATCGGCAGTATATATCCGATAACCGTATCCAGCAGGCCTGCTTTTGCTATGATCAGAAAATGGATCGTAATAACGGTTTCTGTCGGCACGATCAGCAGCATGATTATGACCATGAGCCACTGGTCGCGGAAAGGAAACCGGATCTTTGCCAGCGCATATCCTGCCAGACCGTTAACGATAATGCTCAGCAGGATCAGAACCGCCGCATAGAAAAGAGTATTTGCCATGTATCTTAAAAAATTAGTATCTGTGATAATAGAGATATAATTCTCGAAGAAATCTCCATTTGGCGCAGGCGGGATAAAAGCCGCGATGGAATTCATATCCGCTGTGATAGCTGCATCCGGTTTGAAGGAGTTTGCCAGCATCCAGATCACTGGAAACAGAAAGAAGACCGACAGTACCAGCAGTACAGCTACCAGGATCCAGTTAATCCGTCTTTGCTTCTTTGTGAACATATTTTCTTCCCTCCCTGTCCTTAGTCAATATATTCTGGATGATCGTCAGGATCACCACGAATACGGTAAATACGATCGCCATTGTGGAGGCAAGTCCCATCTCCCAGTTGACCGTACCTGTCTCGTAAATGTCATAAACGATCGTGTATGTTGAATGATCCGGACCGCCGCCGGTCATTACCATCGGCTGTACCAGCATGCGGAATGCTCCGATGGTCACTGTGATAAACACGAAAACGCACAGGGGCTTTAATTCCGGAAGAGTGATATCCTTAAATTTCTGCCATCCGCTGGCATGATCCATCTCAGCCGCTTCGTACAGGGCTGGATTGATATTCTGCAGGCCGCCCAGGAAAATGATCATCTGGTAACCTACTCCCTGCCATACGCTCATGATCGCGATAGACGGAAGCGCCTGATCTGCGCTGTAAATAAACGGCTGCGCATCGATCCCTGCTTTCATAAGCAGTGTGTTCAGGATCCCCTCCGGGCTGTAGATCTGCATCCATAAAGTAGAAACAACTGCCAGAGACATAACTACTGGTATAAAAAAGGCCACTTTAAAATATTTTTTGCAATGGGCCGACCGATTGATCGCCAGCGCAAGCAGCAGCGCTCCTCCGCATTGGAGCGGTACAATAATGACCACAAATTTTACAGTATTGAAAAATGACTGGACAAAAAGATCGTCCTTAAAAATATCCATATAATTTTCCAGGCCCACAAAATGCGTCAATTCCGGGTTTAATGCGAAATAATCCGTAAAGCTGAATCCGAAAGTGAGCAGCATTGGCAGGAACAAAAAAATCGTAAGGAGCACAAGCGCCGGCCCGAAAAATGCCATTCCTATGATTGAATTCTTTTTTCTCATAATCTCATTCCCTCGTATAACGTTCCAGTTTTGAATTGATCCGCTCCACTGCTTTATCAAGCTCTTGCTGTACATCCTTTCCTCCCAGCGCAACGCTTTCCAGCACTTCCTGGAAGCTGGTGCTCACCTGGGGATATACTGGGGTTTTTGGCCTTGGATGTCCATAATTGCTAAGCTGCATATAAAGTGCCCGGTAGTTTTCATCCGTCTGGAATACATCTATATTTTCAAAAGCTTCATATGTTGACGGAAAGCTCTTTGCCATTTCCCAGATGCGTATGCCGCTTTCTACTCCGCTCATCCATTTAACCAGCTCTGTCGCGCCTTCAATGTCCTTTGTCTCCGAAGAAGCTGCAAATGCCCACGATCCGGTCGGCGTATAGGCTTCTCCGTCCCAATTGTCGCTGACGATATAGGGCGCGACTCCCAGGTCGATATCGGGATAATTGGCGTAAACGGTATTGACCTCCCAGGCGCCGTCGAATTTGAACACCGCCCTTCCGCTTTCAAAGAGATGGTCAATGGGGGCTTCTGACATATATTCATTTTCAACTACTGTTCTGAAAAATCTCATCGCTTCTGCAGTCTGTTCTGAATTAAAATATCCGTTCGCCTGCAGCCCGTCTTCGCTTACCAGTTCTCCGCCTCCTGACCAGACAAAGGGCGCGTAATAATAAATGCTGGTTTCTCCCACTGGAAACGTCATATCCAGAGGATATCCGTTCCTCTCATCCATAAAAGGTTTCAGCCTGCCAAGGATATCAAGGAACTCCGACCATGTCCAGGGATGATCTGCATCCGGTATATCAATACCGGCTTCTTCTGCGAGATCTTTATTATAGAAAAAGCCAACGCTGGACTCCATCACTCCCAGAGCATAGAGCCTGCCGTCTACCGTTCCCTGCTCGATGATCGAAGGAAGATATCGATTTTTTTCTTCCTCAGTCAACTCCGCCAACGGCTGGATAATACCGTTAGCGGCATATGCGGCTACGTTCGGCCCATCTACAGTGAGGACGTCCGGCAGGCCGCCCGCCATAACCGAAGCGTTGACTTTGTCCGAATATCCGCCTCCGCTGTCATTTCGCGGAACAAATTCAATGTCCGCAAAATACTGCCCGTCATATGCTTCATTAAAGCTGTCTACGGATTCCCGGTAAGCCTGTCCTTCTTCCGTATCCTCAATGGAGTGCACCCAAATAGACAGATACTCTTCGCCTTCCTCATACCCCGCTACCTCCCCTGGCGACGGAATCTTTTTCTGACACCCTGTAAAACAGACTGCAGCCAAGACAATTCCGGTCATCCAAAGCAGACGTTTTCTCATTGACCTCTCCTCCTCATATCCGAATTTCTTAAAATTTATTGTAACCGGTTAAGTAACCGGTTTCTTTAAGCTAATCATACGCCCTTATCCTGCGCCTGTCAACAAACAATTTTACTTTCAGCATTTGTTCCAGCTTCTGTTCCCAATTTCTGTGCACATTTAACAAAACCGGTTCTGTAACCGGTTCTTTTATTGATTTTACATATGGTTTTCTGGTATACTTACGTCTAGATATCAGGGTTTATCCTGCGCAAAGGAGCATACATAGATGAAAGAAAAAAAAGTCACTTTTGCCGATATCGCGGCATACACCGGTTTCTCCAAGACAACGATATCCCGCTATTTTAACAATCCGGATTCCCTGACTCTGGAAAACCAGGAGAAGATCGCCGCTGCTTTAACCGTTCTTGACTATAAGGAAAATAAAGTAGGCCGTATTCTTGCCAGCGGACGGACCGAGTTTGTCGGGATCATCATCCCCAACCTTTATATGCATTATTATTCAGAGATGCTCAACCAGATCCTCGCCACTTATGAGACATACGGGTATAAATTCCTCGTTTTTGCAGGAAGTGAAAAGGCCGATGTGGAAAAAAGATATATTAAGGAGCTTCTTGCCTACAATATCGAAGGAATGATCATTTTAAGCGGAACGATCCCTTCAAAGGAGCTTGCCTCTTACAATATTCCTGTCGTAGGCATCGAACGGGAAGACCAATATATCTCCAGCGTTAATACGGATAATTATATGGGCGGCGTTCAGGCCGCCGGGCTTTTAAGCAAGAGCGGCTGCGATATTCTGATCCATGTAAACGCAGACATCCCCGACAGCGTTCCCGCATCCGGCCGTATCCACGGATTCGTCGATATATGCCGGGAATATCATATGCCCTATGAGCTGATCCTCACCCATCTGGGAAACAGCTTTGAGGAAAACAGAGAACGGATCTCCCATCTCATAGATCAGATGGAAGCTAAATATCCCCAAAAAAAGAAGGGCATATTCATGCCCAACGATACCCATGCCAACGTCCTGTTAAATCTTCTTTTTCAGCGATATGGGAAGCTTCCCGATACCTATCAGATCATTGGTTTTGACAACTCCCCTATATCCAGGGAAGCCGTCATCCCCACAAGTACTGTCGGACAGCAGATCTCTGTCATCGCAAACGAAGCCATGAAGCTTCTTTCCGAGCAGATGACCGAACGAAAAAAAAGAAGGCCGGTTCTTCCAAAAGAACCGGTTCATAAAGTCATTCCTCCGCTTCTGATCCGCCGCGAAACGACCATATAAATACAGAACGGCTCGATCTTCTTGCCCGCCCTGCGGACGGGCAAGAAGCAGCGTACAGCGTGCCCCATAAGGTATATCCATCCGATGAAAAACGGAACCTATGATTTTTCTCCTAAGCGAGCTTATCGCTAAATCATAGGTCCCGTTTTTTCGCCGTTCTGGATTGTTTACAAGAAGTATTTTACTCCGGATTCGAAGATCTTCATATCCTGTTCGCCGTAGATGTTCATGGCTACGGCCTCGCCTCTTCTTTCAGAATGAGCCATCTTGCCCAGGATACGGCCGTCCGGGCTTATGATGCCTTCGATCGCCATATAGGATCCGTTGGGGTTCCAGAACTCGTCCATAGTCGCGTTCCCCTTGTCGTCCACGTACTGAGTGGCAACCTGGCCGTTTTCAAACAGCTTTTTCAGCCACTCGTCGTTAGCGACGAACCGGCCTTCGCCGTGGGAAGCCGGGTTGCAGTATACGCCGCCCAGTTCTGCTCCTGCCAGCCACGGAGACTTGTCTGTCATAACCTTTGTATAGACCATCTTGGAAACATGGCGTCCAATGGTGTTCATCGTCAGCGTCGGAGAATCCGCCCTCTGTTCGCAGATCGTTCCCTCCGGAACAAGGCCCAGCTTGATCAGCGCCTGGAAACCGTTGCAGATTCCCAGCATAAGGCCGTCTCTCTCATTTAACAGCTTCAGGACCTCTTCTTTGATCACCGCGTTCCTAAATACTGCCGCGAAGAATTTTGCGGAGCCTTCCGGCTCGTCGCCTGCGGAAAATCCGCCTGGGAACATGACGATCTGCGCTTTTGCGATCTCATTTTTATAAATCTCTACCGATTCCCTGATATCCTCTGCGGACAGGTTACGGAATACTTTTGTCACTACCTTCGCGCCGGCTCTCTCAAAAGCCTTAGCGCTGTCGTATTCACAGTTTGTGCCTGGGAATACCGGGATAAATACGTTCGGCTGCCCGATCTTGTGGCCGCATACATAAATGGAATCTCCGTGGAACGGCTCCCGCGCCACATCGCTCTGTTTTACGCCTGACTTTGTAGGGAACACCTTTTCCAGCGTCTCTGTCCATGCGGAAAGCGCCTCGTCCATAGTGATCACTGTATTGGAATACTCGAATCTTCCAGTGTCTGTCACTTCGCCGATCACAGTATAAGTAATAGAAAGCTCTCCTACCTTGCCGTCCGGCACTTCGCATACAAGGTTGCCCCAGCCTGGAGCGAAGAAATCTCTTGGATCCAGATTGTGCTCGATCTTTACGCCCAGCTTATTGCCAAAGGCCATCTTGCTCACAGCTTCCGCAATACCGTGACGCTCTACTTCATATGCAGAAATGATCTTTCCAGCCTTGATGTCGTTGTGAAGTTTTGTATATCCGTCCATGATCTGCTCATATTTTGGCAGGTCATATTCGTCTCTCTCAATACGGAACAGCACGATCTTGCTTCCCGGCTTCTTAAATTCCGGAGTAATGATGTCCCCGCTCTTTGCTACGTCCACTGCAAAGGAAACAAGGGTCGGAGGCACGTTGATCTCGCCGTGCTCTTCATCGTTGAACGTACCGGACATACTGTCCTTTCCGCCGATAGACGGAAGGCCGAAGCCAAGCTGCGCCGCATACGCGCCTAAAAGGGCTGCAAAAGGCTGGCTCCATCTTGCCGGATCTTCGCTCATCCTGCGGAAATACTCCTGGAAGGTAAAGCGGATCTTGGTAAAATCGCCGCCTGCCGCTACGATCTTTGCGATAGAGGATACTACTGCATAGATCGCGCCGTGATACGGGCTCCAGCTGGACAGGTATGGATCAAAGCCGTAGCTCATCATAGTAACCGTATCCGTATGGCCTTCCAGCACCGGAAGCTTCGCCACCATGGACTGAGTCTCTGTCAGCTGATATTTTCCGCCGTAAGGCATATATACGCTTCCTGCTCCGATCGAACCGTCGAACATCTCTACAAGGCCTTTCTGGGAGCAAACATTTAAGGAGGCGAGCATGTTCATCCATGTCTGCTTTACATCGCCTACTTCTTTTCTTTCAAAAAGACTTCCCTCTCTGCCTGGAACCTCCAGGACAACGTCCGCCTCCTGATGAGCGCCGTTGGTATCCAGGAATGCGCGGCTGATGTTTACAATGGTCTTGCCCCTCCAGTTCATCACCAGTCTGGGCTCTTCTGTAACTACGGCAACTGTGATCGCCTCCAGGTTCTCTTCCGCCGCATATTTCAAAAATTCATCCACATCTTTCGGGTCAACCACTACAGCCATACGCTCCTGGGACTCTGAAATGGCGATCTCCGTCCCGTCTAGACCAGCGTATTTCTTCGGAACCTTGTCCAGATCGATCACAAGGCCCGGAGCCAGTTCGCCAATAGCTACAGACACGCCGCCTGCGCCGAAATCATTGCACTTTCTGATCAGTCTGCTGACCTCAGGCCTGCGGAACATTCTCTGGATCTTGCGCTCTGTAGGCGCGTTTCCCTTCTGTACTTCTGCGCCGCAGACTTCGATAGACTCTTCTGTATGGACTTTGGAAGAACCGGTAGCGCCGCCGATGCCGTCGCGGCCGGTACGTCCTCCCAAAAGGATAATGATATCTCCAGGATCAGATGTCTCACGGATCACATCTTTTCTGGGAGCAGCTCCCATGACCGCGCCGATCTCCATTCTCTTGGCCACATAGCCTGGATGATAGATCTCTTTGACATAGCCTGTAGCCAGTCCGATCTGATTGCCATAGGAACTGTAGCCGTGAGCCGCTCCTGTCACCAGCTTCTTCTGCGGGAGTTTTCCCTTCAGTGTCTCGCTTAAAGGCTTTGTTGGATCGGCTGCGCCTGTTACGCGCATTGCCTGATATACATACGTACGTCCAGACAACGGATCGCGGATCGCGCCGCCCAGACAGGTGGCCGCGCCGCCGAAAGGCTCGATCTCTGTTGGGTGATTATGGGTTTCATTTTTAAAGTTTACCAGCCACTCTTCTGTCTTTCCGTCGATCTCCACCGGAACAACGATGCTGCAGGCGTTGATCTCGTCGGATACTTCCATATCCTCCAGCTTTCCTTCCGCGCGGAGCTTTTTCATAGCCATCAGAGCCAGATCCATCAGGCAGACAAATTTATCCTTTCTGTCCTTATAGATCACAGCCCTGTCGCTTAAATACTGATTGTAAGTGTCTTCGATCGGCTTCCTGTAATCTCCGTCGGTAAACGCCACGTTCTTCAGCTCCGTGGAAAACGTCGTATGACGGCAGTGATCGGACCAGTAAGTGTCCAGCACGCGGATCTCGGTTACAGACGGATCTCTTTTTTCTTCATTTCTATAATAATTCTGGATATGGAGAAAATCCTTAAATGTCATAGCCAGGTTCAGGGAATCGTACAGACTCTTCAGGCTTTCCTCATCAGAAGCGCAGAAGCCTTCAAAGATCTTCACATCCTCCGGAACGTCAAATTCTGCCACCAGGGTAGCTGGCTTTTCTTCATCTGCTTCTCTGGAATCTACCGGGTTAATGCAGAATGATTTCACAGCTTCTTCCTGCTCTTTGCTCAAAGCGCCGGAGATCACATAAGTTGTCGCCGTACGGATGACCGGCTCCTCGTTTTCATTTAACAGCTTCACGCACTGCTCCGCAGAGTCCGCCCTCTGGTCGAACTGTCCCGGCAGATATTCTACAGAAAATACCGTATCCGCTTCCCCGCGGCCAAACTCTTCCTCGTACAGGTCGTCTACCGGCGGCTCGGAAAAAATAGTTCCCAAAGCTGCCCTGTATGTCTCTTCGGACAGGTTTTCAATATCATAACGGATCAGGACTCTTACGCCTGTAACTGTCTCGATCCCCAGATAGCTTTCGATCTCTTCCCGGAGTTCCTTTGCCTTTACCGCATAATCCGGTTTTTTCTCTACATAAACACGTCTAACGCTCATGCTCATCCTCCTGTTGGTTCTGGACTATAACAACTTTAATCAGCAACCGTTCAGACCCTCCTGAACAATTACATTTATCATATCACACCGGCTATAAATTAGTAAAATTAATATATCTTATATTTTTTATAAGTATTCTTCTATTTCTTCCGGATCTTTCCGATCCCATAATAACCGATCAGGATCGCGGCCAGAAGGATGATCAGATTTCTCAGGAAATACTGGGCAGAAAACTGCTCCAGGATCGGATTCGTTCCTTCTTTTATAGAGAGGGCGCCGGCTTCCTGGAGGCTGTCAAAATGAACGCTGTCGATCATAGACCGGAACATCTGACGGTCTTCCTGGGAAAGCTCGCCGTCAAAGGATACCATCTGGAAACACAGCCGGTTTCCATTGACAATGGTATAATACTGCTGCCCTGTCCCCATCGTCTCTCCGTTGCTCTTGATCTCGGCTTCGCCTGCGATAAAGCGCAGCTGATCATGGTCATAGATCTCATAGTCGTGAAAGCTCAATCCATTGTCCGTATCAGGAGTCGTAAGGCCCTCCGCGTATATCCTTACATCCTCATCGGAAAACTGCGTAAGCTGGATGATATTCTCATCCTTTCCGGACAGGGCCACATTGAACTCCACCCGGTTTTCCATATTCAGGCTGTCGATCAGGATGCCGTTCTCCTGATAGTTTTTGATCATAGACGCTCCGTCCATATGGTTTTCTGTAAATACCGGATCGTCTTCCGCCATCTCCTGAGTCAGCGTCACCCAGCTTTCCGGGACCTGCATCTCCATTCCAATGGATTCTACCCGCACCGGTTCCGATGAAAGCCCTGCGGCGTCCGTGTCCGCCCACGACGGCGCGGCAGCTGTCCCAAAGGCGAAAAATCCTGCCGCTGCGATCGCTCCTATCCTCTTTTTCCATGCTTTTATTGTTGATCTCACTATTTTTACCTCTTTCTCTGCTATATCCTGCCGCTGCTTCCGGCATTTTAAAACCGCACGCTGCCCTGTTCCTGGGAAAGCGCCTTTAAATGGCTCACATCGTTGGCTTCGGCCATATGGAACTTTCCAGTCTCCCTGTCGTATTCCACAGTGCTTATACTTGCGTTCTTCACAATGATCTCGTCGTGATCTCCCAGTTCCTTTTCCAGCATAATGGATACCATATAAGCCAGCGCGGCCCCGTGGGAAACGATAGCGATATCCCCTCTGGATCTGCGCAGGATCTCTTTTAAAGCGTTTCCGATCCGCCGGTAGATCTGCGGCCTGGACTCTCCGCCAGGGGGAACGATCTCGGCCGGTTCTGTGCACCAGACCTTAAATTCCTCCGGGTATTCTCTGCTGATCTCGTCCCAGGTCTTTCCTTCCCATTCTCCAAATTCCACCTCTTCCAGACCGTCGATCACAGTAACGGCCACGTGCTGCCGTCTCCCCACCGCCTGCGCTGTTTCCAGAGCGCGTTTCTGGCGGCTGGAAAAGATCTGGACTACCGGACGCTTATCCATTCCCATGGCCAGCAGCTCCGCCTGCTTTGATCCGGTCTCATTCAGGGAAACATCGTGACGGCCCTGGATCTTTCCTTCCAGGTTCCAATCTGTCTGTCCATGGCGTATCAAATAAATCTTCATCTTTCGTTTTCCTTCCTGTTTTCAGTTCTGATCCTCTTCCTCAGTATCCAGTCCGAGATCCAGGTGTTCCGCCTGGCTGACGTTGACCGCGTCCAAAGTGATCTTCATGATATCTTTGATCTCGTCCTCCGTCATCTTCATCTTTTCTGCCAGTTCCTTTACCGTAGCTTCCCTTCCCAGCTCCTTTGCGAGAACAGAGGAAACCTGCTGGAGAACGTTGACCCTGGCCGTGATCTCTTCTTCTATATTCTGCTCCATCTTCTGCTCTTTTAGCGCAGCCTCCAGAGCCTTTCTCACTTCCTGTTCCAGGAACTTCTGGAAATCGCCTCCGGAAAATCCGCCTACAGCCGCTGTCAGAGCCATGCTGGCCTCCTGGATCAGATCGTTCAGACCGATCCCCTGATCCTCATATTCTTTCGCGTAAGCCAGCGCCCGCTTTAAATTGCCCTCGATCAGTCGCTCCCTTACCGACAGATCTCCACTGAAGAGCAGCGCCAAAAGCTTCTCTTCCTCTTCTTTTTCCAGTTCATCTATCTGATCCAGTTCTTCCAGGTACATCTGGTAAAAATCATTTTCCATTGCTTCTCCTCCTCTGATGGGATCTTTTGTAAACCAGTATATCTTTCCATTCTTCTTTCGTCAAGACGCTGCCGATTTTCCTCTTTACACCGCTGCCTGTTCTATGGTAAGATGAAAATGCTATAAGGAGGACTAATAATGGATATTAACTACGAATTATACAAAGTATTCTATCATGTAGCTGTTACTTTAAGCTTTTCTGAAGCTTCCAAGCAGCTTTTCATCTCTCAGTCAGCAGTCAGCCAGTCGATCAAGGTTCTGGAAAAGAAGCTGAATCAGACTCTTTTCATACGGAGTACAAAAAAGGTCCAGCTGACGCCGGAAGGAGAGATCCTCCTGAAGCATATCGAACCTGCCATGAACCTGATCAAAAGAGGGGAAAACCAGCTGTTAGAAGCCAATACCTTAAACGGCGGCCAGCTGCGTATCGGCGCCAGCGACACCATCTGCCGCTATTATCTGATCCCCTTTTTAAACCAGTTCCACAAAGACTATCCCAATGTACATATTAAAGTAAATAACCAGACTTCCATCGAATGCGCTCATCTTCTGGAGAATGGCCAGGCGGATTTCATCATCACCAACTATCCCAATTCCGGCCTTTCCAATACCCAGAATATCCGCGGCCTCCGGGAATTTTCTGATGTTTTCGTAGCGAATCAGCATTATTTTCCGCTGAAAGGAAAACGGATCCGCCTCCAGGAGCTTCAGGAATACCCGATCCTCATGCTGGACCGAAAAAGCACCACCAGCGAGTTTCTCCACAGTATGTTCCAGAAGCATCAGCTGGATCTGGTGCCTGAGATCGAACTGAGCAGCAACGATCTTCTCATCGATCTGGCCAGGATCGGGCTGGGGATCGCCTTCGTGCCGGATTTCTGTATCCCAGACGACGATAAAGACCTGTACGTCCTGGATCTTGAGGAAAAGCTCCCGTCCAGACAGATCGTCGTGGCTTATAATGAAAACCTCCCGATCTCTCAGGCAGCCAAGCAGTTTATGGATATGCTGTGCGGACAAAAATAAGGTACTATATTCCATTATCATACAAATAGAACAGCATAAAAAGTTTTTCCATTTTTGGAGATAGACTTCTTATGCTGTTCTGCTCATATCCACCCTATATTATAAAACCTGACGGCCTCCATCTTGCAGTTGCTGCAAAATACTGACATCATCCAGCAGCTGTTCGATAGCCACTACCGCTGCTCCGTATAATATCTGATTCACGGAAAAATCCGTATAATCAATAGTTATCTTTTCATATAAAATATCCAACACACGGTCTTTCACCGTTTTCTTAATTTCATTTAAGAGCAGATCTCCCCCTTTAGACATAGCATCACTTATGATGATCACATCTGGATCATAAATATTTACCACTGCTGCGATTCCGCATCCCATATAAAATCCAGTTTCCTTCACCATATCAACACATAACTTGTCACCTTTTTCCGCACCTTTAAATATTTCTAAATAAGTAATATTTTCTATGCCATTTAAGCAACTATCTGGATAAGCCGGAAGCGCTTCCACTGTGTGACGTACAAAAGATAATGCTGAACAATAAAGTTCCATGCACCCCCTGTTTCCGCAATCGCATCTTTCTCCATTAATATTCAATGAAATATGACCTATTTCTCCAGCTATTCCTCTACTTCCGCCAAATACGTGACCATCTGATACAATTCCTGCTCCAATTCCTTCACCTGCCAGAAAATTCACCAAAACGCCCTGAGTCCTTCTGTATTTTCCATATCTCCATTCTGCAAGAGCTCCGGCATTGGCTCCATGTTCAATAAATACAGGAACTGGAAATTCTTCTAAGAATTCCTTATTCAGATTGATCTTGTCCCATCCTGGAAATTGAGTCATTAATGCTATAGTGCCAGACTTCTTTAGAAATGGTCCTGGAACTGCAATTCCTACTGCATATACTTTATCCTTTTCTTTTTTTAACAGTGCCCATATCTCTTGCTTAATTTTATTTAAAGCGCCGCGAGGATCTTTCTCTTCTAAGTGAAATTTTGCTTCATGAACTTCAAGCATTTTTCCTTTTAAATCAAACAATCCTATCGAATAGGAAACATGTCCCAGTTTAACTGCAACCACTTCTATTTTTTCCGCTGCCAGCTCGATTCCTATCGATCTTCTTCCCCTTTTGCCTTCTACTATCCCTACTTCCCTTACAATCCCTAACTGGATCATCTCTGTAATGATATTGGTTATTGTCGCATGCTTTAATCCTGTCTCATCTGCGATTCTCGACCTCGTGCACACGTCATTTCTGGCAAGTATCTGCAGCACCAGAGAACGATTAGCCTGCTGCACATAATCCGAATTTCTCCCCTTGGTCGTCTCCATTTTTCCTCCTTGCAGCTGCCTTTTATCAAATATCCTTATTTTACCATTTTTTTCATTTTCCGTAAAGACAGCAAGCAACAAAATGGCTGGAAGTAACTCTCCTAAATTCAGGAATTGTTTTAGCACATTCCGCTGTTGCATACGGACATCTTGTATGAAATACACAGCCAGAAGGAGGATTTATAGGTGATGGAAGTTCTCCTTTCAATTCGACTTTTCCCGTCTTTCCTCCAATAGACGGTACTGCCGAGAGAAGCGCCTTTGTATACGGATGACATGGATCAGAAAACAATTCATCTGTTTCGCCTTCTTCAACTAAATGACCTAAATACATAACGCCTACTCTATCTGAAATATATCGCACAACACTCATATTATGCGATACAAACAAGTAAGCTATATGATTTTCCCTCTGTAAATCTTTTAAAAGATTTATAATCTGGGACTGGATCGATACATCCAAAGCCGATACCGGTTCATCACAGATAATAAATGACGGATTTACTAAAAGTGCTCTCGCAATACCTATTCTCTGTCTCTGCCCTCCGGAAAATTCGTGGGGAAATCGGTAATAATGTTCTGGTCTAAGACCTACTGTTTCCAATATTCTGATACATTTTTCCATCCTTTCGAATCGGTTTCTTTCCCCATATATTTTTAGAATCTCCTCTAAAATTTCCCCTGCTGTTTTTCTTGGATTCAAAGATGTATATGGATCTTGAAAAATCATCTGCATCTTTTTCCTATATGGCCTTAACGCTTTTTGAGAAAGAGAGGCAATATTTTTTCCTTCCAACCATATTTCTCCATCTGTCAGCGGAAACAGTCTCAAAAGACTCCGTCCTAATGTCGATTTTCCACATCCAGATTCCCCTACAAGTCCGTAAGTTTTTCCCCGATATAGGCTAAGAGAAACGTCATCCACCGCTTTTACTGTCTCCATTTGTTTTCCGAGTGCATCCCGTATTGGAAAATATTTTTTGATATGTTTTACTTCTAAAATCGGCCTGTCCCTGTCTGTCATGTTCTTTCCCCTCTTTCTTCCACAGGATACCAGCAGCGAACTTTTCTGCCCTTCGTTATAGAGATCAGTCCAGGACTCTCTTTCCGGCATTTTTCGTTTGCTTTTGGACATCTTGGGGCAAATCGACAACCATTTGGAATCTGATTCAATAACGGCACAGTTCCCTTAATTGTCGTTAAGGGTTTATTTCGTTCCCCTTCCATATGCGGTATAGATTCCATTAAACTTACTGTATAAGGATGAAAAGGATAGCAAAAAACTTCTTCTGTATTTCCCTCTTCCACAACTTGCCCCAGATACATGACTAACACTCTCTCACATGTTTGAGATACGACTGCCAGATCATGGGTAATCAGTATGATTCCCATATCCATTTCCCTATTTAATTTTTTCATCAGCTCAAGAATCTGAGCTTGGATCGTTACATCCAACGCTGTTGTCGGTTCATCTGCGATTAAAATCATCGGATAACATGCTAATGCTATAGCGATCATCACTCTTTGACGCATTCCGCCAGAAAGTTCATGAGGATATTGATAAAAACGTTTTTCTGGTGTTGGTATGCCTACAGCCTGTATCATATCCATAGCCTGTACCATAGCAATTTTTTCACTTACTTTTTTGTGTATATAGATTGCTTCAGCTATTTGTGGACCCACTTTCATCAGAGGATTCAAAGCGCTTAATGAGTCCTGAAAAACCATAGAAATTTTTTCTCCACGGATCCTTCTCATTTCTTTAAACGGAATCTGAAATAAATTTTGTCCTTCCAGTAATACTTCTCCTCCATATTTAACAGTTCTTTTTTCATCATAAAGCCTCATAATAGACTGAACTGTCACACTCTTTCCACATCCAGACTCGCCAACAATTCCTAGGATTTCTTTTCTTTTTACCTGAAAGTCCACTCCGTCTACTGCTTTCAGCCACCCTTTCTCTGTCCTGAATGCAGTAGACAATCCTTTTACTTCCAATACGATTTCGTTTTTATCCATATATTTCTCCCATTAAGTATTCTGCGGATCTAAAAAGTCCCTCAAACCGTCGCCTAATAAATTTAACCCTAAAACTGTTGCGGCGATAAATAAACTGGGATATACGACCAGCCACCATGCCTGAAACATAACTGTTTTTCCTTCGTATACAATATTTCCCCAACTTGGCTCTGGTACTGGTACTCCCACACCTAAAAAGCTCAGAGAGGCCTCTGTAACAATGGCTGTTGCAAATATGAAAGAAACTTGTATGATGACAGAAGAAATGATATTTGGCGCTATATTCAGCCAAAGTATCCTGTTTGTTCCCGCTCCTGCAGCCTCCAACGCCTCGATATATGTCTGTTCTTTTGCCGACAGAACCGCTGTCCTAGCTATTCTTGCCACATCAGGTGTATAGACAATACTAACGCTTATGATCACATTTTCAATGCCTGACCCCATAATAGCCAATAATGCAATTGCCAGGAGTATCGATGGAATCGCCTTCAAACTATCACAAACACGCATAACAATATTATCGGCTGTTTTATAATACCCCGCATATAATCCCATGATCAGTCCTGCTGCCATTGTAATTACAGCCACAGCGGCCCCTACCCCTATAGACACCCTGGCGCCATACAATAGTCTGCATAGCAGATCTCGCCCTACTAAATCTGTTCCTAATACGTGGGTTTCCGAAGGGCCTTTCAATCTCTCTGACACTTCCATTACATGGGGACCTTCCGGGAAGAGAAAAGGAGCAGCGATAGCCAAGGCCACAATGATCAGTGTTAATATCCCTCCTACTATCATTCTCTGATTCTTTAAGAGCCTTCGAAACCGTATTTTTTTATGCTCCTCATATAGTTTTATTTTCAGTTCATGCATTGCAAGATGATCCAGACCCGGTTCTTCCTGAAATTTTTCATTTTCTTTCATTATGCTAAACCTCCTATCTGGTATCAAGCCTTATCCTTGGATCTATAATTGCATAAAGGATATCTAATATCAACGTTACAACCATATTGATCAAAGCGATGACTAAAACGACTGCCTGTATCACCATATAGTCTCTCCGTTCAATGGAAGTAACGACTAACTGCCCGATTCCCGGAATATTAAATATTGCTTCTGAAACCACTGCCCCGGCCAGCAAAGTTATTGTTGTCTGTCCGATAACAGTTATGATGGGGAGCAATGCATTTTTCAAGGCATGTCTTACCATAATGGCTGCTTCCCCTACTCCTTTTGCCCTTGCCATCTTCACATAATCGCTGCTTAAAACTTCCAAAACAGATGATCTTGTCATTCTCATAATAAGCGCCATATGAATAAATCCTAAAGCCACTGCCGGAAGTGTCAAATATCGAATATGAGGTATAAATCCTTCTTCTAAAGTCTTATATCCTGCCACAGGGAATAATCGAATACGGAAAGCAAATAGCAACATAAGAAGCAGTGCTACAACAAAGTTGGGCACACTGATTCCGCAAAGAGAAACTAATGTTACGCCATGGTCTAAAACACTTCCCCGATATTTGGCAGCCAGGATTCCAAATGGAATCCCGACTCCTGCTGCAATTAAAAGAGCGTAAATAGTAAGGGATAGGGTAGGCTTCATATGGCTTACAATAATCTCCCACATTGGTTCGTCAATGAACAATGATTCTCCCAAGTCTCCTTTAAAAATCCCCCCGACCCAGTCTGCATATTGTACAAGAACCGGCTTATCCAAGCCCATCTTTTTTTGCAGCGCAATTACATCCTCTTCTACAGCTCCATCGCCTAATATCACTCTAGCCGGATCTCCAGGCGTTAGATGAATGATAGAGAAGATTATGACCGATGTGATAATAAAGACAGGGATCATTGTTAGAATGCGTTTTAATATATATTTTTTCACAAAGCCCTCCTGCTGTTTCTTCCATGTCCTTTTTCTTCGGAAACTTCTTTATTTTTCAATTTTTGCGTTTCCTACATACGGTCCATTAAAGTATACAAGATCTTTCACTTTGGAACTTGATACACTATAGTTAAAAAATTCTCCATATTTGATCACAGGAAGACTTTCTGCCCAGCAATACTCTTGTAATTCATCCCAGTATCCCTTTGCTTCTTCTACAGAAAGTGATGAATTAATATTTCCATTTAATTCCATGATCTTTTCATCTGTAGTCCATCCTGGCCATGAAGGATTCAAATAAATCTGCATGCTTGGAACACAAACGGGGATCGGTGTTGCCAAAAATGCGTCATAGATGGATGAATCATTTCTTTGATTCAGGAACGTAGCTGCTTCTACACTCTTAAGCTCCACATTCATCCCAATTTCTTCCAATTCTGCTTTTATAACAACTGCCATAGAAGTAAAGAAATTGTGATCGCTGTTGACAAGGATTCTATACACTTCGCCATTGTATCCAGCCTCTTCCAGATATTGCTTGGCTTTTTCTTTATCTACAGCGTCATAATACTCACTTCCGCTCTTACTATACCAATTGGCCTGTTCCTGGCTCATATAACTGGATTCCATCCTATAAAAATCAGTTGATGTCCACGCAGCCTGCATTACATTTTCCGGATCAACAGCATATAGCACAGCTTTTCGGATAAGAGGATTTACAGAAAGTCCTTCTTTCTTATTAAATATGGTCATAGCTGAACCAGCATTCTCTTTATAGATTATAGTATCTGGATTGCCATCAAACATAGAATAATTATCAGAAGGCAGTTGGAATCCAAAATCATATTCTCCAGTAAGCACACCGGTACCCCTTGTAATATTATCTGGTACGAAATCAAAGTATACATCTTTTATATAAGCATTTTTATATCCCCACCAGCCGCTAGCTTCTCCTGGATTCCCATAAGGCTGATATTCCTCATTCCTCGTAAGTTTTATATACTGACCATCAGCCCATTCTTCAAACTTATATGGCCCTGTTCCAATATATTGATTAATAAATCCCGTAGATTCATCTACATTTTCAATAACTGTTTCAGGCATAATCGCTGAACATTGACTTTGAGCTGCAATCAACTCATTTAAAAACAGAGCTGGTTTCTCCATGGAAATTTTCACAGTATAGTCATCGACTTTTTCAAATCTGGACTCTCCTACCATTTCCCTTACACTGCCATAAGCCGAGATCCAGCGATTCATGGATGCCACTACATCGTCAGCTTTCATTTCCTGCCCATCATGAAACAATACTCCTTTTCTCAGGTTATATACATATTCTGTACAATCTTCATTTACTTCACAGCTTTCTGCTAATTCTGGCTTTGGAATATAATCCTCTGTCATCGTCATCAATGATTCCCATATCATTCCATATCCAATGATCCTTGCCAGCTGATCACTCTGATAATGGACGTCCATAGAGTCTGGGACTGCTGCCATTGCTACATGTATCTCGTCTCCATATTCTGTTGATTCATCTTCCGGTCCGCTTTTTTCCGACTCGGAGACACGAGTCTCTTCCGTTTGACTTTCTGTTCCGCCACAACCTGCTAAAAAACCTGCCAGACATACCCCTATTACCAACTGTGTCCAAACTTTTTTCATATGTCCTACACTCTCCTTTCATTATTTTCAAATAAAATCTCTGTTGCAATCTTTTGAGAGCAAATAAGAAAACTCTCCTTCCCCTATTCCATAAGCAGCTTGCGGAACGAATGGCCCCATCCAGATAAAGTCTCCTTTTTTTACTGGGCTCCAGATTGTATCTAAAAGATACATTCCCTGTCCTTGGAGTATAAAGGCTCCATGTTCCTGATAGTGCGTTTCTACGAAACCATGGCATCCCCCTTTCTTAAATCGTAAAATATGAAATCCAATATCAAATTCCTCATTAGAAGGCAGCAATTCTTTGCTTAGAAGGTTCTGTGCATCTTCACAATCATGCCAAGGGATATTTGATGCATTACCCCAGACAAACCAGGGGAATTTTCCTTCCAGCGGAACATATTTTCTCTTATATAGAAATATTTCTCCTGACTCGTCCCAACTTTCAAAATCTGCATATTGATTTGGGGGCAAATACATATAAAATCCTTTTTCCATTGTCCCTTTTATCTTTTCCGTCGTTATATTCACCATTCCATTATTAATATATAAAAAATATTCTATATCTTTATCTGATATTAATTTCCCTACGATCCGTTTACTTTGGTCTGGCCGTATAACATAGGAAACAAAACCTGCACCTAATTTAGGAGTTGCAGTGATAGCGACTTTTCCCTGTATATGAGGAAAAGTATTGTACACCCTTCCTTCTGGTGGAATCAATGCGTAATAACCTGGAACGATCCTGGCCCTTGATAAGAGCAATTTATCCGTAGGCAGCATATAACCCTCCTTTGCTATTTATTTTATTATTTAATTAAATTAATTATTATAATAAATTATATAATGAACTGTGCAAAATGTCAATATTTTCTATTTTTTTGTTAAAAAAATAGGTATTTTGTCATATGTTGACAAAATACCTATTTCATTACAGCTAAATATCTTCCCAGAACCGCTCCACCGCCGCTTTCACATTTCCCCGATCCACGATCTGATAATCCGTCCATTCCCTGGGAAACATCGCCTGATAATCCCATTCCAGGAACCGCTCGTCCAACAGGGCCACTACGCCCCGATCTGAGGCCGTCCGTATCACCCTTCCCGCAGCCTGCATGACCTTACACATGCCTGGGTATTGATATGCGAAACGAAAACCATCCTTATTCTGCCTGTCAAAATATCCTTTCAGGATCTCCTGTTCCGTACATACCATCGGAAGCCCCGTTCCAATAAGGATCGCCCCGATCAGCCGCTCTTCCTTCAGATCGATCCCTTCAGAAAATACGCCGCCCATGACGCAAAAGGCTGCAAAGGATCCTGTTCTCTCCTCTTCAAACTTTCGAAGGAAATCCTCCCTCTCTGCCTCGTTCATATTATTTTTCTGAAGCGTCCGGACAAGCCCGGAGCCTCTTGCAGACAGAACGCCTTCGATCTCCTGCATATATTGATAGGAAGGAAAGAACACCATATAATTGCCTTTTCTGGCTTCTGTGATATTTTCTATATAGTCGGCGATCTTTTCATATTCCCGCGCGTTTCTCCTGGTATACCGGCTGCTTACGTCCCTTCCTACCAGCAGGAGCATATGATCTTTCTGGAAAGGCGATCTTGCGTAAACAGCAGGGTCTTCCTTGGCGCCGCTTAACAATTCCTTATAATAATTTACAGGAAGGAGCGTTGCTGAGAAAAAGACGGCCGCCCTGCCCTGGTTCAGGCAGCTGATCAGATTTCCAGAAGGATTCACGCAGAAAAGCCTCACTGAAAACTGCCCGTCTCTCCCCACTTCTCCATATATCTGATAATTTTCATCAGCCAGTTCATGAATGGAAAGAAAATTTCTTATCCGAAAATAGAAATCCAGGACAATATCCCTGTCCTCAAATTCCACATTTTCCTCCATAAATATCTCCAGCTGCGCAAACATGGCTGACACTGCCAGGCAAAGATGGTTCACATCTGGAAAAAGAGTCGCCTCCCCGCATTCCCGCTTCATTTCCAGCAGGATCCGGTTGCAGCGGTCCAGCAGGCGGGTAAGCTTTGGAGAGCGCTCTTTCAGGATCCGTTTTACCAGCAGGACTTCCTCTTTTACAATAGATTCGCTGTACATTTCCCTGGCTCTGGAAACCAGATTGTGCGCCTCGTCGATGAGAAAGATATATTCTCCCGTCACATTGTCGGCAAAATACCGTTTCAGGCGTACTCCTGGATCAAATACATAATTATAGTCGCAGATGATCCCGTCCGCCCAGTTGGTGATATCCAGACAGAATTCAAAGGGGCATACCTGGAAGCGTTCTGCGTATTCCAGGACCGTCTCCCTGCCGATGGCAGCTTCTCTGTGGATGATCTCGTAGACCGCGTCGTTAACCCGGTCAAAATGGCCTTTCGCATAGGGACAGCTATCCGGATTACAGTCCGGCTTTTCCAGGAAACAAAGCTTTTCCTTCGCCGTGATCGTCACTGACAGAAAATACAGCCCATGATCTCTTAATATGGAAAATGTGTCTTCCGCTACCGTCCTGGTGATCGTCTTGGCCGTAAGATAGAACAGTTTATCGCCATGGCCTTCCCCGATCGCTTTTAACGCCGGATAAACCGCTGCCAGCGTTTTTCCCGTTCCGGTCGGAGCCTGGATGAACAGCCGCTTTTCTCCCTCGATGGCGCGGTATACCACAGCCGCCAGCTCTTTCTGCCCCTTCCGGTAGGGGTAGGGAAACGCCAGATCTTTTATGGAAGCATCCCGGCGGAGCCCGTGATGGTAAAGGTACCTGGCCCATTTTGCATATTCATGGATCAATCCCCCAAACCATTCCTTTAATTCTTCATAAGAAAGCTCCTCCCGGAAACGCCGTATTTCTTCTGTTTCTATATTACAATAAGTGATCTGTATCGTTACCGACGGAAGATCCTCTTTTTCCGCCAGAAAATATCCGTAGCACCTCGCCTGAGCTAGATGGACCTCTTCTGCCTTTTCCTTCTCTGCCAGATCCTGATATACGCCTTTGATCTCGTCTACGGTAACGCCGGAAGCTTCCCGTATGATCCCGTCGGCCCTTCCCTCTATCTCAATGGAAAATCCATCCTCCTCTACTGCGAATTTCATTCCCACTTCCGCCTGATAGCCGGAACCCATACGCTTCTGGATCTTTCTGTGTATGCGGCTGCCTTCCTGCATGGCCTCTTTCTGCGCGCTGGAAGTACGCCTGTTGTCCAGATCGCCGGAGCGCAGCACAAATTCCACCAGGTTCCTTACGGAAATCTTTATTTTCTTCTGCGTTCCTTCTTCTCTGTGCTTTTCTTCCATCTCAAATCCTTCGTACATCCCGTATTTATTATCAGGGAGCAAAAGACTTTTTGTCCGGCCTTAGCCGGGCAAGAAGATGTGCCGTCCTGAACAGTTACATTATATCAATAACTCCTGCAAAACAAAAGTATTTTCCTGCGCAACGAAAAAGGGCAGCCGCCCGGATCCTGTACCCGGACAACTGCCCTTTCTTCTACACTTTAGCTGCTTATGCGGCCTTATATTTACTTGCTGCTTTCTCGTTTAAAAAAGCTTCTAACTCTTCGTTCTCTCCATCATACTCGACTGTCAGGATCTTTCTCAGATCAAGGCTTAATACGCCGAGAATGGACTTTGCATCGATGATGATGCGATTGTAAAATACATTAATATCAAAATCACACTTTCCTGCAACAGCTACAAACTCCTTTGCTTCCGCAACGGTAGGTAACATAATCTTTTTCTGTTTCATCATATTAAACAACTCCTTCATTAACTAGCATATGCATTAACTAAAGTGTTGCCATATTTATAACATTTATTTCATTTGTTGTCAAATTCAGGATAAAATGCCATTTTTCCTCCAGTTATTGTAAATTTTTTCTCATCTTTTAATTTTTATGCTGGATATTTTTAGCATTTTACTCAAATTCTTCTATCAATAATAAAAATAATTCTTATTTCCTTCGCCTTACGCCTTTGTTTCTAATAAAATACAAAACGAAAATTTGTGAAATTTATACAGGTTTTTCGTAAAAAGAAAAATTGTAAAAAATGTTGACACATTTCTGAATTTATGGTATTATACTTAGGCACGCGAGAGAAAGCGCGCTGAAGGGGAATAGTTCAATGGTAGAGCAGCGGTCTCCAAAACCGTAGATGGGGGTTCGAGCCCCTCTTCCCCTGCTGACTGTTAGATAAACAGCCCAACCCGATGAAGGTCAGGATTCCTTGATAAAGCAAGGTGTTCTGGCTTTTTTGCTGTTCAAGGATCTTGCAATATTGTCAAACTCATCCATTTAAACTATAATAATAAGAGTGGGGCAAACCACGACGCACTTAAAAAATCGCCCTGGAACAGACTGTATTTTCTTTCATACAGCCTGCCCAGGGCGGCGTTTTTATAATACTCTATCAGATCTTAGCTTCCTTAGCTGCGATGATCTGCTTTGTCAGTTCTGGAACGATCTTATTTAAGTCGCCTACAATGCCGTAGTCAGCTACTTCAAAGATCGGAGCGGTATCGTCTTTGTTGATCGCAATGATAACGTCAGACTCTTCCATACCTGCAACGTGCTGAATCGCTCCGGAAATACCAATAGCAAAGTATACGTTCGGACGAACGGTCTTTCCTGTCTGGCCTACCTGGAGGTCCTTCGGCTTCCAGCCTGCGTCTACAACCGCACGGGAGCAGCTCACTTCGCCGCCGATCGCTTTTGCCAGATCCTCAAGGATCTTAAAGTTCTCAGGGCTTCCTACTCCACGGCCGCCGGAAACAAGGATCTTTGCATCCATGATATCTACTGTATCAACAACAGACTTCACAACGTCCATGATCTCAACGTAGTTGTTGTTTGGCTCAAAGCCAGGATTGTACTCTTCTACAACGGCTTTTGCTCCTGGGATCTTAGCGATCGCCTGCATAACGCCTGGACGAACAGTAGCCATCTGCGGACGGTGGTTCGGGCAAGCGATCGTAGCGATCGTATTTCCGCCGAATGCCGGACGTGTCATAAGGAGCTGGTTGTGCTTCTGCTCTTTTCCTGGTACAGGTGTGAGCGGGAAGTCGCCGATATCCAGTTTTGTACAGTCAGCGGTAAGACCGGTTGCAACTCTTGCGGATACCCTTGGTCCCAGATCTCTTCCGATCGCGGTAGCGCCTACCAGCATGATCTCCGGTTTGTATTTGTTGATAACGGAAGACAGTGCGTGAGCATATGGCTCTGTCCTGTATTCCTTTAACTGAGGATCGTCAACAACGATGACCTTGTCTGCACCATATGCAGCCAGCTCGTCTGCAAGACCCTTTACATCGCATCCGATCAGGACTGCAGTAACGTCTGTATCCAGATCTTTTGCCAGGTCTCTTGCTTTTCCAAGTAACTCGAAAGCAATATTGCTTAATTTATTATCTACCTGCTGCGCAAAGATATATACGCCCTTATACTCTTCTAATCCCATTTATGTTCACCACTTTTCCTTTTTAAATGATATGTTTCTCAGTTAATTTGCCCATGATGTAAGCAACAGACTCCTGCGGGTCAAGATTTACTACCTCGCCGGCTCCCTTTCTTACCTTGTCAGAAGCCTTTGCGATCTGGGTAGGTGAACCCTTTAAGCCTAAGTTGCTGTCGTCTACATCCTTCAGATCTGCTCTGCCCCATACGGTAACTTCTGCATCATATGCATCAAAGATTCCGCCTGGAGTCATATAACGCGGTTCATTTAATTCAGAAAGAGCAGTGATCAGGCACGGCATCTTTGCCTTCAGCACATGATACCTGTCTTCAAACTGACGCTGAACGATCACATAATCGCCGTCGATCTTGATATCCTGGGCATAGGAAATAACCGGGATATTCAGATGCTCGGAGATCTGCGGTCCAACCTGAGCGGTATCGCCGTCGATCGCCTGACGTCCTGTGATGATCAGGTCGTATTCCAGGTTGCGGATCGCGCCTGCCAGAGTCGTGGAGGTTGCCCATGTATCAGCGCCGCCCAGCACTCTGTCTGTTACAAGGATCCCTTTGTCAGCGCCCATTGCCAGAGCCTCACGGAGAACTTCGTCAGCCTTTGGAAGTCCCATGGTAACTACGGTAACTTCTGCACCGTACTGATCTTTTAATCTTAATGCTGCTTCCAGGCCGGCTTTGTCATCCGGGTTCATAATTGCAAGCATTGCACCTCTATCCAATGTGCCGTCCGGGTTGAACTTTACCCCGCCTTTTGTATCCGGCACCTGTTTTACACAAACGACTATCTTCACAACAAGTCCTCCTTAATTTATTTCAAAATGTTTCCGGAAATTACCATACGCTGAACTTCTGAGGTTCCTTCGTAGATTTCGGTGATCTTGGCATCTCTCATCATGCGCTCTACATCGTATTCTCTGATGTAGCCGTAGCCGCCGTGGAGCTGAACTGCCTTGGTCGTTACTTCCATAGCAACCTCTGCTGCGTATAATTTAGCCATAGCTGCTTCTACGCTGTATGTCTTCTGGGTAGCCTTAGCCATTGCCGCCCTGTAAACCAGCATCTTTGCAGCCTCTACTTTTGTAGCCATGTCAGCCAGCTGGAACTGTGTATTCTGGAACTGAGCGATGGAACGGCCAAACTGTTTTCTTTCTTTTACATATTTGATTGTTGTCTCAAGAGCGCCCTCTGCAAGACCCAGAGCCTGAGCGGCGATACCGATACGTCCGCCATCCAGGGTATGCATAGCGATGTTGAAGCCCTTGCCCTGCTGTCCCAGTAAGTTTTCCTTCGGGATACGGCAGTCTGTGAAGATCAGTTCGTAAGTAGAAGAACCGCGGATACCCATCTTCTTCTCTTTTGTACCAAAGGAGAAGCCTGGAGTACCTTTTTCAACAATAAATGCAGAAATCTCTTTCATCTTTCTGCCACGTTTTTCAACGATGCCTGTTACTGCGATGATGATGTATACATCCGCCTGCTTACCGTTGGTGATAAAGCACTTGGAGCCGTTTAATACCCACTCGTCGCCGTCTAAAACAGCCTTTGTCTGCTGTCCCTGAGCGTCTGTACCAGCGCCAGGCTCTGTCAGGCCGAATGCGCCTAACTTTCTTCCGGAAGCCAGATCCGGAACATATTTCTGCTTCTGCTCTTCTGTTCCGTATGTCATGATCGGGTCGATACACAGGGAAGTATGAGCGGAAACGATAACTGCTGTAGTACCGCAAACTTTTGCCAGCTCTTCTACGCACATAACATAAGTAAGCGGATCGCAGCCCTGGCCGCCGTACTCCTTCGGAACCGGGATTCCTAAGAAGCCGCTCTTTGCCATTTTTTCAACAGTTGCTTTCGGGAACTCTTCTGTCTCGTCCACTTCCTGTGCCAGAGGCTTTACTTCATTCTCAGCAAAGCTTCTGAACAGGGACTGAGCCATAAGGTGTTTTTTTGATAAACTAAAATCCATTTTCGACTCCTCCATCTATTTCCGCTTTTATTTTGTATAATCGTAGAATCCCTTGCCAGTCTTCATGCCAAGTTTGCCGCCACGAACCATCTTTCTTAACAGTGGATGCGGACGATATTTGGAATCGCCTGTCTCTGCCTGAAGAACTTCCATGATAGCCAGAACAACGTCAAGGCCGATCAGGTCGCCTAATGCTAACGGTCCCATCGGATGGTTTGCGCCCAGCTTCATAGCTGCGTCGATGCCTTCAACAGAAGCTACGCCGTCAGCGTAGATGCCGATCGCTTCGTTGATCATAGGAACAAGGATCCTGTTTACAACGAATCCAGCAGCTTCCTCTACCTGTACCGGAGTCTTTCCGATAGATTCTGCGATCTCTTTTGTCTTATCTACCATCTCTGCCGGTGTGTTCAGACCTGCGATAACCTCAACCAGCTTCATTACAGGAGCCGGATTGAAGAAATGCATGCCGATAACCGGACGGTCAAGGCCTGCGCCGATCTCTGTGATGGATAAGGAAGATGTATTGGTAGCGAACATACAATCTTTCTTGCAGATTGCCTGCAGCTCTTTAAATGTCTGTTTCTTTACTTCCATATTCTCAAGAGCAGCCTCAACAACCAGGTCGCAGTCTGTGCAGATATCTTTTACGCCTGTTGTGATCTTTGACAGGATCGCGTCTGCAGCTTCCTGAGTCATCTTGCCTTTTGCGATCCTCTTCTCAAATCCCTTTGCGATCTTCTTTTTGCCGTTTGCAGCGAACTCTTCGTTGATGTCGCATAAGCAAACCTCATAGCCTTCTGTCTGTGCAAAAGCCTGTGCAATACCGGAACCCATTGTTCCTGCGCCGATGATACCAACTTTCATTGTCATTTCCTCCTTAAATTCTTTTCCTTTTTTCTATGAAACTTACTGATTGATAAAGTTTTTCTCTTTTCTCTTCTCAAGGAAAGCGCTCATACCTTCCTTCTGGTCATGTGTCTCGAAGCAGTCGCCAAATAACTTCTCTTCGATCACGATCGCAGCATCCATATCTACCTGAAGTCCGTCGTTGATCGCTTTCTTGCAGTTGCGTACTGCGATAGGAGCGTTCTTTGCAATGCCTGCGGCCATCTTCTTTGCTGCCGGAAGCAGTTCTTCCTGAGTATAGACAGCGTTTACAAGACCGATCCTCAAAGCTTCGTCAGCCTTGATATTTCTTGCTGTATAGATCATCTGCTTTGCCATGCCAACGCCTACGATCCTTGCAAGCCTCTGGGTTCCGCCGAATCCTGGAGTGATCCCCAGACCAACTTCCGGCTGGCCGAATACTGCGTTGTCAGAGCAGATACGGATATCGCAGCTCATGGAGATCTCGCAGCCGCCGCCTAAAGCGAATCCGTTTACTGCTGCGATCACAGGGATCGGGAATGTCTCCAGCTTGCGGAAAACATCGTTTCCTTTCTTTCCAAAGGCTTCGCCCTCTGCTTTTGTCAATGTGCTCATCTCGCCGATATCTGCGCCGGCAACAAAGGACTTGTCCCCTGCTCCTGTAAGGATCAGAGCCCTTACTTCATTTAAATCCACTGCATCCAGCGTAGCGTCCAGTTCTTCCAGGACTGCGCTGTTTAATGCGTTTAATGCCTTTGGACGATTGATGGTGATCAGGCCTACCTGGCCTTCTACTTCATATGTAATAAATTCCATCTTCCATACACTCCTTCCTTGTGATCATTTGTTTTTAAACATACAGACGAGAGGAATGGGGATCCATCCCTCTCACACCTGTTTTATTTAGTCTCTCTCAACGATAGTCGCGCAGCCCATACCGCCGCCGATGCACAGAGTAGCAAGACCTTTCTTGGCATCTCTCTTTTCCATCTCATGGAGCAGAGTTACCAGGATACGGCAGCCGGAAGCTCCTACCGGATGTCCAAGGGCGATCGCGCCGCCGTTTACATTTACTTTGCTCATATCGAATTCCAGGTCATGTGCAACTGCCAGAGACTGAGCGGCAAATGCTTCGTTTGCCTCGATCAGGTCCATATCAGCTACAGTAAGTCCTGTCTTCGCCATAACTTTCTTTGTCGCCGCTACCGGTCCTACGCCCATGATAGACGGATCAACACCGCCTAACGCGCCTGCAACCCATGTAGCCATCGGCTTAACGCCTAATTCTTTTGCCTTCTCTTCACTCATTACAACGATAGCTGCAGCGCCGTCATTGATACTGGAAGCGTTTCCTGCTGTTACCATACCGTCTTTCTTGAATGCAGGACGAAGTCTTGCGATGCCTTCTGCAGTTGTGCCTGGACGCGGGCCTTCGTCTGTATCAAAAATAATGGTCTCTTTTTTCTTCTTAACTTCTACTGGTACGATCTCATCTTTAAATCTGCCTGACTCGATCGCTGCGCATGCCTTCTGCTGGCTGGAAGCTGCGAACTCGTCTAACTGCTCTCTTGTCAGTCCCCACTGCTCTGCTACATTCTCAGCTGTAACGCCCATATGGTAATCATTGAATACATCCCAGAGAGCATCGCTGATCATGGTATCGAACATAGTGGAATGTCCCATACGGTATCCGTAACGGGCATTCTTTAACGCATATGGAGCCATGGACATGTTCTCCATACCGCCTGCTACAACGATATCTGCGTCGCCGCACTGGATCATCTGAGCCGCCATATTTACGCAGTTAAGTCCGGAACCGCATACTACGTTTACTGTAACTGCCGGCGTCTCAACTGGAAGGCCTGCCTTGATAGAAGACTGACGCGCTACGTTCTGTCCCAGTCCTGCCTGGATCACACAGCCCATGTAAACATGGTCAACCTGCTCCGGAGCTACGCCTGCTCTCTTTAAAGCTTCCTTGATAACGATCGCTCCCAGTTCCGGTGCCGGTGTGGTGCTTAAACTTCCGCCCATGCTTCCGATCGCTGTACGGCACGCACCTGCTAAAACTACTTTCTTTGCCATTGTCTTTTCCTCCTTAGACTCTTTTCCTTTTCCTCTTCTTTTCTGCAGTCATGCTTGTCTACATCTGCTGTCCATTTATCGCTTGTTTTTTCTGCTCAAACGCCCTGATAACTCCAGGCGGAACAAACTTGGAAATATCTGCGCCGTAAAAGGCGACTTCTTTTACAATCGTAGAGCTTAAGAACGCATATTCCAGGCTGGTAGTAAAAAACATGGTATCGATATCCGGCTCAATGCTGTGATTCGTCTGGGCGATCTGCATCTCGGACTCAAAGTCCGTTACTGCCCTTAAGCCTCTTATGATAAGATGCGCGTCATTCTCTTTTGCAAACTCTACCGTCAGCCCATGAAATGTCTTTACTGTGACATTGGGAAACTCGGCGGTCGCCTCTTTTATCAATTCCATCCGTTCTTCCAGCGTGAACATGGGCTTCTTTGCGGAATTAACAAGAACTCCTATGATCAGTTCATCCACTACCTTCGCGGCCCTGCGGATAACGTCCAAATGCCCTAATGTAACCGGATCAAAGCTTCCTGGATAAACAGCCTTTACCATCTGCTCTCCCCCTCATCCCTCTGTGGTTTTCTCTTTTGCGCCACTTCAGACTCTTTCTTAACTATACTACAACCTTACCGTTTTGTCAAATAATTATCAATCTTATTTTGTAAAAATTTTATAAATTCTTAACATTGCAGGCTGTATATTTAGCACATTACCTCGAAACCACTTGGGGTTCCTGGTATTTTTTATATTGATTTTCCCCTTGTTCAGTGGTACACTTACATTGTTAAAAAAATATTTAGTAATGATTCTTTAAGGAAAAAGGAAAGTAAAGGAAAAGGCAGGTGCACTATGAGTAAGAGTTTTGACGAATTGATTTCAAAAGCCACAAGCTGCGGAAGGAAGAAGATCTCTGTTGCTGCAGCCCATGACGAGCCGGTACTGGAGGCCGTTAAGATCGCCAGAGAAAGAGGCATTGCAGACGCCGTTCTCGTAGGCAACGAAGAAAAGATCCGTGAGATCGCCGCTTCTATCAATATGAACCTTGATGATTTTGAAGTCATCAACGAACCGGACGAAGAAAAAGCCGCATTAAAGGCAGTAGAGCTGGTGCATAACAAGAAAGCGGACATCCTGTTAAAGGGAATGCTGGAGACAAAGGTATTTTTAAAGAGCGTATTAAATAAGGAAGTCGGACTTCGCTCCGGAAAGATGATGTCCCACGTCTGCGTATTTGAGATCGAGGGCATTGACCGTCTTCTGATCTTCACTGACGTTGCGTTCAACACATATCCGACTCTGGAGGAAAAGGTCAACATCATCAACAATGCGGTTGAAGTTGCAAAAGCCTGCGGCGTTGCTGTTCCAAAGGTTGCTCCGATCTGCGCTGTTGAGACGGTCAACCCTAAGATGCAGCCTACTGTAGACGCTCAGATCCTTACAGAGATGAACCAGAAGGGCGAGATCACAGGCTGCGAAGTTTACGGCCCGCTGTCCATGGATCTGGCGATCGACGAGGAAGCCGCTGTTCACAAGGGAGTTACCAATCCAGTGGCAGGCAATGCGGATATTCTTCTTTTCCCGAATATCGATGCCGGCAATATCACATATAAGATCCTTGTCCGCACTGCAAAGGTAAAGAACGGAAACCTTCTGGTAGGTACGACTGCTCCGGTTATCCTTACCTCCCGTTCTGATGATTTTGAGACAAAGATCAATTCTATCGCTTTAGCTGCAGTCATCGCAGGCGCGATCACAGAGTAAGGCAAGGGGAAACCCTCTATAATTATTATTCAGCCGCCAGCCGGCGAAAGAAGGGAGTTTACTATGAGTTACAAGATTTTAGTCATCAACCCAGGTTCCACCTCTACAAAGATCGGCGTATACGAGGATGAGACGCAGCTGTTTGAGAAGACTCTCCGCCATCCTACGGAAGAGATCTCCAAATACGCTTCTATCGTAGACCAGAAGGATTTCCGCAAACAGGTGATCCTGGACGTATTAAAGGAGAATCATTTCGATATTTCAGAGCTTGACGTTGTGGTAGGCCGCGGCGGCCTGTTAAAGCCGATCCCAGGAGGAACCTACACCGTATCGGACGAGCTGCTCCACGATCTGTACATCGGAAAGCAGGGACAGCACGCTTCTAACTTAGGCGGTATCCTTGCCAGAGAGATCGGCGACAGCGTTAATATCCCATCCTATATCGTCGACCCGGTAGTTGTAGATGAGATGGACGATGTAGCGAGGCTTTCCGGCGTTCCGGAGCTTCCAAGGATCAGTATCTTCCACGCTCTGAACCAGAAGGCTGTAGCAAAACGTTATGCAAAAGAGCAGGGCGTTCCTTACAGTTCCCTCCGCCTTATCATCGCGCACATGGGCGGCGGCGTTTCCGTAGGCGCTCATGCAGGCGGCAGAGTTATCGATGTAAACAATACCCTTGACGGAGACGGCCCGTTCTCTCCGGAACGTTCCGGCGGAGTTCCTTCCGGTCCTCTTGTAAAGTTATGCTTCAGCGGCAAATACACAGAAAAAGAAATCTACAAAAAGATCTGCGGCAACGGCGGTATGAACGCATACATGGGTACCAATGACATGCGCACCATCGAAGACGATGCGTTCAAAAACGGCGACGAAAAAGCCAAAGCAGTTGTCGACGCTTTCTGCTATCAGGTTTCCAAGGAGATCGGCGCTATGTCCGCTGTATTAAGCGGTAAAGTTGACCAGATCATCCTTACTGGAGGTATCGCTTACGGCAAGCCGATCACAGATATGATCAAAGAACGTGTCGGTTTTATCAGCGGCATAACCATCTACCCAGGAGAAGACGAGCTTCTGGCTCTGGCTCAGGGCGCGTTATGCGTACTGAACGGCGAAGAGGAAGCCAAAGTTTATTAATCATTAAGGGGAAGCTATGAACCGTTATCTGATCGTAGTAGATATGCAGAATGATTTTATCGATGGTTCCCTGGGCACAAAAGAAGCCCAGGAGATCGTCGAAAACGTGGTAAAGGAAGCAAAAGAATTTCAGGGAACTGTGATCTTTACTCAGGATACCCATGAAAAGGACTATCTGAACACGCAGGAGGGACAGCGGCTCCCCGTCAGCCACTGTATCAAAGGCACGGCAGGCTGGGAACTCTGCCCGGCCCTGGAAGAAGTGCGGGATTCTCTCAACAGCCTCGTGATCGAAAAGCCCACCTTTGGCAGCGTGCATCTGGCGGAATATTTAAGCGGGATCCATATGACCCGTCCCATCGACGAGATCCGTCTGGTGGGCCTGTGCACAGATATATGCGTGATCAGCAACGCGCTCCTTCTTAAGGCGTTTTTGCCGGAAGTAAAGATTTCCGTCAGGAAGGACTGCTGCGCAGGAGTCTCTCCAGAGAGCCATGAGGCCGCGCTGGTATCTATGGCCTGCTGCCAGATCGAGATCCTTTAAAATCTGCGTAAATTTTAAGCCCCCAGGAAATGGGCCGTACCAAGCGTACGTCTCATCCTGGGGGCTTTTCATTCAGCTGCAGTTATCTTTTTACTGCCGTTCAGCCCTTTTTATACATCAATGTCACGGTTGCAGTCTTTTGACAGCAGATAAATATACGGTTTTCTTCCCACGCAGTAAGCGCCCTGCGGGCAGTACGGCCCCATCCATACGAAGTCATCCTTTTTGGAGATGCTCCAGTTGTCGTCTAGATAGTAAGCGCCTTCCCCGTCAAGAACATACATGCCATGCTCCTGTTTATGGGTTTCCGCATAGGTATGGCAGCCGCCTGGCTGGAAGTAGAAAATATACATTCCAAGATCCATGCTCATATCTGTTGGAAGGAGAAAATAGCGCTGTACATTTTCCATTCCGAACAGGTTCTCCGGCACTACTTCCGCCGCGTTCCCAAAATACGATTTCGGCGCATCATAACCTTTTAACGGTTTATATCTCTGGCGCAGAAGAAGGAGTGTCATCGGTTCCTCTCCTGTGTTGGAAAACTCCATACCCTCTCCCGGAGCAGTATAAAGATACATCCCCGGCGCTACATGATAAGTGTTTCCGCCTGTTGATAAGGTTCCCTTTCCCTGATATACAAATGCAAAACACTCAATCCCCTCTTCTCTTCCCCATGGAGCGGAGGTTCCTTTTCCTGCCGGCACCTCTGCCTTGTAAAATACAAATTTCGACCCCAGCTCCGGAGAAGACAGGATGCTCACGTCGCAGTCTTCCATAAAAGGAATCTCGTTTTTGCACAGCCCCTCCTTTGGGATCACTGCATAATTTCCATGCTTCACCACGCACCTCGGCGTAAGAATGTCAGTTGGATACCCCGTTTGAAACCCCATAATCTGTACCTCCTCTTCTTTACAGTTTATTACT
>DWZA01000095.1 GCA_019118365.1 Candidatus Lachnoclostridium stercoravium | reverse complement strand
TGATCTGACCCCAAAAAGTTAGACAAACTTGGCGGTTACGCAACTAATGAGGATTGAATCCTGTATTGTACAGGACTCAGTCCTTTTAGTTTGCTCTTAATACGTTTATTATTATAGTAATCGATATATTTCTCCAATTCAATTTGAAATTCTTCCAAAGAAGAAAATTCCCTTAAATATAGCAATTCTGATTTCAATAAACCAAAAAAGTTTTCCATTACTGCATTATCAAGGCAATTCCCCTTCCTTGACATACTTTGCTGGACCCCTTTATCTTTTAATCGTTTTTGATATGCTCTATGTTGATACTGCCAGCCTTGATCCGAGTGAAAGATAAGATGCGTATTATCTGGTATTTTTGCGAATGCTTTATCTAACATATCCATTACCTGATTTAATACAGGAGATGTGCTGACGCTATAACTTACGATCTCTCCATTGTACATATCTAAAACAGGAGATAAATACAGCTTTGTTCCAAAAAGCGAAAACTCCGTGATATCTGTTGCCCATTTCTGGTTTGGTTTTTCAGCTTTAAAGTTCCTTTGGAGGATATTGGGAGCAATCTTTCCTACCTGTCCTTTATAAGAACGATACTTTTTTATCCTGACCATGCACTTTAAACCTAAGATTTTCATGAGGCGCTGTACGGTTTTATGGTTGATCTGATAGCCCCGGTTACGCAGCTCCATTGTGATTCTTCGATATCCATACCGGCCTTGATTTTCGTGATATATCACCTGGATTTCGTTTTTGATCTCGGCATATTTATCAGGACGTTTCAGCTGCTTGATATAGTAATAGTATGTGCTGCGCGGCATTTCGGCAATACTCAATAGTGCTGTCAGCTTATATTTCTGCCTTAATTCTGTAATGACAGCTACTTTATCGTTTTCTCGGATTTTTCCCGCTCTTGAATTAAGGCATTTAATTTTTTTAAGTATTCATTCTCCATTCGAAGGCGCTGTACCTCTGCTAAAAGGTCTTCGTTCTCATTTATATTTTTCTTAGATTTTCGTGGCTTTTTAATCCCCATTTTTGATGCCCTGCCTCTCCGTTCTTCATACAGAGCTTCTTTCCCTTCCGAATAATAGATACGCTCCCATTGGTTAATCAAATCCCTGCAAGGAATATTAAAATGAGCAGCCGTTTTACGAAGAGAAGATCCTGTACTATGCATATATTCTACGACAGAAATCTTAAAATCGCCACTGTATTTCTTAGGTCTTATATGTAGCCCGTCTACACCATGTTCCAAATAAGCATCTCGCCATTTCTGGATATCACCTTTGTGTACATGATATTCTTCTGCCAGTTTTTTAACTCCGGCTGTTCCTTGCAAATATTTTTGGACAATTTCTAACTTCAGTTCTGTTGAATACATCTTTTTTCCTGACGGCATGAAAAAACCCCTTTCATTAGACTTCTATTTTGTCTAACAAAAGGGGGTCACTTCAGGATTTAATTCGCTGTCGGAAGAAGAGCAGGCAATGTACGATAAAGCCTGGATTTCCCGTGACGTAAGAAATCAGTGTTTTTCATGGTCTGCGATCATGTTGGCAGGAGCGGCATTATCTTATTTCGTAACACAGTATATGGCCATTCTGGCTTATGTGATCTGGCTGATCCTGTTTTTTAAGGATGTGCACTTGGATGCACGTAAAGCATTTGAAAAATATCGGAACAAGCCAGATGACCATTTTATGGAACATTTAAAGGAGAGTAAATATGGCAAAAGAAATTCAGCCGAAAGATACGGCAAGAGCAGCGGCATATGAACTTTGGATGAAGGCCCCCAATCCAATGGTGACGTTCTTTAAGACTCTGGATGTAACAAACCTGGTCAGGATCAGCAAAAAGAGACATATGAAGTTTAATATGCTTCTTGATTATTGCATTGGGAAAGCTGCCGTAAGCGTAAAAGAGTTTTACATTCTTCCTGTCGGCGGTAAGCTTCTGCAGTATGACACGATCGCGGTCAATACGATTGTGAAGAATCAATCAGGGGAAGTCAGTTCCTGCGACATTCTGTATACCGACGATCTGGAGGCGTACAATAAAGAGTATTTGAAATATACTTCCCAGGTGAAAGATAGCTGCCAGGACAGAGATCTGTCGGAGGATAGTATGGTAATCGGCACGTCGGCGATCATTGATACGGAAATAGATGGAGCAGTGGGTATGAACAGCGGTATTTTCAACAATCCGTTTATTATCTGGGGAAAATATAGAAAAAAATGGTTCCGGTATTATCTGCCGCTTTCATTTCAATTTCATCACACGCAGATGGACGGGGCCCATGCCGGCAGGTTTTTGGCAAATTTGCAGGAGGAGATCGATAAGCTGAAATAGCAATTTTCCGGTTTTGTAAATGTGCTTGTTTTTCTGAAAAAAATCGGTTATAATGACACCAGTTTAAGACATTCAACGGGGAATGGCCTGTTGGGTGTCTTTTTGTTTTATTTTCATAAATAACAAACGCTTGCCTGTCTGGGCAGAAAGGAGAACGTATGCGTTTAACACCAAAAGAACAGGAAAAACTGCTGCTTCACATGGCCGGAGAGCTGGCAAGGGAGCGGCGCCTGAGAGGATTGAAACTGAATTATATCGAGGCGGAAAGTTATCTGGCCTCCCGGCTTCTGGAATTTGCAAGAGACGGAAAAACAGTAGCAGAGCTGATGGAACTGGGAAGAAAGCTTCTGTCAGAGGAAGACGTTATGGAAGGAGTAGCGGATATGCTGACAGAGGTGCAGGTAGAAGCTACATTTCCGGACGGAACAAAGCTTGTAACGGTTCACGATCCTATTCAGCCGGGCCCGTCCCTGTTGTACGCATAAAGGAGGAAAAGGAAGATGAAACCAGGAGCAGTGATCACAGCAAAAGGCGATATCCTGTTAAATGAAGGAAAAGAGACGAAGACGATCATGGTGGCGAATATGGGGGACAGGCCGATACAGGTAGGCTCCCATTTTCATTTTTTCGAAGTAAACAAACTGCTGCAATTTGACAGAAGGGAAGCCTTTGGATTTCGTTTGGACATCCCATCCGGGACGTCCGTCCGTTTTGAGCCGGGAGAGGAAAAGGAGGTCCAGCTGGTACGCCTTGGCGGAAAGCAGATCGTATATGGCTGCAATGATCTGACCATAATGAAAACCTCTCCGGAAAATCTGGAAAAAGCGATGGAAAAGGCTGAAAAAAAGGGAATGATCAGGGAGTGATCTTCAGAAAGGAGAAAAAGCATGAGCTGTAAGATCAGCAGAAAGCAGTACAGCATGATGTTCGGTCCGACTACAGGGGACAGCGTGCGGCTTGCAGATACAAATTTATTTGCAAAAGTAGAAAAGGATTATACTGTCTATGGTGATGAGGTGAAATTCGGAGGCGGAAAGACCATCCGGGACGGCATGGGCCAGTCGGTGAAGATCACCAGGGAAGACGGGGCGTTGGATCTGGTGATCACAAATGCGCTGATCATTGATTATACGGGCATTTACAAAGCGGATATTGGGATCCGGGACGGAAAGATCGCCGGGATCGGAAAAGCTGGAAACCCGGATATCATGGACGGCGTGACGCCGGGGATGGTGATCGGAGCCTGTACGGAAGCTCTTGCCGGCGAAGGCATGATCGTGACGGCAGGTGGGATCGACACACACATCCACTTCATATGTCCGCAGCAGATCGACTGCGCCCTGTATTCCGGAGTGACGACGATGATCGGCGGGGGCGTGGGGCCGTCAGACGGGACCAACGCCACCACCTGCACGCCGGGCCCGTGGAATCTGGCCAGGATGCTGGAAGCAGCGGAGGAATATCCTATGAACCTGGGATTTTTAGGAAAGGGGAACTGCTCTGATGAGGCGGCCCTGATCGAACAGGTAAAAGCCGGAGCCATGGGGCTGAAGATCCATGAGGACTGGGGAGCGACGCCTGCTGTCATCGACCATTGTCTGAATGTGGCGGATGAATACGACGTGCAGGTAGCGATCCATACGGACACGCTGAATGAAGGCGGCTGTGTAGAGGATACCCTGGCTGCGATCAATGGACGGACCATACATACCTATCATACCGAAGGGGCCGGCGGCGGCCACGCGCCGGATATTATCCGGGCGGCAGCGGCACCCAACGTTCTCCCGTCTTCTACGAACCCGACGATGCCGTTTACTGGAAATACCCTGGACGAGCATCTGGATATGCTGATGGTCTGCCACCATCTGGATAAAAATATCCCGGAGGATGTGGCGTTTGCGGATTCCAGGATCCGCCCGGAGACGATAGCGGCAGAAGACGTGCTCCACGATATGGGCGTGTTCAGTATGATGAGTTCCGACTCCCAGGCCATGGGCCGTATTGGAGAAGTTATTACAAGGACATGGCAGACCGCCCATAAAATGAAAGAAGAACGGGGACCGCTTCCAGGAGATGAGGAATACTGCGACAATTTCCGCATTAAAAGATATATTTCCAAATATACCATCAATCCTGCGATCACTCATGGGATTTCCGAGTATGTGGGAAGCGTGGAGGTAGGAAAGATCGCTGATCTTGTCATCTGGAATCCTGCCTTTTTCGGCGTAAAGCCGGATATGATCATAAAAGGCGGGATGATCATCGCTTCAAAGATGGGAGACGCTAACGCCTCTATTCCGACGACGCAGCCGGTTATGTACCAGCCCATGTTCGCGGCCCATGGACGGGCAAAATACAGCACATGCATTACTTTTGTCTCACAGGCGGCTTTTCAGAACGGGATAAAGGAAAAGCTTCATTTGGAGAAAATGGTGCTTCCGGTCCGAAACACGAGAACGATCAGAAAAGCGGACATGAAGTTCAACAACGGTACCCCGGATATCGCTGTGGATCCGGAAACCTATGAGGTAAGAGCGGACGGAGAGCTCCTGACGTCAAAACCGGCGAAGAAGCTTCCGCTTACGCAGCTTTACAATCTTTTCTAAAAAAGGAGATAACCGATTATGATCATTTGCGAAAAAATACTTGGAAAGATAACAGACGAGCCGTTTGCCAGCTGCCAGGCAGATCCGGTGGAGATCGAATGGCACGAAGCTTACAAGCGGATCCATCAAAAGAAGACAAAAAGCGGCGTGGAGATCGGGATACGTCTGGGTACAGACATTCTTGTAAGAGGGCTGCGGGATGGAGATGTGCTTTATCAGGACGGAGAACGGGTGATCGTTGTGGAGATGCCGCCCTGCGAGGTGATCGTGATCGATATAGACGAAGATCACCCGGAGATGGTAGCCAAGGTATGTTATGAGATCGGGAATAAGCATGCCGCACTGTTAAAGGGAGACGGCCCTCTGCAGTTCATTACGCCGTACAATGAGCCGACCCTTGTGCTGCTGAATAAGCTCCACGGCGTAACTGCCAGAAAAGACGTGCGCAAGCTGGACTTTGAAAAGAGCATTTCCTCTACAGTCAGCGGACACAGCCACTAAAGAAGGGGGAAGAACCTTTATGACCGAAGAAGGAAAGCGCTATCTTCTCCTTCAGCTGAACGATTCGCTTTTCCCTGTGGGAAGCTACTCTCATTCTTATGGGCTGGAAACGTATATCCAGAAAAATCTTGTGAAAGATCAGGAGACGGCTGCCCGGTACGTCCGCAATAATCTGCTCTATGAAATCTGCCCCAATGAGCTGTTAGCTGTAAGGATGGCTTATGAGGCTGCTCAGGAAGAGGATATGAGCCGGATCTTTTTCTTAGACGAGCTTGTAACGGCAGCCAGGACGCCAAAAGAAGTGAGGGCAGCCGGCGAAAAGATGGGATCCCGTTTTTTAAAGACAGTAGCGGCTCTTCCGGTAGCTTATGAAAAGGATATTTTCCTTCATTATGCGGAAAGACCTGGTAAGAAGAACTATACGGTCATCTACGGGACATTCTGCGCAGCAGCCGGGATCAGAGAGAAGATGACGCTGGAACATTATCTGTATGCCCAGACTTCCGCGATCGTGACAAACTGTGTAAAAGCGATCCCCTTAAGCCAGACTGTCGGGCAGAAGCTTCTGTTTTCCTGCCAGGAGATATGGCCGGCAGCGATCGAACGGGTCATGCAGATGACGGAAGAGGAGTATGGGTCGGCAGCTCCAGGCTTTGAACTGCGCTGCATGCAGCATGAAGGCCTGTATTCCAGGCTGTATATGTCCTGAAATAACAGCCGTGCGCCAGGATATATGATAAAGAGCGTTACAAGCTTGCTTGTAAAAGTGATCTGACATATATACTGGCATAGGGATGACATCCAGGGCTTCTTGTCAGCACACTCTGTGCTGACAAGAAGATACACGGCTGAATTGCTACAGATCAAATGTTCGGGACAGAAGGAAAGGAGACGAAAATATGTCCTATGTGAAAATAGGCGTGGCAGGGCCGGTTGGATCCGGCAAGACTGCCCTGATCGAAAGCCTGACCAGAAAAATGGCCGGGGACTATAGCATTGGCGTGATCACCAACGATATTTATACGAAAGAGGATGCAGAGTTTCTCTGTAAAAACAGCGTGCTGCCAAAGGAAAGAATCGTAGGAGTGGAGACGGGCGGGTGCCCCCATACGGCGATCCGGGAGGACGCATCCATGAACCTGGAAGCAGTAGATGAGATGATAGAAAAATTTCCGGATATTCAGATCATGTTCATTGAAAGCGGCGGAGATAACCTTTCCGCCACCTTCAGCCCGGAACTGGCGGACGCCACGATCTTTGTCATCGATGTGGCTGAGGGAGACAAGATTCCGAGAAAAGGAGGACCGGGAATTACCAGATCGGATCTTCTGGTGATCAATAAGATCGACCTGGCGGATATGGTAGGCGCAAGCCTGGAGGTCATGGAACGGGATTCGAAACGGATGCGGGGAGAACGGCCCTTTGTTTTTACGAATATCCGCGGCGGCGAAGGAGTCGACCAGATCGTAGCCTGGATCAGGCGCAGCGTTCTTCTGGAAGAGGAGTAACGGATGGACAGAGAAAGGAATAAGGAAAATCCTTTTGGAAGAGAATCGGTCCTTCAGATCACAACAGGAAAAGCAGGGGAGCATACCTATCTGAAAGACCTGTTTTTTACAGCGCCTTTTAAAGTAATGACGCCCTTTGAAAAAGAGGGAGGAAAAAAGGAAGTTATGGTGCTTACAGCATCTGCCGGCATTATGGAAGGAGACGCCCAGAGGATATCTATACATATGGGGGCAGGCACGGAACTTTCTGTGACTTCCCAGGCTTTTGAAAAGATCCACCGGATGAAAGACGGTTTTGCTTCCAGAAAGACAAAGATCCGCATTGAAAAGGGAAGTTCCCTTTCCTACTGTCCGCTTCCGGTGATCCCCTTCGCAGATTCGGCTTTTAAAAATCATACCAGCATTTACCTGGAAGATGAGAGCAGCCGCCTGGTCTACGAGGAGATCATTTCCTGCGGCAGAGCGGCCGGAGGAGAACGGTTCCGGTACCGGTTTTACCATTCCGGTATCGAGGCCTGGTGCCGGGAAAAAATGATATACCGGGAAAATATCCGATATACGCCGTCGATCCAGCCAATGGAGGAGACAGGATTTTTTGAGGGATATTCCCATATGGCCAGCCTGCTGTTTTTCCATTTCAATATAAGCGAGGAAACGGAAAATACTCTGCGCAGGCGCATAGAAGGAGCAAAGGATGCGGAGGGCGGGATCACCAGGACCGGGGCAGGAGATATCGCGGTGCGGATATTTGGAAACAGAGCGCAGCGCCTTCAGGAACTCTGCCGGAAACTGCGGTCAGAGATCCAGGAAATATCAGAAAAAATATCTGACTAGTATAGAAAGATAGTGTTAAAAAACAAAAAAATAGAAAAATATATACAAAACTGGATGGAAAAGTGCTATAATTGAGCCAAAATTGCGTAACGGCTGTACGATTACAACATTGTTCTTGGGAAGGAGAGGTAAATATGGACAATGAACTGGCACTGTTGACTTTATGCGGTTCCATTATCGCCCTTCTATTTGTAGCGAGCAGGGCGAAGAAGGTTCTTCAGTTTCCGGAAGGAAACGAGACGATGCAGCGGATCTCCGCATCCATCCACAGAGGGGCGATGGCGTATCTGCGAAGGCAGTACAAGATCCTGATCGGATTTTTCTCCGTGATGTTTGTGATCCTCTTTGTAATGGCGGCTTTCGGCCTTTTGACCTGGTTTGTTCCCTTTGCGTTCGTGACCGGCGGCTTTTTCTCAGGCCTTTCCGGTTTTGTAGGGATGCAGATCGCCACAAGGGCCAATGCCAGGACGGCTGCGGCCTGCCAGAAAAGCCTGAATAAGGGGTTAAACGTGGCGTTTTCTGCAGGCTCGGTCATGGGATTTACGGTCGTCGGCCTGGGGCTTTTAGACATTTCCATCTGGTATCTTCTGCTCAGGCTTGTGTTCCATCTTTCTATTGAAGATATCACAAGCACGATGCTTACCTTTGGAATGGGCGCTTCCTCCATGGCGCTGTTTGCCCGTGTAGGCGGCGGCATCTACACCAAGGCGGCCGACGTGGGAGCTGACCTGGTAGGAAAGGTAGAAGCGGGGATCCCAGAAGACGATCCCAGAAACCCGGCGGTTATCGCAGACAACGTAGGCGATAACGTAGGCGACGTAGCCGGTATGGGCGCGGATCTGTACGAGTCTTATGTAGGATCCATATTGTCAGCATGTGCCCTGGGAGTGATCGCGTTCGACCAGATCGAATCTGTAAATTCTGTCAACGCAGTAGTGATCCCTATGGTCCTGGCCGCCGTAGGCGTGATCGCTTCTATCATCGGTTCGCTCCTTGTACGGACAGGGGAGAGTACGGATCAGAGCACCCTTCTGGGAGCCCTTCGAAGAGGGACCAATACAAGCGCGGTGATCATTGCAATCGTATCATTTCCGCTGGTATGGCTGATCCTTGGAAGGGAATTTATCGGCTTTTACGTAGCGATCCTGGCAGGACTTCTGGCAGGCGTCCTGATCGGCTTTTTCACCGAGTATTTTACTTCCGATACCTATAAACCTACCCAGAATCTGGCAGGCAAATCCGAGACAGGTTCCGCCACCATTATCATCGGAGGCTTGAGCCTGGGAATGCTTTCCACGGCTGTGCCGATCATCATTATCGCGATCTGCGTTATGGCTGCCTACGCTCTGTCCGGCGGCTTTGTAGAATCTACAAGAGGACTTTACGGGATCGCTCTGGCAGCAGTGGGAATGCTGTCCACACTGGGCATCACCCTTGCTACCGACGCCTACGGTCCCATCGCGGACAACGCAGGCGGTATTGCGGAAATGGCAGGGCTGGAAGCAGACGTCAGGAAACGTACGGACGCTCTGGATTCCCTGGGAAATACGACCGCCGCTACAGGAAAGGGCTTTGCCATCGGTTCCGCAGCTCTGACTGCGCTGGCTCTTATCGCTTCTTATGTAGAAAAGGTCCAGGAAGTAGGAGGCGCAGACGTTGCGCTGGATATGAGTGTTATGAACCCGACGGTTTTAGTGGGGATCTTTATCGGCGCCTGCCTGCCCTTTGTATTCGCGGCCCTTACTATGGATTCTGTAGGACGGGCGGCGCAGAGCATTGTTGTAGAAGTGCGCAGGCAGTTTAAAGAGATCAAAGGCCTTATGGAAGGAAATGCAGAGGCCGATTATGAAACTTGCGTGGATATCTGTACCAAAGCAAGCCTTCATGAGATGATCCTGCCCACGCTCCTTGCTATCGTAACACCGGTCGTCACTGGTCTGATCCTGGGATATAACGGCGTGATCGGCCTTCTGACCGGGTCAACAGCTACCGGATTTTTGATGGCCATCTTCATGGCAAACGCCGGAGGCGCCTGGGATAATGCGAAAAAATATATCGAGGGCGGCGCCCACGGCGGAAAAGGCAGCGACCAGCACAAAGCCGCCGTTGTAGGCGATACCGTAGGCGATCCGTTTAAAGACACGTCCGGACCGTCCATCAACATTCTGATCAAGCTGCTTTCCATGGTTTCCATCGTATTCGCGGCATTGGTCGTAAAATATCATATATTCTGATGGTCAAAGACCGCTGCACACTGTGAAAATCTGCAGCGGTCTTTTTATGCGCGATAGGCCCGGCAAGCGGCGGCTATGCTTGCATGAGCAGACATTTGCCGGGCAGCGGACAGCAAACAGCTTTGCTGTGAGCTGCCCGCAGTATCGCACGGCTGAATTGTCACGTTTTACTAGCACTCATCTCAAATGAGTGCTAATTTTCTGTTGACTTTTTACTTTAGCAGTATTACAATAGCATTTGTGGACAAAACGAAAAGGGAGAACAGTCCCTTAATAGTGAAAGATAGAAGGATCCTTCAGGATCAAAGAGGAGTGATTTTTATGGAAACGAAAAAAGGAAGTTTATCTATCAACAGTGAAAATATTTTCCCGATCATAAAGAAGTGGCTGTATTCCGACCATGATATTTTTTACCGTGAGCTGATCAGCAACGGCTGCGACGCAATCACCAAGCTGAAAAAGCTTGCCCTCATGGGCGAATACGAAGAGCCGGACGGCGTGGAGTACAAGATTCAGGTAGATGTGAATCCTAACGGCAAGACCATCCGCGTTACAGATAACGGACTTGGTATGACAGAGGATGAAGTGGAAGAGTATATCAACCAGATCGCATTTTCCGGCGCCCAGGATTTCCTGGAGAAGTACAAAGACAAGGCAAATGAAGATCAGATCATCGGCCATTTCGGACTGGGCTTTTATTCCGCGTTCATGGTAGCGGATCGTGTTACCATCGATACCCTTTCCTATAAAGAGGGAGCGAAGCCAGTTCACTGGGAGTCCGACGGCGGCACAGAATTTGAGATGAAAGACGGCGACCGTACGGAGATCGGTACCTCCATTACCCTCTATCTGAACGAAGACAGCACGGAATTTGCCAATGAATACCGCGCAAGAGAAGTGATCGACAAATACTGCTCCTTCATGCCTGTGCCGATCTTCTTAAAGAACGAGACGGCTGAGCCGGAGTATGAGACCATTGAAAAAGACGAACTCACCGATAAAGATACGATCGTAGAGACGATCGTGGAGGAAGCGAAGACAGAGGAAAAGGAAAATGAAAACGGCGAAAAAGAGGTCGTTGAGGTTTCTCCTGCAAAAGAGAAATATAAGATCTTAAAGCGTCCGGTTCCTCTTAACGATGTGAGCCCGCTGTGGAACAAGCATCCAAATGAGTGCACAGAGGAAGAGTATAAGGCATTTTACAGGAAAGTGTTCATGGACTTTAAGGAACCCCTTTTCTGGATCCATCTGAACATGGATTATCCATTTAACTTAAAGGGTATCCTTTATTTCCCGAAGATCAACACCGAATACGACACCATCGAAGGAACTATCAAGCTGTACAACAACCAGGTATTTATCGCGGATAATATCAAAGAGGTCATTCCGGAATATCTGCTGCTCTTAAAGGGCGTTATCGACTGCCCGGATCTGCCGCTAAACGTATCCAGGAGCGCCCTGCAGAACGATGGTTTTGTAAAGAAGATCTCCGATTACATCAGCAAGAAAGTTGCGGATAAGCTTTCCGGCATGTGCAAGACAGACCGTGAGAATTATGAGAAATACTGGGACGATATCAGCCCGTTTATCAAGTTCGGCTGCATTAAAGATGAAAAGTTCGCGGAGAAGATGAACGACTATATCCTCTTCAAGAATCTGGACGGCAAGTACCTGACCTTAAAGGACTGCCTGGAAGAGAATAAAGAAAAGCATGAAAACCAGATCTTCTATGTAACTGACGAGAAAGAGCAGAGCCAGTACATCAACATGTTTAAGAAAGAGGGCCTGGATGCGGTCATCTTAAAGCATAATATCGACAGCCCGTTCATCAGCCATCTGGAGCAGAAAAATGAAGGCCTGAAGTTCCTGCGTATCGACGCGGACTTAAACGATACTTTCAAAGAAGAAGTAAAGGAAGAAGATAAAGAAGCGATCAAAGCAGATACGGATAAGCTGACGGAAGTCTTCCGCAAGGCACTTTCCATGGATAAGCTGGAAGTAAAGGCTGAGAAGCTGAAGGATGAAAATACAGCGGCAGTCATCACCGTATCCGAGGACTCCAGAAGGATGCAGGATATGATGAAGATGTACGGCATGTACGGCATGGATCCGTCCATGTTCGGCAGCGCGGGAGAGACGCTTGTCCTGAACCTGAACCATCCGCTGGTACAGTATGTGCTTAGCCATGAGGACGGGGAAAACACAGGCAAGATCTGCGAGCAGATCTATGATCTGGCGCAGTTAAGCCACGGAAGCCTTACTCCGGAGCGCATGACAAAATTCATCGCAAGGACGAACGAGATCATGATGATCATGGCAAAATAATGTAAACTATTCAGAACGACGCAAAATGCTGTCTCACAGCAGGATCTCCTGCTGCGGGGCAGCGTTTTTTAATTTGATTTTGCAGTTGGATACCTGGATGGAAAATGATAAAATATCAGTAAACGGACATGTCGCTTGACAGAGTAAATACATTTTTATCATATGGAAAGGAGCGGAAAAATGAAATATGTTGTGATCGGAGCAGGCGGGACAGGAGGGCCGATCGGCGGATTCCTGACAAGGGCAGGAAAGGATGTGACCCTGATCGCCAGAGGGGAGCATTTAAAGAAGATCCGGGAATATGGCCTGCAGTTTGAGACGCCGTCCGGCAGTTTTACCGTGCCGGTGAAGGCGTGCGCTATGGAAGAATATCAGGGGTCGGCAGATGTGATCTTTGTGTGCGTAAAAGGATATTCCCTGGCGGATACGATACCTTTCATCGAAAGGATCGGAGACAGCCATACGGTTGTCATCCCTGTCCTTAACATTTACGGAACAGGAAAAGAACTTCAGAAGAGCCTGCCGGATATACCGGTCATGGACGGATGTATGTATATTGCATCAGAGATCCAGGAATCGGGAAAGATCCTGATCTCCGGCAATATTTTCCGGGTGATCTACGGACTGAGAAAGGATGCGGGGGAAGAGCTGAAAAAGAGGATCCTTCCTGTTCTGAAAGAGATTGAAAAAGACCTTAAGGATGCGGGGAGCGCTCCTGAGGTTTCCGATGAAATTGAAAAAGATGCCCTGCAGAAGTTTTCTTTTATATCGCCTATGGCTGCTTTGGGATCCTGCTACGACGTATGCGCGGCTGAATTTCAGAAGCCTGGGCCGCTGAGAGAAAAATTCGTCGCCATGGTAGAGGAAATAAAAGCCCTTTCCGACGCTATGGGGATCCATCTTCCGGATGATATTGCGGAGATCAATCTAAAAATCCTGGACGGTTTCGCTCCCCAGGCGACCGCTTCCATGCAGCGGGATATTAAAAACGGCAGGCAGTCAGAGCTGGACGGACTGGTATGTCAGGTGGTGCGGATGGGAGAACAGTATCATGTTCCGGTCCCGGTATATAAAGAAACGGCGGAAAAACTTCTCAGACCATAATCATATTGAAAACCCTGTAAGATGATGTTATAATAAGTAGTAATGAATACTACATAAGAAAGTAGCAGTATTATGGGAGGCTTATTATGACCTACAGGATTATAGGAGACAGCTGTACGGATCTGACGAAAGAACTGAGAAAAGATCCACATTTCCGGCTGATCCCTCTGACGCTTCAGGTAGGGGACCGGCAGATGGTGGACGACGAGACGTTTGATCAGGGAGAATTTTTAAGGCTGGCAAAGGCTTCGGCTGAGTGCCCCAAGACGGCGTGTCCGTCCCCTGAGATGTATAAAGAGGCCTATGAATGCGACGCGGACAATATATTTGTAGTCACCCTGTCGGAACATTTAAGCGGCAGTTACAACAGCGCGGTCCTGGCAAAGAAGCTTTATGAAGAGGAGCACGGCGAGGATAAAAATATCGCGGTGTTCAGCTCCCATTCCGCTTCCTCCGGACAGGTCAATATGGCTCTGTTTATCCGGGAGCTTTGCGAGCAGGGCGTGCCGTTTGAAGATATCGTGAGAAAGACCCTTCGCTACAGAGACGGGATGCATACGTATTTTGTGCTGGAGTCTTTGGACACCCTTAGAAAAAACGGCAGGCTGACCGGACTGCAGGCGTTCTTTGCCACGGCTTTAAATATCAAGCCGGTCATGGGCGCCGACAGCGGCGTGATCATCAAGCTGGACCAGGCCAGGGGGATCAACCGGGCGCTGGGACGGATGTGCGAGATCATTCGCAGAGAAGTAAAGGATCCTCTGGAAAAGCGCGTGACCATCGCCCACTGCAATAATCTGGAGCGGGCGAAGCTGGTGGAAAAGGAGCTGACAAAGGATCTGGAGTTTAAAGAGATCCTGATCGTAGAGACAGCCGGAGTTTCAACGCTGTACGCCAACGACGGCGGGATCGTCGTAGCCGTGTAGAGGTTTTAAAGCTTTAGGGAAGATGAAAATTCCTGGATCTTCTGGAAAAATAAACAGGTGTGATATCCGTCGGCAACCATGTGGTTGACGGCGATAGAAAGGGGCAGCAGGATCTGTCCCTTTTCGTTTTCGTGATATTTTCCAAAAAGGATCACCGGATAGAGCATATTGGATTCCGCATAGGTGTCGCTTCCAAATCCGGTAAAGCTGATCCATGGGATGCAGGAGATGGGACAGAAATTCGGCGGAGTATCCGGCTTTGCCTTGATCCCTTTTACATCCTTAAAGGTTTCCATGTCCTGAGAAGCTCTTTCGTAAAATGTCTGAAAATCCGGGCTGTATTCTGTCCAGATGTCGGAAAAAGTCAGGTCGTCTTTGTGGAAAATGGTGTAGGAAGGGTGGCAGACGTCCCAGTAGCCGAGAGCGCCGTCTTGATCCAGGCACATGCGCAGCTCTTTGATCTCATTGACCGTGTGTATGACCACATAAAGAAAGACCAGATAAAAATGCAGCCGCTTCTCGCGGATCTGAGAAAGAAGCCCGGTGATGTCGATCTCTCCGCAGAGATTGTACCTTGTCTTGATAAAATCGCGGTAGTAATAATAATGCTCCCGCCGCTCCCAATTGTCCATATCGATCTTGTGAAACGCCATAAAAGATGACCTCCTTATTAGTTTATATTTTAAAAAAATCGTATCAGTTCAGCCGTGTATCTTCCCTCCAGCACAGAATGTGCCGGAGGGAAGCCCAGGATGTCATCCCTATGCCAGGATATATGTCAGATCGCTTTTACAAGCAAGCTTGTAACGCTCTTTATCATATATCCTGGCGCACGGCTGAACTGCTACAGAAAATCCCCCTGGGAGATTCCACGCTCTTTAAACCGCCTGGCCATGGAATTAAGGACCAGGCGTTTATTTCCGCTCCAGAGGGGAGCGATCAGCAGCCGTTTCGGTCCGTCTCCGCTGATGCGGTGGATCACCACAGAAGGCGGAAGGCTGGCAATGCAGTCGACGACCAGGTCCAGGTATTCATCCATTTCCATGACGGGAAACGGGCGAGTCTGGTAAAGTTCTCCCAGATCGGTTCCAGAAAGGATGTGGAGAAGCTGGAGCTTGATGCCGTCGACTTTTAAGTCTCCCAGAAAACGGACCGTCTGAAGCATCATTTCCCTGTCTTCTCCAGGAAGTCCCAGGATCACATGGACGATGACAGTAAGTCCGGCCGCCCTTAATCGTGAAAAAGCGTCCAGGAAGCAGTCCAGGCTGTAGCCCCGGCGGATAAACGCAGCAGAAGGCTCATGGATGGTCTGCAGTCCCAGCTCCACCCATACAGGCTTTTGGGAGTCCAGACGGGCAAGAAGCTCTATGGTTTCCTGGGGCAGGCAGTCTGGCCGCGTGCCGATGGAAAGGGCGGCGATATCCGGGTGGGACAGAGCGGAAGAAAAAAGCCGTTCCAGATAGGGAAGGGGAGCGTAGGTATTGGTATACGACTGAAAATAAGCAATATATTTCTCACAGCCCTTTGGAAGCTTCCGCGCCAGCCGCCCTTTCGCTTCTTTGATCTGACGGAAAACGCCGTCAGGGATCGCGTCTAAAAGCTGGGGAGGACAAAAAGAGCCTGCGGATACAGGCAGCCAGGCAGAGCCGGGAAGGAGCGGAGCGGCAAAATCACCGGAACCGCCTTCGCTGCAGAAAATACATCCTCTGCTTCCCTTCGCGCCGTCCCGGTTCGGGCAGGTCTGCCCGCCGTCTAACGCCAGCTTATAAACTTTCTGCCCAAAAGTTTCTTTCAGATAATGATCCAGCGAATGATAAGGCTTTCCATTCCAGTCCATACAGCGCCTCCAGTTCCCAAAAGTTCTAAATTGCTAACATCATACCACATCAATGATAGAAAAACAAACACTCCTCGTAGATTTTCACACTTGTACCCGCTGTGCGGAAGATGGTATAATAGGAGCACTTGGCGAGGTGTTTTCGAGCCTAGTGCGAGTCATACCTGTCCACTTAACGAGGTCTTCCACGAGTTTAGTGGACATGGTATAATATCGACAGATATTATACTTGCGCCGGCCCGGAAACGCCGTCAGGCGTTAAAACACAATACCGGGCCGTGCGCATCCCCCGGAGGGATCATGTCCGAGGGACATGGTATAATAGGAGCTATACATGTGATCAGATCATACAAAAAGGAGAGGCTTTTATGGATATGAATAATACTTTGAAACTGTTGGACGGAAAAGAGGCAGAGGCCTTATTTGCCCGCATGTACGGACCAGAGGATACGGCTGCCCAGAAGGAACGCTACAAAGAGGTGGTAAGGGGATTTGAAAAGGAGTTCGGTGAAAAGGACATCCTTCTTTTTAGTTCTCCCGGCCGTACGGAGATCAGTGGAAACCACACAGACCACAATCATGGAAAGGTACTGGCGGGAAGCATCAATCTGGACTGTGTCGGAGCTGCGGCCAGGAACATGTCTAATGAAGTGCGCATTGTCAGCGTTACATTCGATCAGAAATTTACCATTGATCTGAACGATCTGTCCCCCAGCGCCAAGAAGGCAGGGACCATGGATCTGGTAAAAGGACTGTTAAAAGGCTTCCGGGAATCCGGCTATGAGGTGGGCGGATTTGACGCGTATATCACCAGTAACGTTATCAGCTCCGCAGGGGTCAGTTCTTCCGCTGCCTTTGAGATGCTGATCTGTTCCATGGTCAATGTTCTGTTTAATGACGGCAGGATCAATACAGTTGCCTACGCCCATATCGGGAAATACGCGGAGAACCATTACTGGGACAAGGCTTCCGGCCTTCTGGACCAGATGGCCTGCGCGGTCGGCGGTCTGATCACTATCGACTTCTTTGAACCGGCGGATCCTAAGGTGGAGAAGATCGAGTTTGACTTCAGCTCCCAGGACTACAGCCTGATCATCGTGCAGACAGGAAGAGGCCACGCGGATCTGAGCGCGGATTACTCAGCCGTGCCGAACGAGATGAAAAAGGTTGCGGAGTTCTTCGGAAAAGAAGTATGCTCCCAGATCAGCGAAAAGGATGTGATCGACAACCTCCAGGCAGTGAGAGCATACGCCGGCGACCGTTCCGTTCTCCGGGCCCTGCACTTCTTTGAAGAGAATAAGAGGGTAGAAGCGGAAGTCCAGGCATTAAAAGAGAACCGGTTCCAGGATTTCCTGGAAAATATCACAGCATCCGGCAATTCTTCCTGGAAATGGCTGCAGAACTGCTATACGACCAGCAATTACCAGGAGCAGGGGATCACCATCTCCCTGGCGCTTACGGAGCTGTTTATCGCAGAAAAGGGAGTAGGCGCCTGCCGCGTTCACGGCGGCGGATTTGCAGGGGTGATCATGGCTCTGCTTCCCAATGAACTTGCAGACGAATATATCCGCTATATTGAGAAGGCTACAGGAAAAGGAAATGCCTACCGGATGATGATACGGCCTTATGGAGCTGTGTGCGTAAGTCATCTGATCTGAAGATAGCAGGAGGGACAAGGATCATGAGGGTTGAACAGAAATTACAGGAAATGGGCCTGACCCTTCCGGATCTGCCGCAGCCAAACGGGCTGTATGTGCCGTCCAGAAGAGTAGGCAATCTGATCTATATCGCAGGACAGACGCCGGATATCCACGGCGTGCGCCAGGTAGTAGGCGTAGTCGGAGAGGATCTTACGATCGAAGACGGACAGCGGTCCGCCAGGATCTGCGCCCTGAATATCCTGGCTGTATTAAAAGCGGAATTAGGCGACCTGGACAAAGTAAAACAGTTCGTACAGATCATCAGCTATGTGCGCTGCGGAAAGAATTTCGGCGACCAGCCGGCTGTGATCAACGGGGCTTCCCAGCTTTTTGCGGACCTGTACGGAGAAGCCGGACTGGCCGCCAGGCTGGCGATCGGGACCAACGAGCTTCCGGGAGGCAGCGCTACGGAGATCCTGGCAGTGGTGGAAGTAGAAGACTGACAGTTACAAAAATTTAATAATTCCGGCTATAGGAAAAATGGGGGTTAATGTGGTATGATGGAACCTGTTTTTGCAAGAAGGGAAATTCAGAATGAGACAGAACAGGATAATCACGGTTTTTTCATACCTGCTATTGATCGTTGGCTGCGCGCTTATAGTGCTCGCCATTGATAAAGCTGCCGGCACAGGACTTTTTTCCCAGGAACAGCAGATGGAAACGTCCGCGCCGCAGGAAAAAGAACAGGAAAGCTCTCCGGCGGAAATGCCGGATCAGGACGTTTCTTCACAGACATCAGGATCAGAAGAACATCAGACTGAGACGGAAGGAAAGACGCCGTCGGGAGAAAGGCGGAAATGGTACACTTCCCAGCATATGAAAGGGCCGGAAAAAGACATACAGCCTCCAGAAGAGCCAAAGGGTCCGCCAAGGCTGATCCTGGCAACAGATATCCATTATCTTTCACCGAAACTTGCCGATTACGGGGAGGCGTTTCAGAGACTTACGGAGAAAGACGACGGAAAGGTCCTGCGCTATACTCCTCAGCTGACCGACGCTTTTTTTAAGGAAGCGCTGGAATACCGGCCGGACGCCCTGATCTTAAGCGGCGATCTGACAGTGAACGGCGAGAAGGTCAATCATCAGGAACTGGCGCAAAAGCTGGCCGCCCTCCAGGAACAGGGAGTGCAGGTCCTTGTGATTCCGGGAAATCATGATATTAACAATCCCAATGCGGCTTCCTATATAGGAGAGAAAAAAGAAGCTGCGGATCCGGTGACCCCGCAGGAATTTTACGAGATCTACCATAGCTTCGGATATGATCAGGCGGCTTCCAGAGACGAAAGCTCATTAAGCTACCGGTACATACTGGATGAGACGCACTGGCTTCTTATGCTGGATTCCTGCCAGTACGAGCCGTATAATAAAGTGGGAGGAAAGATCGGGGAGAAGACGTACGCATGGATCAGGCAGCAGTACGAAGAGGCGGAAAAGGCCGGCGCGGTGATGATCCCGGTGGCCCATCACAATCTTATGGGAGAGAGCCGCGTTTATCCCACGGAATGCGCCATTGAAGGCGGAGAAGAGCTGATCTCCATCCTGGAGGAATATGAGGTGCCTCTGTATTTAAGCGGCCATCTTCACCTTCAGCGGATCAAGAAATACCAGCCGGAGCCGGGCGCGCCCAAAGATGCCGCGGCAGTGACAGAGGCGGTGACCGGTTCCCTTTCTATCGCCCCATGCCAGTACAGCCTGATCCAGTGGGCAGAAGACGGGACGCTGTCTTACAGCCTGAAAGAAGTGGACGTATCGTCGTGGGCAGAAGCCAGCCGTCTGACTGATGAAAATCTGCTGGACTTTGAAAGCTACAGCGAGGATTTCGTAAAACAGATCGTTTCCGATCAGATCTATAAAAAGCTGGACGCCTTGCCGGAAGATATGAGACGTCCTATGGCTTCTCTGTACGGCCAGCTGAACTATGAATACTGCGCAGGAAAGGCTGCAGATGAAGAAGACATAAAGAACACCAGAGGATACTGGCTGTGGGAGAGGAATCGTCCGGACAGTGAAGAACTGTCTCTTATCAATAAAATGATCGCAGATCTGAAACAGGATAATACAAGTTTTCAGACAGAGACAGATGTGGACTAAAAAGAGAGGGAGGCGGCCATGTGGCTGCCTCCTTTCGTTGGCAATACGAGTATTTTGCTCAGATTTGGAAAAATGTGCTTTTATATTGCTAATCCTTTCGGAAAAATGTGTTTTTCTTTCCCTGTAAAGCCGAGAAAAACGTGTTATACTATTTCCAATATTACTCGGACAAAACCGGCGAGATCGACTTCGTACTGCAAAATGGTACAGAGATCATTCCCATCGAGGCAAAGGGCGGCGAGGATAAGTCTCCTTCTTTTCTGACAGCCCCTTCAGCATCTGCCGGAGCCGGTCCGGTTATCAATGGTCGTGTCCGCCGCAGCTGTGATTTCCGCAGCCATGGCCTTCGCCATGATCCCCGTGGCGGCCGCAGTCGTGGCCTTCTCCGTGGTGCTCATGGCCGTGGTGGTCGCATTCCTCATCCGGGTTATAAGTTAAGGAGCCGTCAAGGAAAGCTGCTACAGCCTGATCGGCCTCTCCGTGGACGCCGCCATAGAGGGAGATACCTGCATCTGCAAGAGCCATGCGCGCTCCGCCGCCGATGCCGCCGCAGATAAGAACCTGCACGCCGAGAGATCTCAATACTTCAGCCAGAGCGCCGTGGCCGCTTCCATTGGTGCTGACGACTTCAGAAGAAATCACTTTTCCATTGTCAGCCTCATATACTTTGAAATATTCTGTGTGGCCAAAATGCTGAAAGACCTGGCCGTTTTCATAAGTTACCGCAATTTTCATATGATCTGTCCTCCTGACCGCTATTTCTTTCCAGCAGCGGTGTCCGCAGGCCTGCCTGCTGTCCTGGCGTCCATTGCACAGGACGTAATCGCCGCCGCTGATCTGCAGATCCAGTCCATTTACAATGCATTCCGCAATCTTTTTCCGGGCGCTTCCATAGATAGCCTGGGCAGTAGTCCGGGCGATATCCATCTGCGCGGCGCATTGCTCCTGAGTCATCCCTTCCAGGTCGATCAGACGTATCGTCTCAAACTCGTCCAGGGTCATAAAAACAGGGAAACTGGCGGTATCAGCCGCTGTCTTCGGTCCAAACTGACAGATGGAAGGAAGGGCGCAGATCCGCCTTCTTTTACATGGTCTGGGCATAGGGAAACGCCTCCTTTTCCTGTAAGTAAAATGGCAGCTGCTGCATAAAGCAGACTGGAACTACAGTTAATGACATATGCCATTAACTGTAGTATAAAACTGAAAATGGCATATGTCAAGAATGAAAAATTTTTTCATACAGCTGATCAGCCAGAGAGTCTGCATAAGCCTGATCAGGGATATCATAGGTGGTGACCAGGATATCCTGGATCAGATCAAGACGCTTTAAGCTTGCTTCTTCCGGTGAAAGGCCGTCCAGCTCTGTTCCCAGCCTGGCATCCAGGGAATCCGCAGTATGGTCCTTCTGAAATCCTTCCAGGATAGAGGCGGTGCGGGATTCTTCTTCCTCCGCCTGTTTGGAAAGAGCTTTGGCAGAGCGGATCGACGCTGCGCCTACGGCAAGGGAGCCGAGTCCCATGGCGGTCAGCACGCCGAAGGTGAGAAAGCGGGAGGTGCCCATGAGAGGCAGCTGGATCACTCCGCTCCACAAAAGGACGGATCCTGCAGTAAGGATCGCGCCGATAAAGAGAAAGGCAGAAGCGGACGCTTTGGTATCCTGGTACTTCTGTGCCTTGTTTACGTACAGGTTTCTCTTGGAAAGCGCGGCGCGGCGTTTTTTTAAGTCTTCCATCCCGGAGGAGAGAGTTTCACTTTCTTCCCCTTCCCAGACAGGCATTTCCATTTCCGCCGCTTTTTTCCGGGCTTCTTCCATGGCTTCTTTTTTCATGGCCTCCGCTTCTTCTTTTGATCCCACAAGGGGGCCGCCGCAGTCGGTGCAGGTGGTGATCCCGTCGACAAATTCCATATCGCATTTTGGACAATAAGGCATAGTAATTTCCTCCACAGTGTTTTTATAGAAAGTGTAAAGGAAAAACCGCAAGAATGCAAGATAATAGTTCAGCCGTGCGCCAGGATATATTAAGAGCGAACCGCCACTTTTGATTTGACATTAACGACTTCAGGCATTAAACTAATAGGACAGGCAAAGGAGAACTGATATGGACACAAGAACAATGAAAACATCAGACCTGATGAAGCGTTTCGGGCCTTATTATAAAAAGTACACAGGAGTGCTGCTGCTGGATCTTTTCTGCGCATCCCTGACTACGGTCTGCGAGATGGTGCTGCCCCTGATCTTTCGTTATATTACTAATCAGGGTATGGAAGATATGGCGGCGATCACCGTGGAGACGATCGTGCATATTGCCCTGATCTATTTCGCCTTAAGGATCGTAGACGGGATCGCCAGTTTTTATATGGCCTATACCGGCCATGTGATGGGCGCCAGGATCGAGACGGATATGAGAAAGGATGCCTTTGAGCATCTCCAGAAGCTGTCCGATAGTTACTACAGCAATACGAAGGTTGGGCAGATCATGTCCAGGATCACCAGCGATCTGTTTGATGTGACTGAGTTTGCCCACCATTGCCCGGAGGAATTTTTTATCGCTTTCGTGAAAACTGCGGTTTCCTTCGTCATTCTTTCCAATATCAGCCTGTCCCTGACGGTGATCATCTTTATTTTTATCCCGATCATGGCATTTTCCTGTACATGGCTGAACCTGAAGATGAGACAGGCTTTTAAAGCCCAGAGGAACCACATCGGAGAGCTGAACGCCAGGATCGAGGACAACCTTCTGGGAAACCGGGTGGTGCGGGCTTTTGCCAACGAGCAGGCGGAGATCGAAAAATTCCAGAAGGACAATCTGAAATTCCTGGATATTAAAAGAAAGACCTATCTGTATATGGGAGCTTTTCAGGATACGGTCCGCATGTTTGACGGCCTGATGTATACGGTGGTCATCCTGGCAGGCGGGATCTTCATGGTGCGCGGGATTATAGAGCCGGGCGATCTGGTAGCCTATACCCTTTATGTGACAACGCTCTTAGCCACGATCCGCCGTATCATCGAGTTTGCAGAGCAGTTCCAGAGAGGCATGACAGGGATCGAACGTTTTGTGGAGATCATGGATTCTGATATCGATATCCTGGACGAGCCGGACGCGAAGCCCCTTTCCGACGTGAAAGGAGAGATCACCTTCGACCATGTGTATTTTGAATATCCGGACGACCACAACCAGGTGCTGGACGACATATGCCTGACTGTAAGGCCAGGGGAAAAGATCGCTCTGGTGGGCCCGTCAGGGGGAGGCAAGACGACGCTGTGCAATCTGATCCCCAGGTTTTACGACACGACCTCCGGCGAGATACGTATCGATGGGAAGAATATCAAAAAGCTTACGTTAAAGAGTTTAAGGACCAACATCGGCGTGGTGCAGCAGGACGTTTATCTGTTTTCCGGCACGGTGTACCACAACATCGCCTATGGCAGACAGGGAGCCACCAGAGAAGAAGTGATCCAGGCGGCCAAGCTGGCGGGAGCCCATGAATTTATCGAGGAACTGAAAGACGGATATGACACCTATGTAGGCGAGCGGGGCGTAAAGCTGTCCGGCGGGCAGAAGCAGAGGATCAGCATTGCCAGGGTATTCCTGAAAAATCCTCCGATCCTGATCCTGGACGAGGCTACGTCGGCCCTTGACAATGAAAGCGAATATCTGATATCCAGATCGCTGGCCGCTCTGGCGGAAGGCAGAACTACCTTTACCATAGCTCACCGGCTGACTACGATCCGCGGCGCGGACCGGATCCTGGTGCTTTCCGGCAATAAGATCGTGGAAGAAGGAAACCACGAGGAACTTTTAAAGAAAAAGGGAATGTATTACGAACTTTACATGACGGCTAACCGTTTACATGACGACAGCTTAGAAGGAGAATTATGATGAAAGTAGGCATCGTGACCGATACGAACAGCGGTATGACCCAGGAAGAGGGAAAAAAATACGGGATCCATATATTGCCCATGCCATTTATGATAGACGGGGAGATCTACCATGAAGGAGTAAATCTGAGCCATGAAGAGTTTTACCGGATGCAGGAGGAGGGAGCGGATATCACCACATCCCAGCCTTCTCCGGAAGAGGTCCTGGGGCTGTGGAAAGAACTTTTGGAAACATACGATCAGCTGGTGCATATCCCTATGTCAAGCAGCTTAAGCAGTTCCTGCCAGACCGCCATGATGCTGGCCCAGGAGTATGAGGACAGGGTCTTTGTAGTGGACAACCAGAGGATCTCCATCACCCAGCGGCAGTCTGCTCTGGACGGGAAGATGATGGCGGACCGGGGAATGGACGGAGCTTCTATCAAAAAGGTGCTGGAAGATACCAGGCTGGACGCCAGCATCTATGTTACGGTGGATACTTTAAAATACCTGAAAAAAGGCGGAAGGATCACGCCGGCTGCCGCGGCGCTGGGAACGCTTCTGAGGTTAAAACCAGTGCTTACGGTCCAGGGAGGGAAGCTGGACGCTTTTGCCAAGGCCAGGACCATGAAGCAGGCGAAATCTATTATGATCACAGCGATCCAGAACGATCTGGAACAGCGCTTCGGAGATAAAGGATGCAAAAAATGCTGGCTCCAGATTGCCCATACCAGCAGTCCGGAGATCGTCAGCGAATGGCAGAAGGAACTGGGCGAAGCATTTCCGGGAACGGAAATCTACACCGCGCCCCTGTCCCTGAGCATAGCCTGCCACATAGGGCCGGGAGCCCTGGCGGTGGCGATCACAAAGAAGATAGAAGATGTGAGAGATTGATGAGCAGAAAAAGAAAAGCCCTTAGCATGAAGATCTTTCTGGCAGCCATGCTGGCCTGCATCGGCATCCTGCCTATGTTTTTGCAGGCTCTGATGGTCCTTGGATCCTATCAGCAGAATCAGATCGATACAAGAGGCCTGGAGCTGCAGAACCGCTGCCTTATCCTGAGCAATAAGCTGAGCCGGTCCGGTTATCTGGACGCAGATGTGAAAGATACCCTTCTGGATAATGAGATGGACGTGCTGGCCGATATTTACAGCGGACGGATCGTAGTGGTAGATAAAAACTACAAGATCGTCCACGACTCCTTCCGCCTGTCGGAAGGCAGGATCCAGATATCGGAAGAGGTCCTGCAGAGCTTCCGGGGGGAATCTATCAGCCGCTATAACCGGGACAAGCATTATTTTATCCATACGGCTCCCATCTATGAAGCAGCCGGTTCTCAGAATATATCCGGCGTGCTGGTGTCCGTATCCTCTACCGAGGCGATCTTAGACCAGACGGAGGCGGTCAGGGATAAGGCAAGTCTGTTCCAGCTGCTGTCCCTGATCATTTTGGGGGCGGTCATCTGCGGGATGATCTATGTATTTATGAAGCCGATCAACAGATTCCGGGAAAAGCTGTTTCAGGTCGCTTCCGGCGCGCTGGATACGGACATTTCAGAAAATACTTACAGGGAAACAAAGGAAATGTCCGAATCCGTAAAGGAGACGCTGAAAAAGCTGCGGGAAGCGGATGCCTCCAGGCAGGAATTTGTCGCCAATGTATCTCATGAGCTGAAGACGCCGATCACTTCGATCCGGGTGCTGGCCGATTCTCTGATGTCCATGGAAGACGTGCCGGCAGAGCTTTACCGGGAATTTATGAACGATATTTCCGACGAGATCGACAGAGAGAGCAAGATCATCGACGATCTGCTGTCTCTGGTAAAGATGGAAAAGACGGCGGAGATGAACATCAGCCAGGTCAATATCAACGCGCTGGTGGAACAGATCTTAAAACGGCTCCGGCCTATCGCGGCGAAAAGGAACATCGAGATCACTCTGGAGAGTATGCGGGAGGTTACGGCCGACATAGACGAGGTAAAATTTTCCCTCGCTTTAAATAACCTGGTGGAGAACGCGATCAAGTATAATAAAGAGGACGGATGGGTGCGGGTAAACCTGGATGCGGACCATAAATTTTTCTATGTGAAGGTATCGGATTCAGGCGTCGGCATACCGGAAGAATTCTGCAATAAGATCTTTGAGCGGTTCTACCGGGTGGACAAGGCGCGTTCCAGGGAAACGGGAGGAACCGGCCTGGGCCTGGCGATCACAAAAAGCGTGGTCCAGATGCATCAGGGCGCGATCAAAGTAAAGAGCAAAGAAGGCGAGGGTTCCACTTTTACCGTGCGTATCCCCTTAAATTACATTCCCTGATGACAGCGACAGTATTTTGGAGGCCTTGGATGAAGTTTGGAAAATATGTAAAAACGCTGCTGTTCCTGCTTGCTGCTGTCTGCCTGCTTGCGGCAGGCTGCGGACAAAAGGAAGAGGGCAGGCGGCAGGAACCGAAAAAACCGGGAGACTATGATATCTACTATCTGGACAGTTCGGCTATGAGGCTGGTCCCGCAGACCTATCATACGGATACAGAGGATATCGACCAGCTGATCAGCGAGCTGATGGAACAGTTCCTTACAGTGCCGAAGGATCTGGACTGCCAGACGGCTTTGGCGGAGCCGGGTTCATACCAGGAATTCAGCAGGGAGGATCGGGTGATCTATCTCTATTTTGACGCGGCGTATACCAGCATGAAGGCAGAGAGGGAGATCCTCTGCAGAGCGGCGCTGGCGCGGACACTCACCCAGGTCGCGGGAGTGGATTTCATCAATATTTACGCAGGCGGACAGCCGCTTTTGGATCAGAAGGGCGCCATGGTGGGAATGATCTCCGGAGCGGATTTTATCGACAGCATCAGCGACGTGAACGCTTACGAAAAGACAGAGTTGCTTCTTTATTTTACAGATGAGGCAGGAGAGATGCTGTATCCGGAAAGACGGGAGATCATCCGCAATATCAATACTTCCATGGAACAGCTGGTGGTGGAAGAGGTGATCGCCGGGCCCCAGGATTTTACTCTGTATCCCACTGTGCCAAGGGATACGAAGATATTAAATGTTTCAGTAAATGACAATGTATGTTATCTGAATTTTGACAGCGCGTTCCTGGGAGGGAGCATGGAAGTGAGGGATTATATCCCGATCTATTCCATTGTCAATTCCCTGGCCGAGCTGGGAACGGTGAACCGGGTGCAGTTCAGCATCAACGGCTCGACGAACGTAATGTTTAGGGATACCCTTTCTCTGGATACGACGTTTGAGCGCAATCTGGACTGCATAGGGGAAACAGGACAATAAAGATTAGGAGGAATCGCATATTAACAGACCGCTGATCTGGATCGCAGGGGGACTGATGCTTGGAGAGGTGTTGGCTCTGCACAAAGCGGCCTGGGCTGTCGCGGCCCTTTTTCTGGGAGCGGCAGCGGCGGGAAAGGAATTATACAGGAAAACAGAAGGAAAAAGCAGAGCTGTCTGGACGGCAGTCCTGCTTTTTTCCGTTATTTTCGGATATGGCAGGATGGAAATAGAAAAACAGTGGATCCGGGACTGCCTGGAGCCTGGCTTAGACGGCCGTTCTGTCTGGATCGAAGGCGCGGCGGGCGCGGTGACGGAGGGAACCGGCCTGTCGGGAGAAGGGATACGGATAACTCTGGAAGGCTGCCGCGCAGTCTGTACAGAAGAAGGGGAAAAGGGGGAGAATG
>DWZA01000010.1 GCA_019118365.1 Candidatus Lachnoclostridium stercoravium | reverse complement strand
CAGATATCTTTCCTGCAGGACGCTTCCACCTTATGCATCCCTCTCTGCGCGCTTTGGATACCCTACTCTTCCCTTCAACGCTTTTGCTTCATGCCTTGATTATAAACACAGGATTTTCATTTGTCAACCCTGGCATCTTCAATAAATTTTATAAATTTCTCCGGCTTGCCCTTACGGAACTCGTCCTTATCTATAGCTACCGTAACTTTTCCTCCGAAAGTAAGGAAGATATATTTTTCTTCTTCTTTTATTTTTCTTATTCCGGTATAGGAATATCTGCTGGTTATATCTTCTTCCACGATCTCGCAGTGATCGTCGTACCAGTAGATCTCTTCTTTATCGCCCTGTCTTTTTCCTGCCTGACGCATACGTTTGGCCGACCGTATCCCGATCACCCGCTCCATACGCTGGTTCAGCGTTCTCCATTCCACGATAAACGCCAATACGGCCATACATGCGCTGAAAATAAAGAACACGCCTGACTGCCCGGAGACAACGCCTCCTGCCGCCGCCATCAGAGTCTGTATTGCCGCGATCAGGATGATCACCAAAATACAGCAGGTCACGCAGTACCTGCGGGCGAAGTTCGGCTTCCATCCTTCATATTTTAATATCTCTCTGAATAATTCCCCACTGCTCCTGGTTACCGTACAAAATCTTGCTTCCATAATCGTTATCCTTTCACGTATGCATACTCTGCTTTAATGCCTGTTTTCTCTTCAATGAACTGCCGGAACTCTTCCGGGGTGCCTCCCTCTAATTCGTCTTTTTTAAAATAATAAAGGGTGCTGTTCCTGGTAAAGATCATAAACATCTCCGGCATTTCCAGGAAAAAAGCAAGAAACGGATACTTCATATCCACCGTCTTATACCAGTGCTCCACCCGCATAGTATCGTCGGTAAAGGTATAAGTCTGTTCGGTATTTCCTTCGCAGTCTTTCAGGATATTTTTATAGGCGATACGCAGAGTCAGCCCTCTCGTCACCCGCATAACGAAAAGCGGAAGGAACACCAGGGCAAACAGCCCAAAAAAGAATATGTATATCTTCTGCAGCATTCCCTGAGAGATATATGCCCCGATCCCTGTCAGCACCAGTCCGATAAGCAGCACGATCCAGACTTTCTTCCCGCCGTTTCTGGCCGAATATGCCCGGAACCCCGTGCTCCCATACAGGTAGGACTCTTCTGTCATCTTTGTCTTCACTGTAAAATGCACCTTTTGCGTCTGCTCTGCTTCCACTTTCTCTTCCTCCGTGTCTTTTTTGTCACTGTCTCAGCGTGACTCTTAATTTCCCGTCTTCTGATTTAATATCCTCATGGACGGGATCAATCCGGCCGGCTGGCCGTCTATTCCGTAAAGCCCTCCGTCAGTTTCCCATGTATAGACGTTCACATTGTCGATCCAGACTTCCCTGTCTGCGGAAAATGTGATCCTGTTCCCGCCCTGGGTAAATTCCAGATATACGTCTTCATCCCCGGAAACCGTTATATATTTCGTTTCCATTCCTATAGTCACCCATATCTGGGCGATCCCGTCCGCCTTCGCCTGAAAACGGACCTTTATCGTATCTCCGGCTCCTAAACGGCTGGAAAAATCCTGGCTTATAGTATTCTTGACCGCAAGCTGCGCTTTCATTGAGCCGTCTTTTTCCACGACCTTGCAGCCGCTGTCAAAATCCCATCCCGCCTCTCCCAGGGCAAATTGGGAATTATACAGGGCGTTATTCCCATAATTGCGGTAAGTCCATATCCCATAACCCATAGTGCAGCTTTCCAGGACTCCATCCGCCCCTTCCAGAAACGCGGCTCTTTCCCCTTCGGCCAGCCTGGCGTTATCCTCAAACCCCGGCGTATTATCCATATAAAGAAGCTGATCGATATAAAGGGATTTGCCGCCGTTATAAGCCTTCACCTGGGACAATAGCTCTCTCATAGTCTTCAGGGCTTCTGCGGCTGTGATCTCCTTTCCCTGATCCTCTCCCATGGATACGCTGTACATGGCGCAGGTATAGGGAGCCGCCTGGCAGCCATAGGTGCCAGCATGGGAAAATCCGATCTTCTCCCCGTCTTCTCCCGGAACCGGGTCCACATCCAGCCGAACTTCCATGGATAGATCCGGAAACACCGTCTGGCTCTCCCTTAACATCCGGTTCAGAAAATCGTCGTAAAACTCATAAAAAACATAAAAAGAACGCTCGATCTCTCCTGGGATCCAGATATCTTCGTAGGAATCAACATCCAGACCAAACTGGTCTTTCAGCTGGTCAATGGTGTACCGTTCCCGGACAAAATCCTGATATCCTATCTGTTTTGCCCGCTCGATCCCCGCCCTGGACCGTCCTCCCGACCGGGATGATTCCAAAAGATTCCAGAAATCCTCCCACGTAAGGAAGCCTCCGTAAAAATTAGAATGAGATCCCGCCGTCTCGTAGATCTTTCCAACATAATCCAGCCACGCGTTCTGGACCGTCCCGTCGTAAAAAAGACGTTCATACCGGTCCGCGCTGCTTCCGTTCCCATAATCCCAGGTATAGCCCAGCCGCAGGATGACCCAGAGGCCGTGGCGTTCTGCTGCCTCCATAACCTGGTCCATCTTTTCCAGAGCATATGACTCATACCGCACCGGCTCCATCTGCGGCTGAAATTCCTGCCATGGCACCACCAGGATAATGCTGTTAAATCCGTCTGCCGCTATCTGAGCCAACTCTTCTTCCATACAGCTGCTTTCGCTGTTCCAGAAATTGACCACCCAGTCGTCAGAATAATATGTAGCCGACTTCAAAAAAGACGGCCGTCCGGCTCCATAGGTTGTCAGAGCCGTACCTGTAAGGAGAAACACTGTAAAAGCAGCGCCAAAAAAAGCGGCTTTTATGGTTTTTCCCCTTTTTCCCCAATATCTCACTTCATCCGTTCGCCCCTTGCCTGTCTTCTTGTTCCCGCCGCAGCCGTCACGGCGTCATGAAAAGCATTTTACCATAAATTTCTCCTCTTATCAAGAAAGAAGCGCATATCTGAACATTTTCTGTAACAGTTCAGCCGTGCGCCAGGATATATGATAAAGAGCGTTGCAAGCTTGCTTGTAAAAGCGATTTGACATATATCCTGGCATAGGGATAGCATCCGTTTTTCCTTAAGCCTCCGCCGCTTTGGCAAGACATTCTTTCTCCTTCTTTTTCCGGTTCAGCTCCGGCCAGATCGTCAAAAGCATCGTGATATAGCATGCGGCTCCGCCGATAAAGTTAGAGATCGGCTCCGCCAGGAATACGCCTGTGGTTCCAAGGCCGAACATATGAGGAAGGATCAGTGTCAGGGGCACTACGATGATCACCTTCCGGAACAGGGAAAAGAATACGGCCCGTTTTGATTTTCCAAGTCCCACAAAAGCCGTCTGACCCGCGATCTGGAGCGCCATCATAAAAAATCCGAAATAATAGATCCTCATTGCAGGGATCCCTTCTGCCAGAAGTTCTCCCTCCTGGTCGAAAATACGGATCAAAAATCCCGGAAACGCGTTGATCGCCGCCCATGCAGCTGTCGTATAAATGATCGCGATGAGAGATGTGATCACGATAGAACGTTTTACCCGGTCGTATTCTCCCGCCCCGTAGTTAAAACCGATCACCGGCTGGGCGCCGTTGTTCAGTCCGTTGATAGGCATGGAGAACACTTCGCGGACAGCGTTGACTACAGTCATGATCCCAACGTACAGGTCCCCGCCAAATTTCTGGAGACTGGCGTTTCCTGTGATCTGGACCAGAGAATTGGTGAAAGACATGGTAAATCCAGAAAGCCCTAAGCCTATGATTGACAGGACCCGGCTTTTCTGGAGGCGGAATCTGGATATCTTCAGTTTCAGGATCGCCTTATCACTGGTAAGAAAACGGAGGATCCACAGGGCTGAAAGTCCCTGGGAAATGATCGTGGCCAGAGCAGCTCCCTGGACACCCATATGAAAAACGAAAATAAAGATCGGATCCAGGATGATATTGGCCACCGCTCCCAAGAGCACGGTCATCATCCCGATACGGCCAAACCCCTGGGAATTGATAAAAGTATTCATCCCAAGGCCTACCATAACAAAAACGCTTCCCAGAAGATATATGGTCACGTACTGATCCGCATAGATATATGTAACGTCGCTTGCGCCGAAAAGATATAACATAGGCGTTTTCAGGATCAGTCCTGCCGCCGTAAGGACCACTCCGAAAATGATCATCATGATAAAGGAATTGCCCATGATATACTCCGCCTCTTCCAGGTCCCCCCGTCCCCTCTCAATGGAACATAACGGCGCGCCTCCCATGCCAAAGAGATTCGCAAACGCCATGACGATGGAAACCACCGGGAGGCAAAGCCCTACACCTGTCAGAGAGGCGATCGCCACATCCGGGATCCGTCCGATATAGATCCTGTCTACAATGCTGTACAGCACGTTGATCAGCTGCGCCAGCGTCATCGGCACCGTAAGGCTCATTATATTTTTAAATACGCTTCCTTTTGAAAAATCATTTCTTGTATCTGCCATAGTATCCCGTTTCTCCTGTGTGTTATAATAAAGTGCATTTTTGTCAGATTTATTTATTAACATATGTGCATAATTAACGTGTATCACCAAAAATACATCTGTTTTTTATTATACCGCTGTACCAATAAAAAAGGCAATACTCTAATGCAAATAACTCTTGTTACACTATTTACACGCAAAAAATAGCGTCCTCGCTCTGGTAAAGTAAGGCGCTATTTTTATAACACTTCTTTGCCGGCGGCCAGGTGTGCACCGGCCAACGGTTCCCTTATTAACTGGAGCATTAAGCAGCCAAAGGCACACGGCAGCTACTGCGAATCCAACTTAGTGAAAATCAAGTAGGAGGGAGTGATCAGCTCCCTCCTACTCGATTATTTTACTTCTACGCTCCAGCCTTCCGGACCTTTGATCTTTCCTAACTGGATGCCAGTGATGGTATCGTAGATCCTCTGCGTTACTTCGCCGATCTTATTGCCGCCGATCGGCATTACTTCGTTCTCATAGCGGAGCTCGCCTACAGGAGATACGACGGCAGCAGTGCCAGTGCCGAAGCATTCTTCCATCTCTCCGGATTCCGCAGTCTTGATCACTTCGTCTACGGAGATCTTCCTTTCTTCTACCGGGATACCCCACTCTTTGCACAGCTCGATGGCGGAATCTCTGGTAACGCCTGGCAGGATACTGCCGTTTAATTCAGGAGTGACAACGACGCCGTTGATCTTGAAGAAGATGTTCATAGCGCCTACTTCTTCGATGTATTTTCTGTGAACGCCGTCCAGCCAAAGTACCTGGGCGTAGCCTTCCTCATGGGCTTTTACCTGGGAAGCAAGGGAGGCAGCGTAGTTGCCTCCGGTCTTTGCTTCGCCGATACCGCCGCGGACAGCTCTTACATAGTCGTCTTCGATCCAGATCTTGACCGGATCAAGGCCGCTTTCATAGTAAGCGCCTACTGGGCAGGTGATGATCATGAATTTATAGGTATGAGACGGACGTACGCCTAAAAATGGATCCGTAGCGATAACAAACGGACGGATGTAAAGAGAGGTTCCCGGCTTTGTAGGGATCCAGTCTTTCTCCAGCTTTACAAGCTGTGTCAGACCCTCCATAAACAGCTCTCTTGGGATCTCCGGGATGCAGAGCCTCTTATTGCTCCTGTTTGCTCTTTCCCAGTTCTTGTCCGGACGGAACAGAAGGACTCTGCCGTCTTCCGTCTTATAAGCCTTCAGGCCTTCGAACATGGTCTGGCCATAATGGAATACCATAGAAGACGGATCCAGGGACAGCGGATGATAAGGAACGATCCTCGGATCATACCAGCCCTTTCCCTCTTCGTAATCTACTTCAAACATATGATCTGTAAAGATCGTTCCAAATACCAGCGGATCATCCTTTCCTGGTTTTGTCTTTGGACATGTGGTCTTTTCAATTCTGATGTTCAGCATAATAATCTCCCCTTCTTTTACTGGCAGATCGGTCCGTTTGATTCCGGTGTGTCAGCAGTATTTGTAAAGTGCCCCGGACGCTGTGAAAATAAGGACAAAAGCAGGAAAAGGAGAAGATAGAAAATCTGCTGTGGACTCTGCATTTATCCGCATTTTCCCGTCATCCGGAACTTGTTACGTCCAATTATTGATCAAAATGTGTGTTCTGTCAATAGAATTTCCCGCATTTTGAAAAATAGAATCATATCCATAACCAACGGTTATGATTTGGAGCCAGATCGCAAGGCAGAGTGGTGGTTGACAGGAGAAAGATCCGGTGCTAAAATAAAGGAGGTAAAAGCAGAGTGATTCCGGGGTAGTACTGGTTTCGACAGGGATCATGCAGCTGGTGAAGCTATCCGCATGCGATGCGTTAAATGGCAAAATTAAATACAAACGCTAACGATAGAGAATTAGCACTGGCAGCCTAAGCGCTGTCTGTCAGCCTTAGAGCACCCACACTTTAAGAACCTGGCATCGATCATGTGGGAAACGACATGTGCAAAGCTTTGAGCATATGGGCGTATCATGAAGCTACTGAACGCATTAGGGTGTTAGTCCCCGAATGCCGGAGGGAATGATAAATGACTGACTATGATAGTAGAAGAACAGGGAATTGGTTTTTGGACACGGGTTCAAATCCCGTCTACTCCATTTTTTGGAAAGCCGCGTAAATGCTGAAAAAGTCAGTGTTTATGCGGCTTTCTTCGTTGTGTGCCTGGCGGCGCACAACTGATAAAAGATGTAAGGAGCATATTTCTGTTTCTCATATCTTTTTTTGATCTTATCTTTTAAATCTTTCACATATCTTCCGCTCTCTGCTGCTCGAAAAATTTCCTGGCAAGGCTGATAAAATACTGCTCGCTTTGTCTGGGAGTAAATCCCTTCCGAAATGCGATCACTACGAACCACTGCGCTATCGGAATCGTATGAGCGTAAACGACTTTATCTGACGGCGTCATGCAGGAATATGGCACAAAGGTGCTTCCGATCTCCTGCTCCACCATGATCAGACTGGCCGGATGGCTATTGATCTCGGCCACGATCTTGGGAGTTACGTTTCTTGCCGCAAAGCAGCGGTCTTCCACCTGACGGATCGTCGTTTTATTCTGGGAAAATATCATAGGTTCATCTTTCAGATCTGCTACGTCGATACTTGGCAGTTTTTCTTTTGTATACACAAACGGCAGGGAAGCTGCCCGGCTTTTCGGACAGGCCAGAAGAAGTTCTTCCGCCTGAAGCAGAATGCTGTCTGGCGGCAAGGAAGAATTATCCGCCAGCGGAATGATCCCCATATCGATCTTCCCTTCTTTCAGCAGCCGGATCAGCGGCACTGCGATCTCTTCTGTCACCGCCACCTGCACATTGGGATATGCTTCGTAAAAATCCCCAACAATGTGGGAAAACGCCACGGATCCCCATTGAGGCGTGATCCCTACAGAAAAGCTTCCTGTCTTCGACTGGGCCATATCGGACAGGCGGTTATAAAGTTCATTTTTCTCCCGCAGCATCCGCTTGCACACTTCCACATATTCTTTTCCAGCCGGAGTCAGGATCATGTCGTTTCTTTTCCGTTCAAACAGGCTGACCCCAAGCTCTCCTTCCAGTTTTGTCAAAAACTGGCTCAATGTAGACTGACTGATAAAAAGGTTTTCTGCCGCGCGGGATATGCTGTGCATATTGGCGATTTCGATCACATACTTTAACTGGTGCAGATCCATGAACACTCCCCTTTTCCATTACTTTCCTTCTTTACCGTTCTTCTCGACCTGAATTTATTATAACGGATTTTGTGCAATTTGAGCATAGTTTTTTCCGAATCCTGGATTCATTTTTAACAATTTGACTTTGTTCTCCCCTCCGTGCTAGTCTTAATCCATCATCTTGAACAAGGAGTGTGACGATAGGAACATGAAGATTACAGCAGTAAAAGCAATCGGGCTTCGCTGGGAATGTCCGGTCATGAGCGATTCGATGTCTGTCTGCCGCGCAAGGCAGGCTTTGTGGATCAAAGTAGAAACGGACACAGAACTTTTCGGGATCGGCGAAGCCTTCTGTTACGGCAGTCCCCTGATCATTGGCAAATACATCGTCGAAGAGCAGCTGGCTCCTGCGATCCTGGGAGAAGATCCTGCTGATATTGAACGTTTGTGGCAGAGGATGTACTGGCGGAATGTGCCAAACGGCAGGACCGGCCTGGTAATGGGCTGCATAAGCGGCATCGACATCGCCCTGTGGGATATCCTGGGAAAGGCGGCGAAGCTTCCTATTTACCGGCTTTTAGGCGCTCATTCCGACCGCGTCCCGGCCTATGCCAGCGGCGGTTTCTATGCTCCTTCCAAAGATATTGACGGACTGAAGCGGGAAATCGAAAACTACAGAGATCAGGGATATAACGATATAAAGATCAAGATCGGGCGGAATCCGGAAATCGCCGGAAACGCAGTCAATTATACCGCCAGCACAGAATTTTCCGTGTGTTACGAAGAGGACATCCGCCGGATCGAGGCAGCCAGAGAGATCATGGGAAACAACGGCCGTCTGGCAGCGGATATCAACGCCGCTTGGCCTGTTGAAGCCGTCCTGGCCGCCGCCGGAGACTTCCGCCGCGCAGGTCTTAACTGGCTGGAAGAGCCGATCCTTTTTGAAGACGAAGAGGGGCTTAGACAATTGAAAAAGGAACTCCTTGAAGTCTCTCTTATGGGATATGAAACGACTCAGGGATGCAAAAATTTTGTGCGCCTCATGAAGAAAAACGCCATGGACATCGTACAGCCGGATATCGGCTGGGGCGGCGGGATCTCTGAACTGCGCAAGATCAGCCTGGCTGCTCAGGGATTCTCAAAGCCAGTATCTCTGCATTCTTTCGGCTCCTGCGTCCATTTCGCAGCAAGCCTGCAGCTGGCCGCCAGTCTGCCTAATACGGAATCCATCGAAAGCGAAGAAAATAAAAACATGCTAAAAACCGGCCTTGTAAAAACGCCCTTTGAGCACGACGGCCACATGAATTTCTTTGTTCCTCAGCTTCCGGGACTTGGTATTGAGATCGACTGGGACGCTGCGGAAAAACTTCGAGTATTCTAAACCCGCAAAACCATTTTACATAGGAGGGAATCATCGTTAT
>DWZA01000094.1 GCA_019118365.1 Candidatus Lachnoclostridium stercoravium | reverse complement strand
AGAAAGCTTTGCAGATCTGATAAAACAGGGATTTGGCAATGAGACGATCGTATTTTTTATCGGAGTTCTGTCAATATCTGCCATGGTGACAAAGACAGGGCTGGGGAGGCGGATCTGCATATGTATGCTGGCAAAGACGGGAAATGATACCCATAAGATAATCTTAGGGTTTCTCCTGATAGGAGCGTTCCTGGCTATGTGGATGACAGAAATGGCAGCGGCGGCTATTTTAATGCCGTTAGGGGTAACGATCCTTCAGCAGGAAGGAGTGCAGCCAAAAGAAAGCAGATTGGGGAAAGCGCTGATGATCGCCTGTGCCTGGGGACCCGTTATCGGAGGGATGGGGACTCCGGCAGGAGCGGGGGCAAACCCTCTGGCAATTGGATTCTTAAAGGATATTGCAGGAATATCTGTTACTTTTTCTCAGTGGATGGTATACGGGGTACCAGCTTCCCTGTCTCTTATCCTGCCGTCATGGCTTATGCTGCTCATATTTTTTCCGCCGGAAAAACGGTATCTGAAAAAGACAAAAGAAGAGATGGAACAAGAGGCTGAGAAACTTCCGCCAATTAGCAGGGATGAAAGGAATACATTATGTATTTTTGCAGTTACAATTATTCTGTGGATCATGTCAGGATGGATCGGAAAGAAATCAGGACTGCCGATCAGCACGTCTATCCCGGCATTGATCAGTCTGTGCCTGCTCTTTATGCCAGGAGTAACCTCGATTTCATGGAAGGAAGTTCAGAGAACGATTTCCTGGGATGGAATATTATTGATCGCCTGTGGGATTTCTTTAGGACTTGCCGTGTACGACACAGGGGCGGCAGGCTGGCTGGCGTTATTGCTTTTAAATGGGATTGCAAAAGCTCCAATAATTTTAAGGATATTTATGATCATTCTTATCGTAAGTATCTTGAAGATCGGTTTGTCCAGCAATACGGTAACAGCATCCATTATCGTACCGGTTATGATCGTACTGGCTGATACATACGGCCTGCCCATTATGGGGATCGCGATGCCTGCATGCCTGACGCTGTCCCTGGCGTTTATCTTGGTGACCTCCAGTCCGACTAACGTGATTCCCTATTCAGCGGGATATTTTACTATAGGAGATATGGCTAAGGCGGGGATCGTGCTGACGCTTGTTTCCTGTGTGATCCTGTCTTTCGTTTTTTATTTTACAGGCATGGTGACGGGAATTTATATATAAACAGCCATTGTGTTCTGGAAAGGATTATACTATAATAAACAAGGCGGAAAATCCCGACAATTTTCCGCCTTGCAGGAGAGCATCTTAACATACCCTCCTGAGAACTGTGCTGCCTGTTGGAATGCCTTTATCAGCTGCCTTTTTGTTAGAATGGAACAGCCGGCATTCCGCAGGCGACTACTACGACCGTAACGATCAGGGCTGATACGAAGGTCATGATGATGCCAGCCTTTGCGCAGTCCTTTAATGTATAATATCCTTCTGCATAAGAGATGATCAGCGTAGGCGTCTGGGTTACCAGGATCATAACCGTAGAGCTTGCGCAGCAGGCTGCGATCGCCGTCGCCCATACAGGAGCGCCTGTTTCCTGGGCAAAAGTGATGGCCAGCGGCACGCATACAGAAGCGGTAATGGTCATACTGGAAAGCAGGATACCTACGATATCTGTGATCAGCGTTACCGCGTAGATCTGCACAGGAGCTGCCAGCGTGGACAGCGGTTCCAGGACAACGCCGGTGATCCACTGCGCCAGGCCGAACTGATTGGCCAGCGTACCTACGATTACGCCGCAAACAGCCAGCATGATGGAGCCCCAGTTGATAGACTTCTCCAGCTCGCCCCAGTTGGCGAAGATACCGATCCCAGGAAGGATCGCCAGCGGTATGATCATGAAGGAGATCAGCGCTACGCTTAATCCCAGCTTATCGCTGAGAAGGTAAGCGATGACTACGGCTACAAACAGGAATAACGCGTATTTCTGTCCAAAAGTCATCGGATTTTCTGTCAATTCTTTCTTTAGCTGTTCTTTATCAATATCGATGTTGCTCACTTCTGGTTTGAAGCAGATCTGAAGAACGATAAATCCAACTACAAGACCGATGATACCGATGGGGAAGCAGAGCTTCATCCACTGGATAAAAGATACTTCCATCCCTGCCAGATCAGACAAAAGCTTCATTGTAGTGATATTACTTCCAACTCCCGCAGGCGTGCAGATACCGCCGTAGATAGATCCCCATGAAACGCCAAGAGTGAGGCATTTTCCATAATTGCTCTGTTTCGGGATCGCATTCATGGCCGTAAGGATGGCGATGACTACAGGAAGCACCATGGCCACAGCCGCCATATCCGTGATGAACATGGAGAAGATAAAGGATATGAGCATGCTGCCGAAAAGCGGGACTCTGGAATTGCTGCTGGAATAAAGCATGAACATCTGTCCGAGACGTTTGCTGAAACCACTCTTTTTACAGACTGCAGATAAGGTAAATACACCCATAAAAAATGCGAAGGTATCAGTTCCAAAGGTTCCGGAAAAGACGGATTTAAAATCTCCTACGCCTAAAAGCGGGATCAGTATGAGGATCAGGCACGCGCTGGCCGCGTGAGGAAGAGCCTCTGTGACCCAGAGATATACGACGGAAGCAATGATGCCAAGGAGCGTCATGGATTTCGCTCCTTCCTCCAGCTCAGCGGGAGCGGGAAGATGCATGATCACAAGTAAAATCACCAGAGCGATCAGGATATGTACGTACTTCTGCTTCGTGGTTTTGGCAGTAAAAACCGACTTTTCCTGTTTCTTTTTTTGATCTGCCATAGTTATGAAAACCCCTTTCTATGAAAAACGAAAATTCCTCCTTGCCATTAGAAAGAATTAAGCCCTCTCTGGATCGTCAGAGCCTGCAGTTTTTCCGGCCTGTCAAAATAAGAGTTTTTGCCGGTCGCGCTCATAGCCAGAGCGATGATGCAGTTGCAGTCAGGCATAAGGCCGAGATCCTTAACAGCGAGGCCAACCTTAAAGAACATGCGGTTGTCTACATGATGGCGGACAAGAACTGAGGCGGCGGAAGAGATAGCGATGCCTAAATCCACCATCAGATTGGCGCAGAACGGTCCGGACCATCCGGCCGGGAAAGAAACCGTAGGCGCCTGGAGCATTTCAGCACATGTGGCGTATCCGCACAGACCGCAGTTTTTGGGAACCGGTTTTCTTGCGTTTAAGCCGATCAAAAGGATCTCGTCGGAATTTCCAACACATTCTCCGTCAGAATGCCAGTCCATGGCAGTTGCTTTCGCTTTGGAAGTAAATTTTTCGCCTTTCTTTAAAAGCGCTTCTTCCTTCTCTTTTCCGATCTCGATCATACGCTCGCCGATCTTTTTGATCTCATCTTTGTCGGCAAGACAGATGGAAAAGTGGTCGACGCCGTGGCTCTTTGGAGCGGTTCGGGCAGCCAGGGCGGCCAGTTCTGCGACGGTTCTGACAGCGGATTTCTCAATACCATATTCCATAAAATTTCCTCCTGATATACATTTTTTGATAAAATTGGCGACTTTAGTTCATAGAAAACGTTTTCATTATTCTTAAAATAGTATATAATACACAAAAAGTCAATAGGTATTTCCTAAAATCTGTGCAAATATTTCGTTACTCTCTTTGACATTTATTTAAAACTTTGTTATGCTATGGTTAATTAATCCACACATTTTTTGGAAAAATGGAAGTGCAGAAAAGAGGAATGCAGGTGAAAAAAAAGGAATCATTACGGGCAGTAACAATTAAAGATGTGGCGAAAAAAGCAAATGTATCGATCACTACCGTTTCCAGAGTGCTGAATAATAACGATTATTTTGTCAGCGAGCAGACGAAAGAACATGTGCTGAAGGTGATCGAAGAACTGAATTACCGCCCGAACGCGTTGGCCAGGGGACTTCATTCGTCTTCTACAAAGACGATCGGCCTGATCATACAGGATATTACGAATCCTTATTATCCAAAGATCGTGGAGGGTGTGGAAAACAGGGCCCAGAGTTCCGGCTACAGCCTGATTCTTGCAAATACACAGAGAAACCAGGAAAAGATCAGCCAGTATCTGAAGATCATGTGGGAAAAACGGGTGGACGGACTGATCATGGTAGGCCGGAGCATTATCAGGGACGTAGAAGATTCCACATTTTTCCACAAATCAGGGATGAAAGTCGTGGCGATCGGGACTCCGGCGGATGAAAGCATACATTCCGTACAGATCAACAATGTGGAAGCGGCGAGACAGGGCTGCAGGCATCTGATCCAGTTAGGTCACAGAAGGATCGCCATGATCACAGGCAGCGGCACGTCTGTCTCAGCTTTTGAACGGGAAAAAGGCTACCGGCTGGCTTTAGAGGAAGCAGGCATACCGGTGCGGGAAGAATATATCGTAAAAGGAGGGTTCACAGTAGAGGGCGGTATGGCGGCTGTGGATATCCTGGAAAAACAGGGCTTTGGCGGCGAGGCAGGGATCACGGCGATCTTTGCGCAGAACGATTTGATGGCCATCGGCGCGCTAAACGCTCTGCGGGATAAGAAGATCTCTGTTCCGGATGAGGTTTCCATATTGGGCTTCGATAATATACAAGCCGCTACTTTTGTAACTCCAGCGTTGTCTACCGTGGCTGTTCCGATGGACGAACTGGGAGAAAAAGCTATGGATATCCTGGAAAAGCTCCTGAAGGAGGAAGAAGTCCCGATGGTACAGTACCTGCAGACACATATCGAATGCAGGGAATCTTTGAAACAATATACAGGTCAGCCATAATAGGCTGAGATTATGGAAGGCGTTCCGGCAAGGGGCGCCTTTTTCGTTTACAGGAAAGACTATATTGATTTAAAGTGAAAAAGTGCCATAGCTATTGTTAAAATATAACAAAATAAATGATATAAATTCGTAAAAAATATCAAAATATACAAAATTGTCTTTACACTAAAAAACAGATATGGTAATCTCAAATGAGAAAACGTTTTCTGAAAAGCTTTTCGTAAACATAATTTTTCGTGTGGACGGACGCAGAAAGTATATTTTGTCCGGACCAATCAGGGGAGGAGGAATCGTTGCAATGAAAGCCATGCTGCTGGAAAATTTTGGCCATCCGCTGAAATACAGGGATGTTCCTGATCCGGCGCCCGGCTATGGGGAAGTTGTTCTGGATGTGGAAGCGTGCGGAGTCTGTCATTCAGATCTTAAGATCGTATCCGGCCGGCATCCGAACTGCAGTAAGATCCAGCTGCCGTTTATTCCCGGACATGAGATAGCGGGCAGGGTCTGTTCTGTGGGCGAAGGCGTAACGGAATGGAAAAAGGGAGACAGAGCCCTGGTATCTATTTACATGGGCTGCCTGCAATGCGAAAGCTGCAGGGCAGGAGCGGAACAGCTCTGCGAAAGCGAGGAACAGCGCATCATAGGCTTTTCCGTGAACGGAGGCTATGCCCAGAATGTAAAAGTGCGTGAAAGAAATCTGGTCCGCCTGTCGGAAAAGCTGCCAGGTCCGGAAGCGGCCGTGATCACAGATGCCATCGGAACCAGCTGGCGCGCTGCTTTTGATGCTGCGCAGGTAACAGGAGGACAAAAGGCCCTAGTCATAGGACTGGGAGGTATCGGCGTCCATCTGGCCCAGATATTAAACGCTTCAGGGCTGGATGTGGAGATCTGCGAGGCGTGCGGGGAAAAACTGTCAGCTGCAGGCGAGCTGGGCCTGGATAAAGTTTTTTGCGGATACGCAAGCGATATGCCAAAAGATAAGAAATACGACGTGATCTTTGACGTGACAGGGAAGATCATGGATTATGACGATCTGCTTTCCCGTATTAAACGCCGGGGAAAACTCGTCATGGTGGGATATTCTGTGGACCGGAAATCTTCGTTTTTAACAAGCATTACGCATGTAAATGAAATCAGTCTGATCGGAACAAGAGGGTATTCTGTAAAGAACTTGAAAGATGCATTGGATATGGTAGAGCGCGGAAAGATCAGGCCTGTAGTGGGAGCGGTACATCCTCTGGAGGACGCCAACGAGGTTTTAAGACAGCTGAAAGAAGGATATTCTCTGTGCGGCCGTCTTGTGCTCGTACCCAAAGGCGCAGCTATATAAGGCGGAGATTATATGACAGCGGAATTTGAGATAAAGACCGGAAAAGAACATATGAAAGCGGCGGATATCCACAGACTTCTGAAAGAAACTTACTGGGGAAAAGAACGGACAGAAAGCCGCGGTAAAAATGGAAAAGGGAGGTCGTGGCGTGGAAGAACAAAAAGTATTGCTGCGCGCGGAAGGGATCACAAAACGCTTTGCCGGCATGACTGCTCTGGATAAAGTACAGCTTACGGTATATCCGGGAAAAGTAAACGTGCTTTTAGGGGAGAATGGAGCAGGGAAATCCACATTAGTAAAGATCATCGCCGGAGTGTACACACGAGACGAAGGGGATATCTGGTTTGACGGACAGAAGGTGGAATTTACCAACGTCAGGGAAGCGCAGAAGGCGGGGATCAGTATCATCCATCAGGAGCTGAACATGCTTCCGGAGCGTACAGTAGCGCAGAATATATTTCTTGGAAGAGAGCCGGTCAAGGCGGCCGGGATCGTAGATTATAAAAAAATGGCGGTGGAAAGCAAAAAGCTTCTGGATAACCTGGGATTGGATCTGAATCCCAATACCCTTGTGAAGAATTTAAGTATCGCCCAGCAGCAGATGGTGGAGGTGACGAAAGCATTATCCTTTAATCTGAAGCTTCTGATCATGGACGAACCAACGTCTTCGCTGACAAAAAAAGAGATTGATAAGCTTTTTGAGATCGTGGACCGCCTGAAGGCGCAGGGGATCGGCATCATCTATATTTCCCACCGCATGGACGAACTGCTGCGGGTAGGAGATCAGATCACTATCATGCGGGACGGAGAATACATAGACTGTGTGGATACAAAAAATGCGGATATGGATGAGATCGTATCCAAGATGGTAGGACGGAAAATTGAAAAGCTGTATAACCGGCATTGGAACGAGCCGGGAGACGTGGTGCTGGAAACAAAGGATCTTTGCGGACTCCGTTTCCGTAACGTCAATATCAAGGTAAGAAAAGGCGAGATCGTCTCTCTGTCAGGCCTGGTAGGGGCGGGCAGGACAGAAGTGGCGAAAGCTCTGTTTGGTTACGACCCGGTTACAGGAGGAAAATATATTTTCAACGGCAGAGAAGTGACAAAACCTGTGCCGAAAAAGAGCGTCCGTATGGGAATGGCTTTCCTTCCGGAGGACCGGAAAAGCGAGGGGCTCCTGCTTAGAAAATCCATAAAGGAAAATATGATCAGCGCAAGTCTGTTTAAATATTTTCCCAAAGGGATCCTAAATGGAAAGATAGAAGCTCAGGTGGGAGAAACCTACAGAAAAG
>DWZA01000093.1 GCA_019118365.1 Candidatus Lachnoclostridium stercoravium | reverse complement strand
AAGCATGATGCGTCTGCGCCGCCGGATCTTTTTGCACTGCTCATTGCTATTGCGCACATTGCTATCGCGCAAAGTCTGACATCATGCAGACGCCTGCCGCGCCTGCCTTGATCGGTTCTTCCTGATTAAAGGGATGGATCCCGCCGATAGCAAATACCGGGATCTTTACTCCGTCACAGACGTTTTTCAGAAATTCCAGGCCTCTCGGCTCCAGGCCTTTTTTGCAGTCTGTCACAAATATATGGCCTGCCGTTACGTAAGTCGCCCCCAAAGCCTCTGCTTTCTGTGCGTCTTCCAGGCTGTGGGTGGAGACGCCTACATCCTGAAAGCCGTAGTTTCTGATAAAATCCGGGTCTTCCTGCACTCTTTCTTCCAAAAGCCACAGAGGCATATGGATGCTCTTACATCCCAGCCGGCGCGCAGCGCCGGCATAAGTATGGAGGATACATGTTACGCCTCCTTCGCGGCAGACTGGAAGTACCTGCGCCGCCAGTTCTTCATACTCTGGCTCTGGGAGATCCTTTTCTCTTAAAATGATCGCGTATGGCTTTTTTTCTACTATCCGCCGGATCTGCTCAAGAAACGGCCTTTCATATAGTTTTCTGTTGGTAACGGCGATGATCTTGGTCTGTTCCATATCTTATTTTGATACTCCTGTCACTGGAGAAGAAGCTGCGCCCCCTCTTGTAAGCACTCTTCCCAGGCCGGCGAGATACGCTTTTCTTCCTGCGTTGATCGCATCTTTGAACGCTTCCGCCATCGCCGGGATATCTCCCGCTGTGGCGATTCCTGTGTTTGCCATAACGGCTGCCGCACCCATTTCCATAACCTCGCACGCCTGAGACGGGCGGCCAATGCCTGCGTCTACGATGATCGGAAGGTCGATCTCATCGATCAGGATCTGGATAAACTCCTTTGTGCACAGTCCCTTATTGGATCCGATCGGAGCCGCTAAAGGCATGATCGCTGCTGCGCCGGCATTTACCAGATCATGGGCAACGTTCAGATCCGGATACATATAAGGCATAACGATAAATCCTTCCTTCGCCAGGATCTCCGTAGCTTTAATCGTTTCCTGGTTATCCGGAAGAAGATACTTCTTATCTCTGATGACTTCCAGCTTTACAAAATCGCCGCAGCCTACTTCTCTGGCAAGCCTCGCCGTGCGGATCGCTTCCTCCGCAGTAGTGGAACCTGACGTATTAGGAAGCAGAGTGATATCCTTTGGAATATAATCCAAAATGTTTTCTCCGTTTTCCGCTCTCCTTAACGCCAGTGTGATGATCTGTGCTCCTGCGTGTTTGATCGCCGCTTCGATCAGGTTAAAATCATACTTCCCTGATCCAAGGATAAACCTTGATGTAAACTCATGTCCGCCGATCACTAACTTATCTTCTCTGTTCATTTTATTATCCTCCTGATTTCCTCTATACTTCTTCCAGCCCCTGAAGGAGGCGGATGACCATATTTGCCTGGTGCCCTGCGCAAATACTCACTCTTGCCGCCATCAGCCCTATGCCGTCGGCAATATCCGTCTTTTCATCTCCGCACATATACCAGTTTTTCATGATCCTTCTTGTTTTTATATCATTGCTGCTTTCGAATCCCGCCATGCCCGAACCGGAAACCAGTTTTTTTCCCGGCCACGCAGAAAGCAGGGCTTCCGCCAGCATAGCTTTATTCTCCGCTTTATCAAACGCTTCGCATATGATGTCGTCGTCTTTAAAAAGCTCCGCCGCGTTGTCTTCTGTTACCAGCTGACAGTCCAGCGTAATATCCAGATAAGGATTGATCTCTAAAAGCTGCTCCCGCAAAGCTTCCGTCTTATATCTCCCCAGATGGCTGATCCGGTACTCCTGACGGTTCAGATTGCTCAGATCCACCTTATCAAAATCTACCAGGTGCAGATGCTCCACTCCGCTTCTGGCAAGCATCACAGCGACGTGGGAGCCAAGACCGCCAAGGCCTGCGATCCCCACTCTCCCTGCCTTCAGTCTTTCATAAACCTCCGGCGTAAAACGGGCGTCCATTACATTGGAAAACTCTTCCTTTGAAGGAATATATCCTTCCATCTCTCTGTCAGCCCCCTCCTACAAAATTTACTACTTCCAGTTTATCTCCATCCTTTAACAGATGTTTATCATAAACCGCTTTCGGAACGATCTCGCCATTGCATTCTACCGCGATACGGCCAATGGTAAATCCTTGTTCCAGCAGGAAATCTTTCAAAACTTTTCCCGACTCTATTTCCATATCTCTGCCGTTTACACAGATCACTCTCACAACCTCCCTTCCTGGACGCCTCCAAACCGCCGCGCCCTCGTCCTGATGCAAAAAGGCCGCATGAAAGAAAACTACACCCGTGGTGGTGTACCCCTTCATGCGACCTGTCACACTCTGCTTACTATTATAAGAAAATATCTCCGTTTGTCAATTACTTTGTTACATCAAAATGTCTTCCAGCCTTCTCTTGGGAACGTAGTGCACCTGGTTTTCATCCCGGTAGTATTTCATGCTCCCGGACTCGTCCACCGGCACAATGACAACCTCTTCCTTTGGTTTTCCCAAAGCCAGGAGAAGTTCCGGAGAATACCGTTCCGTGTCGATCCCCAGGATCTTTGCGGCTTCGTCACGCTTAAAATTGGCGATCATGCAGCCGCCGTACCCTTCCTCCGTTGCTCCCAGCATGATCGTCTGGGCGGCAATGCCTTCGTCTATCGGCCTTTTTGGTCCTCTCTTCGCATCGCAGCAGATCAGGATATACGCAGACGGACGTTCCCCTTTTTTCGGACCGTCCCAGTCCGGCAGCGCACCCGCCCATCCGATCAGAGGAAATATCTTTTCCTTTTCGTCTTCCGAATCAACAACGCGGTACGTAAGGACCTGTCCATTAGCCGTGGATGGAACAAATCTGGTAAGATCCACCAATCCCCACAACGTTTCCTTCGGTATCTTTACCTCTTCAAAAAATCTCCTGTATGTTCTGGATCTTTCTGCAAGCTGCCTTATCATGTCTTTCTCCCTCTCTCAAATGCTCCTGCCATTATGGATACTGGCCTCATCCTGAAGGCTCAGTATGAAAATCCCTAATATCCCAGCTGCGGCAGAATCTCTTTCGGCATGCCGTAGATCACGATGTCCGCCTTGGTATCCGTATAATGCGGTTCCTTATGTATGATCGCGATAGTCTTTCCGGTAAAATAACGGATATAATTTTTAAATACCAAGGATTCCAGGGTCGTTCCCAGCAGCAGGAGTACGTCTGCTTTTTCCACTTCCTCCGTCGTCCTGGTCATCACCTGGCTGTCTACCATTTCTCCGAAAAGGGAGATCATCGGACGCACTACCGAGTTGCACTTCTCGCACAGCGGCACCTTCGGAGCTTTTCTTATGTAATCAATGGAGTACTCTGTATGGCAGTGCGGGCAGATATTCTGGTAGATCGTCCCGTGGAGGTTGATAACATTTTTTACGCCAGCCCTTCCGGAAAGGTCGTATACGTTACTTGTCACCACGCACTGAAGTTTTCCGGCCGCTTCCATCGCCGCCAGAGCTTTTTCCGTCTCATTAGGTTCCAGATCCGTTTTTATTATCTCATTTTTGTAAAAATCATAGAACTGATCCGGCCTTGTGTTAAAATATGCGCTGGAATAGATATATTCCACGGAAACTCCGTACTTCTTCTCAACCTCATAGGCCTTTTCCGGATCCTTCAGGACAAAATAGCCGCTTTCTTCCAAAACGCCCGATCCGCCCAGGACCACTGTATACTTGCTTTCATCCAATGCTTTTCTGAGGATTTTCACATCTTCCCGCTGCTCCATATAGCTCCCCCTTCTCTTTCAGTAAATAGAAAAGGCGGCCATTTTCCGAAATATTACGAAAAACTGACCGCCTGTCATATGTTTTATGCTCGACCCGTCAGGCGAAAGCCTGCTCCTCCGGAACTTCCAGAGCCGTAGTTTCATACTTTGCCAGTATCACGCTCTGTATCATATCCCTGGTGTTGGAATTGATCGGATGCGCAATGTCCCGATATTCTCCATCCGCCGCTTTCCTGCTGGGCATAGCGATAAATAATCCCTTTTCTCCTTCAATTACTTTGATATCGTGGATCACAAATTCATTATCAAACGTAATTGATACGATGGCCTTCATTTTTCCTTCTTTTTCAATTTTCCTTACTCTCACATCTGTTATTTGCATATGTAAGCACCCCTTTTCGTCATACTGATGTACGACTGATGTTCCTTGATCAGCCTTCTTATGGTCATCACCGAAATTATAAAGTATACCTCTCATTCTTTTCGATGACGATCTTGATATTGTCTGGAGTACCAATATGCGTCGTATTGGCCCGGATCGTATCACGGCTCTCAACAATGCAGTTTTCTATAACCGTGTTATCACCGATATATACGTCATTTAAGATAATGGAGTTTTTGATCACGCAGTTGTTTCCGATATATGCCTTCTTAAATAAGATGGAATTCTCCACAACGCCGTTCAGGATACAGCCGCTGGAGATCAGGCTGTTCTTTACAGAAGCTCCTGGATTGTATTTTGCCGGCGGAAGGTCGTCGATCTTTGTATAAATATCCGGATACTGCTTGAAGAAGTAATCTCTCACTTCCGGCTTCAGGAAATCCATGTTTGTCTTATAATAAGCTTCTACGGAAGCGATGTTGCTCCAGTAGCCGTCCATCTTATAAGCATAGATCCTCTTTAAGTTCCTGTAGCGGATCAGGATATCCTGTACGAAATCATATCTGTCTTCTGCAGCGCAGCGCTCGATCAGTTCGATCAGCTGGCGTCTGCGGATCACATAGATACCGCAGGAGATCGTCCTGGAGCTTGCTACCATAGGCTTCTCTTCGAAGTCTACGATACGTCCGTCGTCATTCGTCTTCACAATACCGAAGCGGGTCAGATCTTCGCCTTCAGGCATGTCCTTGCATACGACAGTGATATCCGCTTTCTTCTCAATATGATATTCCAGAACTTTGTTATAATCCAGTTTGTAAATGCCATCGCCCGCTGCGATAACAACATAAGGCTCATGGCTGTTTTTCAAAAACTGAAGGTTCTGATACAGGGCATCTGCCGTGCCGCGGTACCAGTCGCTGCTTTCTGCAGTAATGGTAGGCGTGAATACGTAAAGGCCTCCCTGCTTCCTTCCGAAATCCCACCATTTGGAAGAGCTTAAATGCTCGTTCAAAGAGCGGGAATTATACTGCGTAAATACCGCTACGCTCTGAATGTGTGAATTTGTCATGTTGCTTAAAGCAAAGTCAATGCTGCGGTAGCTTCCTGCCACAGGCATTGCGGAGATCGCTCTCTTATTAGACAGCTCTCTCATCTTTTTGCTGTTGCCGCCTGCTAAAACAATACCGATCGCTCTCATCGTATCCCACCTGCCTTTATAATGTAGTCTCCACTTGCCAGTACGCCATCCGGGTAGTCTTCTGGTACGGTGACTCCGGAAATCGCTGTATTCTTGCCGATCTGGACATTTTCCGGAATAACGGTATGTTCTCCCACAGTTACCAGGTCAAACTGATATACCTTTGGATCGTATTTGCTCGGTGCATACTCGCCTACGCCAAGGTGGGCGTTATCTCCAACTTTTACGTCTTCTGCGATAATGGCTTTTTCTACAACTGCGCCCTTGCAGATGACGCTTCCCTGCATAACGATAGAATCTCTTACAACTGCTCCGTCGCCGATAACAACGCCTGCGCCGATAACAGAGTTATAAACATGTCCATATATCTCTGAGCCTTCGCCGATGATACTTCTCTCGATCACAGAATCCGGGGAAATATACTGCGGCGGGATAATATCGCTCTTGGTATAGATCTTCCAATACTCTTCATATAAGTTGAACTCTGGAATGATATCGATCAGCTCCATATTGGCTTCCCAGTAAGAGCCTAAGGTTCCTACATCCTTCCAGTATCCGTTATACTCGTAAGCAAAGATCCTCTCGCCCTTTCCATGGCAGTATGGGATGATATGCTTTCCGAAGTCGCAGCCCGGCTCTTCAGACATCTTCACAAGAGCCTCTTTCAGTACCGGCCAGCTGAATATGTAAATACCCATGGAAGCGAGATTGCTTCTTGGATGAGCCGGTTTTTCCTCAAACTCTGTGATCCTGTTGTTATCATCAGTGATCAGGATACCGAAACGGCTGGCTTCCTCGATCGGAACCGGCATGGCAGCGATGGTAACGTCGGCATTATTTGCCTTATGATATTCCAGCATGACTTCATAATCCATCTTATAAATATGGTCGCCAGATAATATCAGTACGTAATCCGGATTATAGCTTTCCATGAATTCCAGATTCTGATAGATAGCATTGGCAGTTCCTGTATACCAGTCGCTCCCTTTGCTCCTCTCGTATGGCGGCAAAATTGTAACGCCGCCCACATTACGGTCAAGATCCCACGGAATACCAATTCCAATGTGGGCATTCAGACGTAATGGCTGATATTGTGTTAAAACGCCAACTGTATCTACACCTGAATTGATACAGTTGCTGAGAGGAAAGTCGATAATGCGATATTTCCCCCCAAATGATACCGCCGGCTTGGCTACCTTCTGTGTCAGCACGCCAAGACGACTCCCTTGTCCTCCCGCCAGTAACATGGCGATCATCTCTTTCTTAACCACGCTATCACCTCTTGATGTTGTATTTGTTATGGCTCCTATTATAGCATACTTTTTGTAAATAGTGAATAAATTTAACATATTTTTTTCAAACCTTTTTGTACATATTCTGACATAATTCTCACATTGCAGGAAAATAGTCCCTAAATCTTTAAAATATGGTATTTTACACTACTTTGCAGGGTTTCCCGGAACCGGCAAGATCCCGGCTGCAGCGCGGATATGTCTCTTTCTGTCGTCGTTTTTTCCTTGCAAAGTCTTGAATCGATCTATAAAATACAGTATAATTGAAGCTATTCAACAATACGCATAATTTATACAGTATGCATGAACAAGATAAAGGAGAATCATCATGGAACTTACTACTATAAGAGAGATATATAAAGACCGTGAAAAGTATCTGGATCAGGAGATCCAGGTAGGCGGCTGGGTAAGGAGTCTCAGGGATTCCAAGACCTTCGGCTTCATCGTGTTGAACGACGGCTCTTATTTTGAGACTCTTCAGGTCGTTTATCACGACGGCCTGGAGAATTTTAATGATATCTGCAAAGTCAACGTAGGCGCCGCCCTGATCGTAAAGGGTACTCTTGTAGCTACGCCGCAGGCAAAGCAGCCTTTTGAGATCCAGGCAACTGAGGTTACGGTAGAAGGCGCATCCGCCGCAGACTATCCTCTTCAGAAAAAGCGTCACTCTTTTGAATATCTGAGGACGATCTCTCATTTACGGCCAAGGACAAATACTTTCCAGGCCGTATTCCGCGTACGCTCTCTGATCGCCTATGCCATCCATCAGTATTTCCAGGAAAAGGGCTTCGTCTATGTCCACACGCCCCTGATCACCGGCAGCGACTGTGAAGGCGCCGGCGAGATGTTCCAGGTAACGACCCTGGATCTGAATAACGTTCCAAAGACCGGCGACGGCAGCGTGGATTATTCCCAGGATTTCTTCGGAAAGCTTACAAGCCTTACTGTAAGCGGACAGCTGAATGCGGAAACTTACGCTATGGCGTTCCGCAACGTTTATACCTTTGGCCCTACATTCCGCGCGGAAAATTCCAATACGACGCGCCATGCGGCTGAGTTCTGGATGATCGAGCCGGAGATGGCTTTTGCCGATCTGGATGACAATATGGCTCTTGCTGAAGGCATGTTAAAGTATATCATCCGTTACGTTCTGGAGAACGCTCCGGAAGAGATGAATTTCTTCAACCAGTTTGTTGACAAAGAACTTCTGGACAGGCTGAACAGCGTCTTAAATTCCGACTTCGGCCATGTGACCTACACAGAAGCGATCGAGATCCTTGAGAAGAACAATGACAACTTTGATTATAAAGTATTCTGGGGCTGCGACCTTCAGACCGAGCATGAACGCTATCTGACCGAGCAGGTATTCAAAAAACCGATCTTTGTTACCGACTATCCAAAGGAGATCAAGGCCTTCTACATGAAGATGAACCCGGACGGAAAGACCGTTGCCGCTATGGACTGCCTTGTTCCAGGGATCGGCGAGATCATCGGAGGAAGCCAGAGGGAGGACGATTACGAAAAACTTGCCGCCCGTATGAAAGAGCTGGATATGAATATGGACGAATATAAATTCTACCTGGATCTGAGGAAATACGGATCCACCCGCCATGCCGGCTATGGCCTCGGTTTTGAACGCTGCGTCATGTACCTTACCGGTATGTCCAACATCCGCGACGTCATCCCATTCCCAAGAACCGTCAAAAACTGCGACTTATAATCCGCCGTGCGCCAGCGAGTATGATAAAAAAGCGAGACAAGCTTGCTTGATCGAGCGTTTTGTCATACTCGCTGGCATAGGGCTGACAAGCCCGGCTTCTTGGCGGCGCGGCTGCGGCGGCAAGAAGAGCGCACGGCTGACGATACTCCCGCCTTAGGGCTGACAAGCCCGGCTTCTTGGCGGCGCGGCTGCGGCGGCAAGGAGAGCGCACGGCTGACGATACTCCCGCCATAGGGCTGATAAGCCCGGCTTCTTGGCGGCGCGGCTGCGGCGGCAAGACAATACCAGTACAATACCTTCAGGAGGTTACGCATGAAATTCATTCATATCGCTGACGTCCACTGGGGCATGAACCCGGACAGCGACAAATCGTGGAGCTGGGAACGGGCTCAGGCCATCAAAGACACATTTGCCAGTGTGATCAGAGAAGCCAGAGAACGCGATGTAGACTGTCTTTTCATTTCCGGAGATCTTTTTCACCATCAACCCCTTGCCAGAGATTTAAAAGAGCTGAACTATCTGTTTTCCACGATTCCTTCCGTCCATGTATGTATCATTGCCGGGAATCACGACAGGATCCGGAAGAGTTCCGCTCTTTTAAGTTTTACCTGGGCGCCAAACGTTACCTTTTTCATGGATGAAGAGCTGAGATCCGTTTATTTTGAAGATATCAATACAGAGGTCTTCGGGATGAGCTACCATACGCCGGAAATTACAGAAAACCGCCTTCTCGATCTGAAGGCTCCTTCCAATACTCATACCAATGTACTTATGGTCCACGGCGGCGATGGAAAGCATCTTCCTTTTGACCGTGCGAACCTGGCTGCCAGCGGCTTCTCCTATATCGCTTTAGGCCATATCCATAAGCCTGAGATCATTAAGGGAACGCCTATGGCTTATCCTGGTTCTCTGGAACCTCTGGACAAGACGGAGACCGGCTCCCATGGCATGCTGGTAGGCGAGCTGAACTACCTGACAAAGCAGCTCACCTCCCTTACCTTCGTTCCCATGGCCCAGGCTCAGTATATTTCCCTCGTGATCGACGTTACGCCTCAGACCACAAATATGGAGCTGTCCCAGCGTATCAGCGAAGAGATCCAAAAACGCGGAACTGAGCATATTTACCGTTTCCGTATCAGGGGAATGCGGGATCCTGAAGTAGCCTTCGACCTCCAGGCCCTGGAAAAGCGCCTGAAGATCGTAGAGATCTTAGATGAAACGGAACCCCAATACGATTTCAGCGCTCTTTTCGCCGAGCACCCCAGCGATATGATCGGACTTTACATCCAGGCACTGCAGAAAGACGATATGAGCCCAGTGGAGAAAAAAGCCATGTACTATGGCATCAACGCCCTTCTCCACACTATGGACGAAAGGAGTTAGCTTATGCGGTTACTTGATCTTTACATAAACGGCTTTGGGAAATTCCATAAACGGTCCATTTCGTTCCATAAGGGTCTGAATGTCATCTATGGGAAAAATGAAGCTGGAAAGTCTACGCTCCATACCTTTATCCGGGGTATGCTCTTCGGCATAGAAAAAGGGCGGGGACGGGTTTCCAAAAATGATCTTTATGTTAAATATGAACCCTGGGAGAACAGTTCTTCTTACGAAGGCAGGATGCGCGTGGAAGCTAACGGCCAGATTTACCGTATAGAAAGGAATTTCAGCAAAAACGCCAAATCCCTTCATGTGATCAACGAAACCCTGGGAAGGGAAGAGGCTGCCGATAAAGCTTTTTTCGACCAGCTCCTTAACGGCCTTACTGAAACATCCTATATCAATACTGTAAGCATCGGCCAGCTGAAAAGCGCGACCGACGCCAATATGGCTTCCGAACTGAAAAATTATATCGCTAATCTTAACACTTCCGGCAATATGGCCTTAAACATCACAAAGGCATCTGCATTTTTAAAAAGCCAGCGCAAAGGTCTGGAAGCTCAGATCGTTCCGGAAGCCGCCAGAAATTATACTGCTCTTTTGGGAGAGATCCGCTCGATCGAGCACGAGATCGCCACTCCTGAATTCGAAAACCAGCTTTCAGAATATCAGGCAATGAGAAGTCAGGTGAAAGAAGAGCTGGAAAAGAAACAGAATACCAAGGAAGAACTTCTGCAGAAGATTGCCAGGGGCAGGCAGATCCTGTCCAACAATCAGTTCACAGACGAGTCTTCCATTCAGTCATATCTGGAAAATGCAAAAAAAGTATATGGGGAATACTCGGCTGCAAAAACGGCCTCTGAAAAGAAATCACGGACCGTATTTACCGTGTTGGTATTTCTCCTGGCCGCTGTCTTTGCGGCAGGCTGCGTTTTCTGCAATACGGCTGCTTTTCAGCTGTTAGAGGGAAAGATCCCTTCCACGTTCAACGCGCCTCTGCTCTCCGCCCTTACACTGGGCGGCGCCTTTCTTTTCGCCATCATTGGTTTTTTCCTGGTGATGAAGACAAAAAGGCTTCAAAAAGAGCTGGAACTTTCCGCGGGGCTGATCCGCGAGATATTCTCCCGCCATTTAGGAGACAGTTCCATTTCACAGGAAGCGCTTCAGGCTCTGGAAGGCCGTATGGACGAGTTTTCCAGGTTAAGCGCAGCTCTGAAACGTTCTGAAGAATCTCTTGCGGAACAGACGGAAGAGATCGCCAGACTTCAGGAAAAGCAGGAATCCTGCAACGAGGTGATAGAGAAACAGCAGCGGGCCCAGTGGGAGCTGGAAAAGAAGCTGGAGCGTCTGTCTGTATGCAAGGATCAGGCCGCTGCTTTCCAGCATATCCTGTCCGAAAATGACAGGCTGCGGGATGAAACCGCTGCGATCGACCTGGCTCTGGAAACGCTTACGGAGGTTTCCACTTCGATCCGTTCTTCCTTCGGCGTGCTCCTGAACAAAACAGCCTCCGACCTGATCGCCGGCATTACCGGCGGTATATATAACAGTATGAGCATTGATGAAAATTTAAATATTTTCATGAATACTCCCACTAAGCTGGTTCCTGTAGAGCAGGTTTCCAGCGGCGCCATGGATCAGATCTATCTGGCCGTCCGTCTGGCTGTTGCGAAGCTCATGAAGGGCGATGGGGAAACGCTCCCCCTGATCTTCGACGACAGTTTTGTCCAGTACGACGATTCCAGGCTTGAAACAGCCCTAAAATGGATCACAAAGGCGTACAACGGCCAGATCATCATATTCACCTGTCACAAAAGAGAACTGCAGATCCTGGATGAAGCAGGAATCTCCTATAATAGGATAGAGATTTAGGAAATGGCATTTCCATCAAGACATCTTTAGTAGGCAAACACGGCGGTCAGAGCGATTTTTCTCCGATCGCCGTGTTTCCGACCAGACTAAAAAGATTTGCTATTTTTAATTAGGCTATTCGATCAGTTACAAACGAGCTTCCTGTTTTCCGTCAAAATAAACTTTTTTCCAAATTTTCCTGAACGGATCCTGATCTTTTTCACAGCTTTACTCCCTTTCATTCGCTATATGAAACTGTCTTTATTCCGTTGTAAACATCCCTGTCTAATTCTCCCTCTATGTTAGCAACAAGCATCGCAACGATGATATCCGCGTCCACATTTAATAACGTGCGGAAAATACCTGAGAACCAGTCAATAGCAACCAAAAGTCCTATGGCTTCCGTAGGAAGTCCCAACGATGTAGCTAAAAATGTAAAGCTTACCACCGAACCGCCAGGAACTGTGATCGTCCCTATGCAAAGCATAAGAGACAGACTTACTCCAAGAACCAGCTGGGACCATGTAAGTGAAAGGTTTGCGGACTCTGCCATGAAACAGACCGCGCAAAGATGGCATAAAGCTGCTCCATTGCTGTTCATGGACATAGATAATGGTCCTACGAAATCTGAAACTCTTCTGCTTACACCGAATTTTGTAACCGTATCTTCCATTTTTGTTGGAAGGCAAATAGCTGACGACGTTGTTGTCATCGCCAGGATCGACACCTTAAGAAATTTCTTCGGCATCAAAAGTGGATTTACCTTACAGCGTATTCCTGCTAAAGGTATATATACGATCAGCATGATCGCATCGCCGATCGCAAGGCACCCTAAAAATTTCAGCATTGGCATGATCACGGCAAATCCTATTTCTCCCGCTACATTCGCCAAAAGGCAAAATACACCGATCGGCGCGATCTTCATAACAATTGAGATAATATTGATCACAGACTGATTTATCCCTTTGATCATCTTTATCACTGTATCATCGCCAGAGCTGGACGCATACATATTTGCTCCTACTCCAAATAAGATCGCAAAGATTATACATGGAACCATTGTACCGTCTGCCATAGAGGTGATAACATTCGTTGTAAAAAATCCCAGAATCGTATCCTGTATACTTGTCGCAAATGCAACATCGGAAACTTCCGTAGGATCAATGATCGTGATCCCTTTTCCCGGCTGCACGACCTGACAGATCACGTACCCCAAAACAGCCGCAAACACAGTAAAAATAAAGAACCACTTAAACGTATGGAAGCCCATTCTTCCTATACCTTTACCCTGCTGAGAAGCAATCGCGCCCGCTACAGCCGTCATAACAAGAACTACGACTGACATCTGGATCAAACGCATAAATATATCGCCGATGAATTGCAGATTTCCTGCCCACGGCCCCGCTATTACCCCAAATACGATTCCGCCTATCGTTGCAATAAAAATCTGCATTGTCATGGAAATCTCAAATTTTTTCTTCTCCTTTGCCATAAAAATTCCCTTCCCCTTCTTTTTAAAGCTCTTTGAGCAATTGTACGTAAACTCTGTATGCTTCGTCTATCTGTTCGCACAGACAGCGCTCATCTCTCATATGAGCCATCTTGTATTCCCCCGGCCCAAAACCTATTGTTGGTATCCCCATCGCAACTGGCGTAACTGCATTTGTACCAAAATCCCAAAAATCAAATTTTTCTGGATCTTTACCGTAAACTTGCATATAAGCGCGGATCAAAGCCTGTGTCAGCGGATGATCCATCTCGATTTTCCATGGTTCATGCATTGGTTCATAAACCAGTTTCTTTCCTGTCCAGGTCGTATGATAAAGTGTGCCGACCTCCCAATCTGCATCTTTGCCTTCTATTGCCTCTTCCATCTCCTTTCTCACCTGCTCCAGACTTTCTCCAAGCGTCAATCTCCGATCAAGATAAATGCAACATTCGCTGGGAACTGCATTTAATGAAGCTGAAATACAGGAAATGTCCGACAGCACGATCGTACCATGATCATTACCCTTATCCCGGAGCTTTGCATTCAGCCGTTCAATCCTTTCAATAATCTCTGCCATTTCATAAACGGCATTCCTGCCTTTTTCAGGAGCTGACCCGTGGGCGGATATCCCATGTGTCCTGATCCGGATCTGGGCTTTTCCCTTATGGCCGAGAGTAATAACATTGCCGCTGGGCTCACAGATAATACAAATATCTGGCTTTAAGGATAACTCTTCATACAGGCATTTCAGATTTACCCCATCGCAATATTCCTCACAGACTGTTCCAGTAACATAGACTGTCTTTCCTTCCAGATATCCCTTTTTCTTAGCCTCTGCAGCACCATAAACACTGGCGCACAGGCCGGACTTCATATCTACGCTTCCCCTGCCCCACAGATATCCGTCCACAATTTTTCATATATTTGTTTTAATCTCCATCCCCGGCTGATCTCCAGCTTCGAGGGAAGTCTTATCAATACAAAATATATTTATCCCTATATACAAAATCCACAGCTGCAGTACTGTATTTTTTCCCGTTCTATCAGCTGGCAGCGTGATATCCTGCAGCTATTGCATAGTATATATGGGAAACACGAGTATTCAGCAGAACAGGAGTTTACTATTTTTATATTGTTTTTACAGATATGGGAAATTTTGCATGAACACTTTTCTGAAATTTTGGATACTGCTACACCTGATATTAAAAATCAGAGCATCCGAATGATAATCGATTATATTGATCAGCATTATGCCGAGCCTTTAGAGCTTGAAGAAATAGCAAAGAAAGCAGGCTGGGCAAAAAGCACCTGCTGCCGTGAATTTAAGAAAACAATGAATTGTACAATTTTTGAATACATTATGAACTGCCGCCTGTCCCAAAGTGAAAGATTGCTTCTATCCAGCGATCATACGATTACGGAAATCGCCGGGCTATGCGGCTTCGACACATCCAGCTATTTTATACGGAACTTCAAAGCAAGAACCGGCATATCTCCCACTGCCTATCGCAGGAAATATGCCGGAAAGCTGTAGCCCAACTGTCTCAGATCTAATAAAACACGTATGTCGCGAGCTGCCCGCATAAAAAGGACCCGGCGCATGGGGAAAGCCGGATCCTTTTGTTTATCATTTATTTAAGAGGTTCGAAAATATGTATGGTTTGGATAGTTGGTCAATTGTAACAGTTCTGAAATCAATCTTCAGAAGCCAGTTTTAACAGGGTGTGGTACAGTACCTCTGCTCCTGCCGCGCAGTCTTCCGGGCTGCTGTACTCGTCTTTGTTGTGGCTTAAGCCGTCTTTGGAACGGATGAAGATCATTCCCATCGG
>DWZA01000092.1 GCA_019118365.1 Candidatus Lachnoclostridium stercoravium | reverse complement strand
GCTGGCTCATCCCTGCTTGGAAGATGGAAAGATGATTCTCGGACTTGCTCAGCTGTATAACCAGGACGCCCTGGCCATACAAAAGACGGGAGACAGGACGGAAGTGGTTACATACCGGAAGGACGAGGTCCTCGATATTGCTCCGGTAAAGGTAGCAGAGGAAAAGAAGCCGGAAGAAAAGGCGGAGACCAGGCCCCGGTCCGGTTCTGCCAGGGCTGTCAGCTTTCAGGATTTGCTGGCAGAAGAGGAAAAAGAAAGGCCGACGCGGACGAGGCGGTTCTCTGAATCCGAGAAATACGCCCGTCAGAAGGAGCGGGTAGTTTCTAAGGAGGAAAGTGTTAGAAAACGGTAGCTCGGAGTGCTGTTACAGACCGGAAAAATCTGCATAAAAGCGTGGTTTTGGAACAAAATTAATCAGAAAAGGCCGCCGTGCGGGAAATTACTTCCGCATGGCGGCTTATTTGTATCACAGCAAAAATTATATCATTTGTTGGGATAAATATGGTCATCCTGACGGTTCCCGCTATTCTGGCGATTCTAGGTCAAAAGAGCGATAACTAAAGAAAGACTGATAAACTGGGGGTTCTATGATCTAGCCATAGCCTATCAGCCTCTGCACGTCAACTATTGAAACCGCCGTGTACTGAACGGTACGTACGGTGGTGTGAGAGGATGGCGGCTAATCATCGCCTCCTACTCGATTATAGAAATGCACATATGTGAAACAAAAAGTTTTCAAAGAGGAGCTTATATTTAAGGAAATAGTAGATTTTAAAATTAAAAGAAAAAAATTACAGATAGAATCAAATAAGTAGATAAAATAGTGTTAAAATTACAGAATATTCTGAATCTAATAAAGAAACAAATGTTTCAAATAGTAACAATTATATACAGGCAAATTTGATGCTCCTACATTAAGCGAGATCGGCGATTATGAAAATGTAGAAGTTCCTGTATGGAGAGGCGTCGTAGCTTCACCGGAAATGGACGATGCTGCGGTTGCGTTCTACAGCGAAGCTCTGAAGAAAGTTTCTGAGACGGAAGAGTGGAAGACCGAGTATCTGGACAGGAACATGCTGATCAGCGATTACATGGATGCAGAGACTGCGACCGAATATATGACTCAGTTTGAGGCGGATTATCTGGCCAGCCTGGAGGCTGCAGAGTAATTAGCCGCGCGCGGTTACATAAGTGCGCGTAACAAACGTTTCACCTGAAACAATATAAAATATATTGAAACGATTTAAAATAGAATGAAACGGAAAATAGTAAAACTACTGGTAAAAGATGCTGGGTTTATATGCAACCTGCACAAAAAAGCGGCTTAAAATTTGTAAAAATATCATCAAAAAATTAGCAGAAAATCTGATATCCAGAAGGTTGGCATGTCCATTGCTCTATAGTAAGACAAGGAATGAAATATCCTAAAGGAAGGAGAAAAGCTATGAGTAACAAACCTATTTTAGGCATCCTGTTGGGAGACGCAGCAGGAGTAGGCCCGGAGATCGTGGCAAAAGTAGCAGCTGCAAATTTCTTTGATGAGTACTGCCGCCCGGTTATCATCGGCGATAAGAGGGTATTCGACAGAGGCTGCAAAATTTCTGGAGTTGAGGTAAAGACGCAGGTGATCGAAGATGTGTCAGAAGCTACCTGGGAAGACGGCATCCCGCTGCTTGACCAGAAGGACCTGGATCCGGAAGAGGTTCCGTTCGGCCAGCTGAGCATCCAGAGCGGACGCGCATGCCTGAATATGTTAAAGCTTGGCATCGAACTGTTCCAGGCTGGAAAGATCGACGGATTCAGCTTCGCGCCGTTAAACAAGGCCGGCATGATCCAGGCTGGCTGCCAGTTCGAGAGCGAGCATCATTACATGGCTCATCTGTTAAACCACACAGCTCCATTCGGAGAGATCAACGTAGTGGACAATATGTGGACCACCAGGACCACCAGCCATATCCCGATCGCTAAGGTAAGCGAGAGCCTGTCCATCGAGAAGATCATGAGGGCGATCACTCTTGCAAATAATACCTTAAAGACGACTGGTCTGGAGAATCCAAGGATCGGCGTTGCAGCTCTGAACCCGCACTGCGGAGAGAACGGCAAGTGCGGCCGCGAAGAGATCGATATCATCGGACCTGCAGTAGAAGAAGCAAAGAAGCAGGGGATCAACGCCAGCGGCCCATGGTCATCTGACATCTTATTCCATAAAGCGTTTGTAGGCGGAGATTTCGACGGAGTGGTAACGATGTACCACGACCAGGGCCAGATCGCCCTGAAGCTGAGAGGCTTTGAGAGAGGAATCACCATTGCCGGAGGCCTTCCGGTGCCGATCGCGACCTGCGGCCACGGAACCGCGTACGACATTGCCGGAAAGGGAATCGTTAAGACGACATCCTTTGAGAACGCAGTCAAGATGACTGCTAAGATGGCAGCAAACGTAAGATCCAGATAAGATCAGATAAGCCCGGAATAGTTTTCTGGTAGTATAAGAAAGGCTCTTTCTGATGCGATACAGCAAAGGAAAGAGCCTTTTGTGCGCGGTAGGGGGGACGAAATGTCCCCTGTCCGAGCTTGTAAGCGACAAAAAGGAAACGAAAATGGAACGATATCAAGTTTCAAAACGTTTCAAAAAATAAAGCGGATTGAAACAACTTGAAACTTGACAGAGACAATTTTAGGCAATATAATAGATTTATGGACTGAAAATTGGGAAATATGAATAAAAATCCCTTGCTGTTTACGAGAAACATTATAAGCTTTTAAATTCTCGTTGGTTGGCACAGTTTTTGCTTTTAATTTATGTAGAAAATAATAATAAAGCAAAGGAGTAAAGGTATGAAATTATGTTATCAGGTGGCTACGCCAGATGTAGCAATTGCCGATTCCGTAACTGCTTACCAGGGACCGCTGGCCAAGAGCTTTAGCGATCTGGCTTCCCTCGGTTATGACGGGGTGGAATTGATGACTCTTGACCCAACAAAGCTGGATTGGGCGGAGGTAAAGGCTGAAGCTGAGAAGAATCATCTTTCTGTTGTCCTGGTGTGCACAGGAGAGGTATATGGCCAGCTTCACTGGAGCTTTACAGATCCGGACGAGGAGATCAGAAGAAAAGCGATCGAAAGAACAAAAGTGATCATCGACTTTGCAAGCTATCTGGGAGCCAATGTAAACTTTGGCCGTATCCGCGGACAGTACTGCAGCGCGATGAGCAAGGAAGAGACAGAAGAACTGGCTGTTAAAGCCTTCCAGGAACTGAGCGATTACGCGGCTCCTAAGAACGTGGCTCTGGCGCTGGAGACAGTGACCATCATGCAGACCAATTTCATTAATACCCTGGAAGAAGGGGCAAAGATGGTAGACCGCGTTAACCGTCCAAACTTCAAGCTGATGCTGGATGTGTTCCATCTGAACCTGGAGGAGAAGGATATCTGCGAAGCGATCCGCAAGTACAGCAGCTACAATATCCATGTGCATCTTGCTGACAATAACAGAAGATATCCAGGACAGTGCGGCCTTGATTTTGAGAAGATCATTTCCACATTCAAAGAGTGCGGATATGATGGAAACTACTGCACCGAGATCTTCCAGATCCCGAACCAGTATGAAGCAGCTAAGGGAGCGATCGAGTATTTAAGACCGATCCTGGACCGTGTTTATGGAAAGCAGGCGTGATCTATGAAAAGTGTTGCATTGATACATACAGTAAAAAGCGTGGCGAATACCTTCGAAGAGACTCTTCAGAAAGGTCTTTCTGAGGAAGTGAAGGTGTACAACCTCCTGGATGAATTTCTCGCAAAGAACCCCAATGAGATCGGGGAGTTTACCATCGAGAACCGCAACCGTCTGTTCAACGATGTGAAGACAGCGGAGATGACGGGAGCGGATGTGATCGTTACCACATGCTCTACCCTGACGCCGGTCATCGAGATGATCCGTCCGTTTGTAAAGACGCCGGTTATTGCGATCGACGATGCGATGGCAAAGAAGAGCGTTACCTTTGGCCCGAAGATCCTTGTTATGGCTACGGCTGAGAGCACCATCGGCCCGACAAAGGAAAAGGTCGGAAAAGAGGCCGCTATGGCAGGCATAGAGCCGGAGATCTCAGAGCTTGTTATGATGGATGCGTTTAAAGCTATGCAGGCTCTTGATATGGAAGAGCACGATCGCATCTTAAGAGAAAGGGCAAAAGCCATCAAAGGCTACGACTGCATCGTATTGGCGCAGGCTTCCATGGCTCACATGGAAAAAGAGATCCAGGAGATCACAGGCTGCCCGACATTATCCAGCCCGGCGCTCTGTATTGCTCAGGTGGATGCAGTCCTGAAGGAAATGTGATAAGGCCAAAGCGAGGGCTTTGCTTTTATCAATAAAAAAAGAGAAAAGAGGAGAGTAAAATGACAGAAGAAAGAGCAAAAGAATTACAGAAACTCTGCCTTCAGTTCCGTAATGAGATCGTGGATCTTCTTCACGATATTCAGACGGGACATCCAGGCGGATCCTTATCCTGTACAGAGATCGTAACAACTCTGTACTATGAGAAAATGAATATCGACCCGAAGAATCCAAATATGGAGGGAAGAGATCATTTTATCCTTTCTAAGGGACATGCTGCTCCTATCCTTTACATCGTATTGGCTGAATTAGGATTTTTCCCGAAGGAAGAATTAAAGACACTGCGTCAGATCAACAGTATCTTACAGGGACATCCATGCGTACATAAGACACCGGGCGTTGAACTTTCCACAGGTCCTCTGGGCTTAGGCCTTGGCGCTGGCCTCGGAATGATGTTAGGCGACAAATTACAGGGAAGAGATAACTATACATACGTTGTATTAGGCGACGGCGAGATCGAAGAAGGCGCTATCTGGGAGGCAGCTATGGCAGCTTCTAAGTTCAAAGCAGACCATCTGATCGCTATCCTTGATAACAACGGCGTTCAGCTGGACGGCACAGTAGACGAGATCATGCCGCTCGGCGACATCAAGGCAAAATGGGAGAGCTTCGGATGGGAAGTTATCCAGTGCAACGGCCACGACGTAAAGGCAATCTCTGATGCAGTCGACGCAGCTAAGAAAGTAACAGGCAAGCCAATCCTTATTCAGGCTAAGACTGTAAAGGGCAAAGGCGTTTCCTTCATGGAAGGCAAGAACACATGGCATGGAAAAGCTATTGGCGATGAAGATTATAAGAAAGCTAAGGAAGAATTAGGAGGTGCTTGTTAATGGCTAACAAAATCGCGATTAGAGATGCATATGGTGAAGCACTCTTAAAGCTGGGTAAGAAAAATGATAAAGTTGTTGCTCTGGAAGCAGACGTAGGATCCTCCACAAAGAGCGCCGTTTTCGGAAAAGAATTTCCTGAGAGATATTTTAACGTAGGTATCAGCGAGATCAACATGGTTTCCATGGCAGCTGGTATGGCAAGGACAGGCCTTACTCCTTTTGTAAATACTTTCGCAGTATTCCTTACAACAAGAGGAGCTGACCCGATCCAGTCCCTGATCGCTTATGACAAGTTAAATGTAAAGATTGCAGGTACATACTGCGGTCTGTCCGACTCCTATGACGGCGCAAGCCATCATGGCATCACAGATATGTCCCTTATGCGTTCTATCCCGAACATGACTGTTGTATGCGTATCTGACCCGGTTGAGACAGAGAAGGCAGTTATGGCAGTGGCTGATTATGACGGACCTGTATACTTAAGACTGAGCCGCGCTCCAGCTCCAGTTTTCTATGATGAGAACATGGACTTTGAGATCGGCAAGGGTATTACAGTAAAAGACGGCAGCGACGTAGCGGTTATCTGCACAGGTACTGTTCTTCACAAAGCTCTGGAAGCAGCGGAGATCCTGGAGAAGGAAGGCATCCACGCTATGGTCATCGATATGCATACCGTTCAGCCGATCGACAGAGAACTGGTTGTTGCAGCAGCTAAGAAGACAGGCGCAGTCGTAACTGTTGAAGAGCACAGCATCCGCGGAGGCCTGGGAAGCGCAGTTGCAGAGGTACTTGGAGAAGAGTGCCCGACTCCTATGGAATTTGTAGGAGCTACCTGCTTCGCTGAATCCGGCGATTATGATCAGCTGTTAGAGAAATACGGATACAGCGGATCCAACATTGCAGCTAAGTGCAAGGCAGCGATCGCAAAGAAGAAATAAACAGTTATTTACTTTTCAGTTAAATAAGAGGGTGCTGCCGGGATATGCAGCACCCTCTTGATTACAAAGCCTCCAGTAAGATCTGCCGGCGGCGGGTTTTGCCGGATGATAACGATTCAAAGGAGACAGCTCAGGAAGGAGAAACATACATGGTCAGGATATTGGTCTTCATTCCAACGATGAATATGAAGGAAGATTTCGAGCAGATCATTTCACAGATCGAGATACCGGAAAATGTGAACTTGAAACTGCTTCATATATTCGGTACGCCGGAGTCGCTGGCGGATAATAAAGAGGCGGACATTATCGTAGCCCGCGGAATGACCTACGATTATCTTCATGCTGTTTTTCCGGATAAACATATTATCCGTATACCATTGACAAGTTTCAATATTTTCGGGGCCCTGGCAAAGGCGAAGAATACTTACCATCCCAAAAAGATCGCGCTGTGCATCCGCGGGGAAGAGATGATGGATTCCCTGGACTGCCTCAGCGAATTCTGCCAGGCAAAGATCGAGCTGTACGACGTATGGGATGAAAAAAGCACGCGGGCAGCGATAGAAAGAGGCCGTGAAGAAGGCGTCGACGTATTTGTAGGAGCAGGCACCGTGTGCGGCCTCTGCGATAAGGAAGGGCTGAACCGCGTCCACATCGAGCTGACGCCGGACGCCGTATATACGGCGATCCATTCCGCTCTGAACATGGCGGCAGCGATCAATCTGGAACGAATGAAAGCGAACCTGATGTACACGATCTTAAACAGCTACGAAGATGCGATCATCGCCGTAGACCAGGATGGAAAGGTACTGGCGATCAACAACCAGGCCTACCGTACATTTCAGGTATCCGCCACAGAAAAGGTCATCGGACAGCCGGTGGATAAGATCTACCGTAAGTTCAGCTGGCGCCAGGCGGAGCAGGACAGCGGAAAAAGAAGCTCCGAGATCGTAGAGATAAGAGGAAAGAAGTATTATGTGGAATATAATCCGCTCATGGACGATTCCACTGGTTCCGGAACTATCATTGTTACAAAGAGTACGGAACAGATCCAGGAAACAGAAAGTAAGATCAGGCAGGGCTTAAGCGAGCAGGGCCTGACAGCAAAATATACATTTGAAGACATCATCGGTTCCAGCCCGGCGATCATTGACAATATTAAGATGGCCAAGCGTTACAGCAGGGTGGATTCCAACGTGCTCATCATGGGGGAGACAGGAACCGGAAAAGAGCTTTTTGCTCACAGCATCCATCAGGAGAGCAGCAGAAGGAACGAACCGTTTGTAGCCTTAAACTGCGCGGCCCTTCCGGAAAACCTTCTGGAAAGCGAGCTGTTCGGCTACGAGCCAGGAGCTTTCTCAGGAGCTTCGAAAAACGGCAAGATCGGACTTTTCGAACTGGCGCACCGAGGAACGATCTTCCTGGACGAGATCGGAGAGGTTCCTATCAGCCTTCAGGCAAAGCTCCTTCGCGTTCTGCAGGAGAGAGAGATCCGCAGGCTGGGAAGCGACCGCGTAAAGACGGTGGACGTGCGGGTTATTTCCGCTACGAATATCAATATTGAGAAACAGATAGAAGAAGGAAAATTCCGTTCAGACCTGTATTACAGGCTGAACCTTCTGGATATCGTCATACCGCCGCTCAGAGACAGGAAAGAAGACGTCCAGGATCTGGTGGATTTTTACCTTACGAGATTTGCCTGCGATATGGGGAGAAGGATCCCGCGGGTATCCAAGGGCGCCGCAAAGATCCTCAGAGATTACGACTGGCCGGGCAATGTCCGGGAGCTGAGAAATATCTGCGAAAAGCTGATCGTTCTTACCGATACTCCGGAGATCAACGAGGAAGATCTGTACCATCTGAAGATATTTAAGAATTATCAGACCAGACAGAGAAAAAAGAGCGATAAGCGGGAAATGGTGGACGACATCTACGAGCAGCTTCAGCCCCGCAGGAAAAAGCAGGATATCGCCAAGGAGCTGGGCGTAAGCCGGACGACCTTGTGGAGAATGGCAAAGCGGCAGGAAAAGCTGAACAATATGGAAAAATATAACGACTGAACGGTTACTATTTAGCCTTAGTGGGGGGCATCGCAAAATCATCCAATCAGATGAATGAGCGATGCCCCCGCTCTGTTTCATAGAAAAAATGCTTATTTTGTTACCTGATTTTAAAATGGCGACGGTTCTTCTTCGCCCCAGCCGGATCCGCCGCTAAAGAAATCATACCAGTCAGACCCTGGGGAATCATAGAAGGGCATGTTGTAATAGGGATCCGCGCCGAAGTAATCGTCAGAATAGTAATCGCTATACGGATCTGTTCTGCTTACAGCGTCGAAGGGGATGGCAGAATCCTGATAAATGAGCATAAAGCCCTCCGCTTCTTTGGGCACAGTAAAGATCAGATTACCGGTCCGGGATGAATTTTTGTATAAACGGATCTGGTTGTTGTAATCGGCAAGCTGGTCGGCGATATACAGGTCCGATTCAGGCGTTACCATATAGCCGTCCAGCGCCTCCCAGGTAAGCCGGAACAGGGATGGATCCACGGAAAGGATCGCGGAGTTTTCGAAGCGGCTGTCGATGGTCACATCTACGGCGAGGAAACGCCAGTCGCCGTCCTCTGGATAAACGCCCTCAAAACTCTCGTACAGACCTGCGGAATTGACCTGCAGCGACAGGATCTCGCTTTCTATCACGCCGTCTTCGTCCAGTATATTAAGACCGTCCGGAACCTCTTCTCCGGATTCGGATACCAGGTCGCAGGAGAAGGAATCGCTGTCAGGGCCAGAAGATATATTTGTCTGGAATGGATAAAAATAACAGCCGCCTGCCGTCAGGCAGAAGCCGGAGAGGACAAGGGCCAGAACTAGTCGTTTCATATGTAAAAACCTCCCTTTCGTGTTCGATATCCAGTATTTTACCACAGAATGAAACGGCTTTCCATATCTGTATCACCGATAAACTTTCACCAGACTTTCAGCACAAATTTTCAGCCGCTCCTCTTTTGGCAGGCATGAGCCGGCGCGTCTGCGCCTCGCCGAACTGATATTGGAAATATAGACGAAAATGCTTTCATGTGCTATACTGTAAAAATGGGTAAGCTGAAACAGATGGAGAGAATGGACAACACATAAGGAGATCGGATATGAAAAATAAAGTGAGGGTCAGAGGACAGCTGAAGACATATCTTCAATGGCCCCTTTTGATGACCGCGCTGGTGGTCCTGATGAATCTGGCAGCCGGATTTGTCAATTCTATCGCCGGACTGGTCATGTCTGTATTTACGATCATGTATGCGGCGATCGCATTCTGGATTTATATTTATGGGAGAAAAAAGCTCCTTGGGGGTCTGGTGGAGTTTTCTTCCGAATACGCATGGGTGCAGAAGCAGCTCTTGTCCGAGATGGCGCTCCCCTATGGGCTGGCGGACAATGAAGGCCGCCTTCTGTGGATGAATGAAAAATTTAAAGAGCTGCTGAAGACGGATGAAAAGGGAAAAAATGTCAGAAAAAACCTGCAGGTGCTGTTTCCTGAGATCACCAGGGAAGTGCTGGCTTCCAAGGAGCCTACGACTCTTCACACCTCATACGGCACAAGCCTGTACCGGCTGGATCTGAAGCCGGTATTTCTGGATCTGGAGCAGGAACAGAACCTGGGGATCGAAGAGATCCAGGAAGAAGAGGAAAAGCTCATAGCCGTTTATCTGTTTGACGAGACGAAGATCGTGGAATACCGCAGGGAGATCGACAATCAGAAGATGGTATGCGGCCTGATTTATCTGGACAATTATGAAGAAGCGCTGGAAAGCGTGGAAGAAGTAAGACGCTCCTTGCTGACTGCCCTGATCGACAGGAAGATCAGCAAATATATCACAGGCATTAACGGCGTCGTCAAAAAGATAGAGAAGGACAAGTATTTTTTTGCGATCAAACAGATGTATGTGGATCAGCTCCGTGAAAGCCGTTTTTCTATCCTGGAAGAGGTAAAGACGGTCAATATCGGCAACGAGATGGCGGTAACCTTAAGCATCGGTCTGGGAATGAACGGGGAAAATTACTGTCAGAATTATGATTTTGCCAGAGTCGCTATCGATATGGCTTTAGGTAGAGGCGGGGACCAGGCCGTCGTCAAAGACGGCGCCAGGATCCAGTATTATGGCGGAAAAAGCCAGCAGGCTGAGAAGACGACTAGGGTAAAAGCCAGGGTAAAGGCTCATGCCCTGCGGGAACTTATGGAGACGAGGGACCGCCTGCTGATCATGGGCCATAAGATGGCCGATATCGACTCTCTCGGCGCGGCCATCGGCATTTACCGGATCGCCATGGCCATGAATAAAAAAGCGAATATCGTTATCAATGAAGTGACCTCGTCGGTCCGTCCTATGATGGAGAGATTTCAGAACAGCACGGATTATCCGGACGATATGTTTATTAACGGCGTAAAGGCCATGGATATTGCAGACGCAGCCACTATGCTGGTGGTGGTGGATGTAAACAGGCCGAGCATCACGGATTCGCCGGAGCTGCTCCAGAAGATCAAGACGATCGTAGTCCTGGATCACCACAGGCAGAGCAGCGAGATCATTACCAACGCAGTCCTGTCTTATGTGGAGCCTTTCGCTTCTTCTACCTGCGAGATGGTGGCGGAAGTGCTGCAGTATATTGCGGACGGGATCAAGATCAAACAGGTGGAGGCTGACGCCATGTACGCGGGCATCGTGATCGATACCAACAACTTTATGAACCAGGCAGGCGTCAGAACGTTTGAGGCGGCAGCTTTCTTAAGGCGCTGCGGCGCGGACGTTACAAGAGTCCGGAAGATGTTCCGGGACAATATGGCGGACTATAAGGCAAAAGCGGCCGCCATCAGCAACGCAGAGGTATTTGAAGGATCCTTTGCGATCAGCGTATGCCCGTCGGAGGGATTGGACAGCCCGACGATTATTGGCGCCCAGGCGGCAAACGAGCTGATGGATATCGCCGGCATCAAGGCTTCGATCGTACTGTCCATGTACAACGGGGTCGTCTATATAAGCGCAAGATCCATCGACGAAGTAAACGTGCAGGTAATGATGGAAAAATTAGGCGGCGGCGGCCACCGCACCATAGCCGGCGCTCAGCTTAGGGATACTACGCTGGATGAGGCGAAGGAAAAGATCAAAAACCTTATCCGGGAAATGATACAGAAGGGAGATTTATCGTAAAATGCAGATCGTATTATTAGAAGATGTAAAAGCGTTAGGAAAAAAAGGAGACGTCGTAAAGGTCAGCGACGGATATGCCAGAAACTTTATCCTTCCAAAGAAACTGGGAGTAGAGGCGACGGCGAAAAACTTAAATGACCTGAAGCTTCAGAAAGCGAATGAAAGCAAGATCGCTGCGGAACAGCTGGCAGCGGCAAAGGAACTGGGAGAGCAGCTGGAGAAATCTTCCATCAGCCTGAAGATCCGTGCCGGAGAAGGCGGGAAAGCCTTCGGCTCCGTATCCGGCAAGGAGATCGCGGCAGCGGTAAAAGACCAGCTGGGTCTGGAGATCGATAAGAAAAAACTGGTGCTGCCGGAGCCGATCAAGACCTTCGGTACCCACGAAGTGCCGGTTAAACTTCACAGAGAAGTAACGGCGAAGCTTACAGTAAAAGTATCAGAAGCTTAAAGCGCAGATTCTGTTACGATTCAGGAGAGACGAAAGATTATGGATGAAGCTTTATTAAAACGGGTGCAGCCCCACAGCCTGGAAGCAGAGCAGTCTGTGATAGGCGCCATGCTGATGGACAGGGACGCGGTCATCGCGGCTTCCGAGATGATCACGGCAGACGATTTTTACCATCATCAATACGGCATCACGTTTGAAGCCATAGTAGAGCTGTTTAACGAAGGAAAGCCGGTGGACCTGGTCACGGTTCAGAACCGTCTGAAGGAAAAGGACGTGCCGCCGGAAGTGAGCAGTCTGGATTTTGTGAAAGACATTATCACTATCGTGCCGACGTCTGTTAATATAAAATCTTACGCGGCCATTGTGCGGGAAAAGTCTCTTTTAAGAAAGCTCATCAAGGTCAATGAAGAGATCGCCAATACCTGCTACAGCGGGAAGGAAAGCCTGGAAGATATCCTGGCCCACACGGAAAAGGCGATCTTCGACCTGCTCCAGAGCCGGACAGGAGGCGATTTTGTCCCTATCAAGCAGGTGGCTTTGAACGTGCTGGAAAAGATCGAGACAGCGTCCAAAACAAAAGACATGGTGACAGGCATTCCTACAGGGTTTATCGACCTGGATTACAAGACGTCCGGGATGCAGCCGTCGGATTTTATATTGATCGCAGCAAGGCCGTCTATGGGAAAGACGGCTTTTGTCCTCAATCTGGTAGAGCATGTGGCGATCAAAAAAGGCATGCCCTGCATGATCTTCAGCCTGGAGATGTCCAAGGAGCAGCTGGTAAACCGTATGCTGTCCATGGAATCTAACGTAGATTCCCAGAAGCTGAGGACCGGAAGCCTGACAGACGAAGACTGGGATGCGGTGGTAGAAGGCATCGGCGTGATCGGCAATTCCAAGCTGATCATCGACGATACGCCAGGCATTTCGATCACGGAACTGCGTTCAAAATGCAGGAAGATGAAGCTGGAGTACGGGCTTTCTCTGGTGATCATAGATTACCTGCAGCTGATGTCAGGATCTGGAAAAGGTTCGGATAACCGCCAGCAGGAGATTTCTGAGATCTCCCGTTCTTTAAAGGCTCTCGCCAGGGAACTGAACGCGCCGGTGATCGCTCTGTCCCAGCTGAGCCGGGCCTGCGAGACGAGGCAGGACCACAGGCCCATGCTGTCAGACTTAAGGGAGTCCGGGGCGATCGAGCAGGACGCGGACGTAGTTATGTTCCTTTACAGAGATGATTATTATAATAAGGACACGGAGACGCCGAACATTGCGGAAGTTATCATAGCAAAGCAGAGAAACGGCCCTATCGGCACGATCAACCTGGTATGGCGTCCGGAATACACGAAGTTTGCCAATATGGCGAAATAAGCGCTGAAAACAGCGGAAAAAGTTTATATACCAGTCATATTTCCCAGGAACCTCTCATAAGATATAAACAGGTTACGAAATATTGTTAACTAAAGGAGAGGATTTGACCATGGGTGAGATACATTATTTAATATCGGATGCATCCAAAAAAGTAGACGTGGAGTCTCATGTCCTGAGATACTGGGAAGATGAACTGGAACTTAAGATCCCGCGCAATGAAATGGGACACCGTTATTATACAGATTTTCATATCCGCCTGTTCCGGCAGATCAAGAATCTGAAGGAAAAAGGATATCAGCTTAAAGCGATCAAAACGGCGCTTGAAAAAATGGCGGCCGAAGGCAAGGACGAGCTGTCAGACGAGATGATGGACGAAGCTGCGGCTGCTTTAAGGGAGAGCGCCGCTTCCGGGACCGGACTTGTTTCTGTGTCCGGCGAAGGCGGACAGGCTCTGCAGGCCATGACCCCGGAAGAAAAGATGGAGCAGTTCCAGGAGATCATGAACCATATCATCGGCCGCGCCCTGGAGCATAATAACGAACAGCTGAGCCAGGATATCAGCGCTCTTGTAAACGACAAGATGAGCAAGGAGATGGAATATCTCCTCAGGGTCAACGACGAAAAAGAAGAAGAGCGGTTCAAACAGCTGGACGAGACGATCCGCGCCTGCCAAAAGGAAGGCAAGGGGAGAGCGGAAGCAGCCGCCTCGAAGATACCGTTTTTCAGGAAGAAGAAGTTCGGGAAGAGCGGGAAGAAACTGTAGGATATTTTCTTACAGCAGTAAGGGATATACATAAAGATGAGGATAAAGAGATGAAACTGGATGGACGAAGCATGTACCAGCAGGCCCATGATGCGATTTTGGCCTATGTGGAGGAAAATCGGAATAAGATAGATAGCCTGCCTTCAGAACTGGAATTTTCAAAAATGCTGGGAGTCAGCCGCAATACTGTAAGGGAAGCGATCAGGATCCTGGAAAGAGAAGGAGTCCTGTATTCCAGACACGGGGTGGGAACATTTATCATTCCGTCAAAAAGGGAGCTGAGTACCTGTATCTCCACTTTAGAAAGTGCTACAAAGATCATAAAAGACCACGGATACGAGCCGGGGACGCTTTCTGTAAAGACAGAGATCTGCACAGCTGATGAAAGGATAGGAAAATATCTGGATATTCCAGAAGGCGCGCCTGTTTTTTACATAGAAAGGGTACGTACTGCAGACGGAGAACCGGTGGCACTGGTGCGGGACTATATCCCGTCTCAGCCGGATATAGAGAAAGAATATAAGACTGGACACACAGAATCCCTCCTGGAATTTCTCTCAGATAAGTATAATATATCTGTCAGCCATGTTGTATGTGAGATCAAAGCGGAGATCAGTAATGAAGAACTGGAAAAAAGCCTTCATCTGGATAAACCGTCTGCGCTTCTGGTTTTGGAGCAGATCCACTATGACAGCAGGGGACAGGCGGCTTTTTATTCTGACAGTTATTTTTTAAGTGAAAAGTTTCATTTTAATGTAATAAGAAAAAAGATATGAAAACAGCGGTTGCGACAAAATGCAGCATTTCAGCTTTTGGGGCTGTTATGCGAAAGGTGTCGCAGCCGCTGTTTTTGGGTATTGACAAATGTATCATTTTGTGTCATATTAGAGGTAGGACGACTGAAGACCTATTTCAAATACCGGTATATGATCGAGGCCATATCTTTTGCCAACGCATCGGCAGGAGATCTGTCTGAAAAGCTTAGAAACTGAAAAAGGGGTTAAAAAAGGAGAATTATTTTATGGAGGAGAAAGCAAGACATGAAAGCGCCCGTACTGCAAGCGGCGCATTGGGAAAATGGGATCTTCTTGCCCTGTCTATTGGATATGTGATAGGGGCGGGCGTAGTCACTATGGTGGGTCAGGCGATCGGGCTTACCGGCCGATCGGCCTGGCTGGCATATCTGGTTGCAATACTGCTGGGCACATTTATTAATATCCCATACTTATTTCTTACAGGAACAGCCTGCTTTAGCGGCGGACCTTATAATCTGATCGCATCACTGACCAATGAAAAACTGGGCGGAATTTATGTGACGGCATTTATTGCTCAGTGCATCGGATTGTCCCTTTATGGGGTATCGTTTGGAATGTATGCAAAATCCTTATGGCCTTCGATAAACGATAAGGCAGTTTCCATCTGCTTTATGCTGTTTATTTATGTTGTCAATCTTCTTGGCGTAAGTATAATGGCGAAGCTTCAAAAGCTGATGACAGCTCTTTTGCTGGCAGCTCTGCTGATCTTTGTCATCTTTGGCCTTCCTGGAGTAGACCCGGCTATTTTTGATTTCAGCGATCCAGAGTTTATGACGGACGGTATGGATGGGTTTATTACAGCGGTATTCCTGCTTATTTTTACGGCTACAGCCTACAACATGGTCATGAATTACGGGCGTTCCGCTAAAAACGGAAAAAGAGATATCCCCTGGGCGATCATAGCAACAGTGCCGGTGATCATGGTGGTTTATGTAGGGGTTGCCATTGTAAATGCAGGAGCGTTTCCCCTGGAAAAAACAGCGAATCAACCACTGACCGGAGTTGCACAGGCGATCCTTCCGCATCCAGTATTTATCCTAAATTATTCACGGAACAGTATCTGAATTGATAACAGTACCATGAATCTGAAAATTGATCCATGCAGCCATAACATCACTCAATTAACCCGTCAAAAGGGTATAAAATCCCTGTGGCAGAGT
>DWZA01000091.1 GCA_019118365.1 Candidatus Lachnoclostridium stercoravium | reverse complement strand
GGCTGTTCCTTGCAAATATTTTTGGACAATTTCTAACTTCAGTTCTGTTGAATACATCTTTTTTCCTGACGGCATGAAAAAACCCCTTTCATTAGACTTCTATTTTGTCTAACAAAAGGGGGTCACTTCATAGTGACGGCGGCCCATTAGGGTTGTAACTTTGCTATTTAGGGCGTGCATTGCTGTAACAATTATAAAATGCTGGGGCGTTAGCTGGTTTGACGGATATGGTTCGATCGGCCATTGGAATATAAAAATGGGATGGCTGCTTTATATCGTAATAGCTTTACAAATTGCTGCAGCAGTACTTTCTATTGTGATATCCCGTAAAAGATGACTGATAAATTGTAACGGAGATGTTCCGGTTTTGTACATTCATTGCAGCCCTCGTGGGATTGCGTTATACGATCTTTCGGGGGAAGAAAATAGCTGGCGGCGTGCCGTTTATAACGGTATAGCGTAACTGTTTGAGGGAAGGCCATGTGTCTCTGGCTTTCCCTTTTCTGTTATCAATATAGCATATCTGTCGGCAGGATTCAAAAGCCGTTTAGATGAAATCAAGCAAATCAAGAGAACTGATCAAAAAAAGGTTAAACACTATGCAGCCAGATAATTGCTTTAATATTCTGGGGGGGTATAATGGTCTTATCTTATTAAATTTCAATCTAAAAGGAGAAAACACTATGCGTATTATTCTTGATACTGAAAAGGGACGTATCATTTTGCCATAGTCATTCTTTCCGCAACTTGATAAGATGAACAAAATTCTTGCCGACAGCAAAGTAGACAAGAAGTAGACGGCAGAGGATAAAGTTGTGAAATAACGGCAAGCCTTTGGCTTTAGCCTGATATTGAAAATATGAATAAGGAGAATTTTAAATTATTATGAGGCAAAAAGATAATATTATATTAGTACCGATTATTTTTTCAGCCATAACAAGTTATGTAATATACGATGTACTATCAGCCTTTTGGGAGACAATTTATATGATTGTTGCATATGAGTATAATACATTTTACTTGATAATTAATAAAATAGCACCATTTATTATGTGTATAATATTTCCTTTTTTTTCTGCATGTAGTTCTATATTAATTATCAATAAACTTGTAATAAGAAAAAAACAGATACCAATAAGTTCCTTTGTTGTCTCTCTTGTGATTGGAATTATTATCTTTATAGTAACAAAACTTTTTTGCGCTATATTTCAGCCTGCTTATATAGATAATTCCACTATTTTTCAGATAGCAGTACCCTTTGGGTATGCAAGGGCAAGCACACCAAGAAATATTTTGTTTTCTGTTCTTGTTGGTATTGGTGAATTTATAATTTTAAAATCTTCACAAATTACACCAGAAAATATCTCAATGCCGCAGTCAGCAGCTCAACCAGTAGCTGACCAAATAAATTTTACCAATACGACTATAGGAGGGCAAACAATGTTTTGCAGAAATTGCGGTAATATGATGGGCAATAATGCAGTTGTATGTGTAAACTGCGGCGCAGCTAAAGGCAGCGGAAACTCTTATTGCCCGAACTGCGGAAAAGAGACAAATCCGAATGCGGCGTTTTGCTTAAATTGTGGGTGCGCCCTTACAAATACTAATATAGTTGTTGGGGAAAATGCAAAATCAAAATTAGTTGCTGGACTATTGGCTATTTTCCTTGGTGGTCTGGGAATACATAATTTCTATCTTGGTTATAACCAAAAGGGAGTCATTCAGTTATTGATCACATTATTAGGAAGCTGTCTGTTTTTTATAGGCCCGATCGTAACTGGAATTTGGGCCTTGATAGAAGCAATTTTCATTTTCACTGGAAAAATCAACGTAGATGGAAATGGAAATCCGTTAAAAGATTAGACTTTATTTCTTAAGGAGGAAAAGAAGATGAATGAGGTTATTATAACTACCTGTGATTTAAAACAGGATTATGAAGTAATAGGCCCTGTATTTTATCAAATTTCAAATAAAGGAATTTTTGGCAGCAAGTTGACTAAGATGAAAACCCAATATGCTGACCAAATAAATATGAAAAATAAATCTGGAAATATGGACACTAATACGAGACCAGATTGGAGTTTTTTATTTTTGGAATGGGGTGTAGGGCAGGAAGACTTTCAATATGCTTTTTACATCGCATGTGAGGAAATAAAGAAGATGGCAAAAAATATGGGAGCTGATGCTATCATTGGTATGAGGCAGGATATAGATCTTGATACAAATGGCTTTTCCTATTTTTATCTTCAAATGTATGGTACGGCAGTTCGCTTGAAAAATTAAGAAGGTTGGGAAATTAAAAAATAGCGCAAACGAACAAGTCGCTTACAGCAACACCACCATATATGAAAGCTGAGGCAAAAGCCCTTAATTAATTGGTTTGTATATTTACCTATTATAGCCTGATGCGCCGTGTGTCTCTGGTGTTCCCTCTATTATATGTATATGGCGCAGTTACTGTAAAAAACCCTAAATACTATGCAGCCAGTTAATTGTTTTGATATACAGGAGAGGGTATAATAGATGGACAAAATAATCAGTTTTAAACTGAAAGGAGAGAGGAAGTACATATGAAAAAAAGTGTAGTATGGTTAATGGCAGGGGCTTTGATGCTGTCTGTAACAGCTTGCGGCGGTAAGGAAACCGCTTCGACTGCGGAAGCTGTGGAAGAAGAGGTGGACACAGAACTCGAAGAAGAAGAAACCGAAGAAGAAACTGAGGAAACAGAGCCAGAAGAAACCGAGCCGGATTACGCAGAGATCGTTCCTGATGAGCTGCAGGGAGTCTGGGGAGATACAGGGGTGGAAGGCCTCCTTTCTCTGTATGCCTTTGAGGGAGATAATGTCGAAACTTATGTCGTAAATACTGGAGTTGGTGCATCGGGTTTCTTCTCTGGGACCTATACGGTAGAGGATGACAAGATAAACTATGATTTCGGCAATTCCACAGGATATTCCAATTTTACTTATGACGATGGCACATTTGCGATGTTTAACGCCAATGATCAGGAGATCAAAAAGCTGACTGCCGCGGACGTTATGGAATACCTTACTCAGGAAGAAAGCAGCGGCAACAACCCTGGAGTGATCTGCCTTGCAGATCTGATCATCAATTATTATCCGGATACGGAAGAAAGCAGCGCTGCAAGTGAGAAGAAAGACGCAGCAAACGCTGCGATCAAGGCGGCAGGTGAAGCGGCTCTCCAAAAAATGAATACTACGTATGATAAAGTACAGAAATTGACCTGGTATCAGCACCAAAATGAGCCTCAGTATACAGATATTACCTGTTATATTTATCCGTATATCGGACGTATGGATGATGGATATACCTGGCTGAGAGTAGCTCTGAATTATACGGATGCTCAAACTGATGCCGGCTGGATCTTCTTTGATCATGTAATTTTCAGCGTAGACGGCGAAAATACAACGAAAACATTCAGCCGCGATGAAATTGTCCGGGACAATGATACTGAAGTGTGGGAAACCGCAGATTTTGAGCCGAACGCTTCGGAAATTCAGCTGCTGAAGGACATTGCCAATTCTACGGAAACCATCATTCGTTTCGAAGGCGACGAGTATTATGAGGACCATGTTGTAAACGATAAAGAGAAGGAAGCAATTGTGGATGTCCTTACTGCATATGACTATCTAACGAATTATTCTGAATAATCTGATATTTTCAGAAAAGAAAGCGGCCGCCGCTTCACTACCCGCAATAGTGAAGCGGCGGCTGAACTGCGAATTGAAGATTATGACATTTTCCCACTTTTCCCTTCCGACATTTTCTGCTATAATATATGCGGACAATTTATAACCAATTATTTTGCAGAAAACGGAGGTTGTTATACTATGTCAAACATTACGGAAAGCATCCGCTATGTCGGAGTCAACGACCATCAGATAGACCTGTTTGAGGGGCAGTATAAGGTTCCTCACGGCATGTCCTACAACTCTTATGTGATCCTGGACGAGAAGATCGCAGTCATGGATACAGTGGACATCCATTTTACCCACGAGTGGCTGGACAATCTGGAGAGTGTTTTAAACGGACGGAAGCCGGATTATCTGGTAGTCCATCATATGGAGCCGGATCACGCGGCGAATATCCAGAACTTTTTAAAGACCTATCCGGATACCACGGTAGTGGCTACGGCAAAGGCCTTTGCCATGATGGAGAATTTCTTCGATATGGATCTGGAAGGCAGGAAACATGTGGCGGAAAACGGCGGTTCGCTGTCTCTTGGCAGCCATGTGCTCAACTTTGTATTTGCGCCGATGGTGCACTGGCCGGAGGTCATGGTGTCTTATGAGAGCGCGGAGAAGGTGCTGTTCTCCGCAGACGGCTTCGGTAAATTCGGGGCGCTGGATGTGGAGGAAGACTGGGATGACGAGGCCCGCCGCTACTATATCGGCATCGTAGGCAAATACGGCCGCCAGGTGCAGGCTCTTTTAAAGGCTGCTTCCAGCCTGGATATCGCTATGATCTGCCCGCTCCACGGACCAGTGCTGAAAGAAAATCTGAGCCATTACCTGAAAAAATATAATATCTGGTCGTCTTATACAGCGGAATCAGAGGGCGTTATGATCGCCTATACATCCGTTTACGGCCATACGAAAAAAGCTGTGGAGATCCTGGAGGAGAAACTGAGGGCCAAGGGCTGCCCGCAGGTAGTAGTCTGCGATCTGGCAAGAGAGGATATGTCAAAAGCAGTGGAGAATGCATTCCGCTACGGCAAGCTGGTCCTCGCCACCACCACATACAATGCGGACATTTTCCCGTTTATGAAAGAATTTATCGAGCATCTGACAGAGAGAGGATTCCAGAACCGCACAGTGGGACTGATCGAGAACGGCTCCTGGGCGCCTCTTGCAGCTAAAGTAATGAAGGGAATGCTGGCGGACAGCAAAAATATCACCTGGCTGAATACTACAGTAAAGATCATGTCCGCTGTGAAGAACGAGACAAGAGATCAGCTGGAGGCTATGGCGGAAGAGCTGTGCCGCGAGTATATCGCCCAGTCTCCGGAGACTGCCGACAAGAACGACCTTACCGCTCTTTTCCGGATCGGCTACGGCCTGTATGTAGTTACATCCAACGACGGAAAGAAGGATAATGGCCTGATCGTGAACACAGTGACCCAGGTATCCGACAACCCGAACCGGGTGGCTGTGAATATCAACAAGGCAAACTACTCCCACCATGTGATCAAACAGACGGGCATCATGAACGTCAACTGCCTGTCCGTAGACGCTCCGTTCTCCGTATTCCAGAACTTTGGATTCCAGAGCGGCCGGGTGGCGGACAAGTTCGCAGGCTGGACGGAAGTGCGTTCGGACAACGGCCTGAGGATCCTGCCGAAATATATCAACGCGGTGATCTCTCTGAAGGTAGAGCAGTACGTGGATCTTGGATCACACGGTATGTTTATCTGCTCTGTGACAGAAGCCCGCGTAATGAGTGATAAGGATACGATGACTTATACGTATTACCAGTCCAATGTGAAGCCGAAACCACAGACAGAAGGGAAAAAAGGCTTTGTGTGCAAAGTCTGCGGCTATATCTATGAAGGGGACGTGCTTCCAGACGACTTTATCTGCCCGCTGTGCAAACACGGGGCGGCTGATTTTGAACCGATCAAATAAAACATAGTGCCAAATACCGCTGCCTGAGACAGAAGACTGCTTATGCAGATCCTGGTCAGGCAGCTTTTGCACGTCTGAAATTTTTCAAGGAAAATATTTTGTTAAAAAGGTGTTTCTGCCTTGTATGTCCAATGGCCGGATGCTATAATGTGTACCGAATACATGAAGTTCCGGACGGAAACTATCCGAAGCGTCTGGACTGCAATGGTAGTTTGGGAGGAAACCATGAGGATTATTATTATAGGCTGCGGAAAAGTAGGCTTAAGCCTTGCGGAGCAGCTGAATGAAGAACATCACGATCTTGTGATCATCGATTCTTCGGCGGAAAGCCTTCAGGAGGTCCCTGAAAATATCGACGCCATGAAGATCGTGGGAAATGGATCCAGCATCCAGACACTTCTGGAGGCCGGGGTAGACGAGGCGGATATCCTGATCGCGGTGACTGAATCCGACGAACTGAACCTGCTTTGCGGTCTGATCGCGAAAAAAGCAGGAAACTGCCATACGATCGCCAGAGTAAGAAATCCGGTCTACAGCAAAGAGATCGAATTTATCAAAGAACGTCTCGGCGTATCCATGGTCATCAATCCGGAACTGACGGCGGCTACAGAAATTGCCAGACTGTTAAGATTCCCGTCGGCGATCAATATCGATACCTTCGCCAAGGGACGGGTCGAGCTTTTAAAGTTTAAGGTCCGTCCGGAATTTGGATTGAACGACGTGCCGGTGTCAAAGCTTCAGGAGCGGTTTAAGAGCAACATCCTGGTAGCTGCAGTAGAGCGGGGAGAAGAAGTACATATCCCCAACGGCGATTTCATATTAAAGGATGAAGACAGTATTTCCATCATCGCCTCTCCGAGGAACGCAGCAGAGTTTTTCCGGATCATCGGATTAAAGACAAATCAGATCCGCAACTGCATGGTCATCGGCGGAGGAAAGATCGCCTATTACCTGGCGAAGCAGCTGATCGATATGAGGATCGACGTAAAGATCATTGAAAAGGACAAAAAGCGCTGCGAGGAGCTGAGCGAGCTCCTTCCGGAGGCTCTGATCGTAAACGGCGACGGCACCAACAAAAAGCTTCTTCTGGAAGAGGGGCTGAAGAATGCGGAAGGGATCGTCACCCTTACCAACCTGGACGAGGAAAATATCCTTCTCACCCTGTTTGCCAAAGATCAGTCCAAAGCCAAACTGGTGACAAAGGTCAATAAGATCGCTTTTGACGATATCATCGACCGGCTGGATATCGGCAGCGTTATCTATCCGAAATACCTTACGGCGGATTACATCCTCCAGTATGTAAGAGCTATGCGCAATTCCATCGGCAGCAACGTGGAGACGCTGTATCAGATCCTTGACGGCCAGGCCGAGGCTCTGGAATTTGCCATCCGGGAGAGATCCCAGGTTACCGGGGTTCCGCTTATGGACCTTCCGACAAAGGACAATCTCCTTTTAGGCTGTATCCACAGAAAGGGAAAGATCATTATCCCAAGAGGTCATGATACCATCGAAGTGGGCGATACAGTCATTGTTGTGACGACCCAGAAGGGTCTTCATGATATCCAGGATATTCTGAAGAAGTAGGAGATGTACCGATGAACTATTCAATGATTGCTTATATTACAGGCTGGGTCCTGAAGGTTGAAGCGGCGTTTTTGATCCTTCCATGTATCGTGGCCCTGATCTATAGAGAGGAAGATGTTCGGGCGTTCCTGCTTTCCATCCTGATCTGCGGAGGAACAGGACTTATACTTACAAGAAAACGACCACGCAGCACCATGTTTAATATAAAAGAAGGTTATGTGACCGTAGCGCTCTGCTGGATCGTGATGAGCATCATGGGCGCGCTTCCCTTTCTTTTTAGCGGTACGATCACGAATCCGGTAGACGCCCTGTTTGAGACGGTTTCCGGTTTTACCACCACAGGGGCCAGTATCTTAACGGATGTGGAAGTAGTTTCCAAATGCGTGCTCTTCTGGCGCAGCTTTACCCACTGGATCGGAGGCATGGGGGTTCTTGTTTTCCTGCTTACGGTCCTTCCTATGGTAGGCGGATCCCATATGAATCTGATGAAAGCGGAAAGCCCAGGGCCTTCCGTAAGCCGTCTGGTGCCGAAGGTAAGATCTACGGCCAAGATCTTATATGAGATCTATATCGCGATGACGATCCTTCAGGTCATCCTGCTTCTGATCGGACGTATGCCGCTGTTCGACGCGCTTACGATCACCTTTGGTACGGCAGGTACCGGCGGTTTCGCTATACTGAATGACAGCCTGGCAAGCTATTCCACTTATATACAGGTGGTAGTGACCATATTTATGATCCTTTTCGGGGTCAACTTTAACGTATATTTCCTGATCCTGGCAAAACATGTGATCCAGGCTCTTAAGATCGAGGAACTCTGGGGATATCTGGGAGTGATCGCGGCTGCTATCCTGATCATCACCTGGGATCTGCGGGGGATCTATGACAGTATTCCGGAAGCTATGCAGCAGGCCGCTTTCCAGGTAGCTTCGATCATAACGACTACCGGATACGCGTCCACAGACTTTAACCTGTGGCCGGAAGTGTCAAGGACAGTCCTTGTCATACTGATGTTTATCGGCGCCTGCGCAGGCAGCACCGGCGGCGGCATCAAGGTATCCCGTCTGATCATCCTGTGCAAGACGATCCGGAGGGAGATGGTGCAGATCACCCATCCAAAGAGCGTTATGAAGATCAAGATGGACGGAAAAACGGTGGAGGATGAAGTGATACAGTCCACGCACGTATTTATGATCGCGTATCTGATCATCTTTACGGTTTCCGTGCTTATTGTCGGGATCGACGGCCATGACCTGATCACCAATTTCACTGCAGTGGCGGCTACGTTCAACAACGTAGGGCCGGGACTGGAGCTGGTAGGCCCGGTATCCAATTTCTCCCTGTTCTCCGATCCGGTGACTCTGGTGCTGACCTTTGACATGCTGGCGGGACGTCTGGAGATATTCCCCCTGCTGATCCTGTTTATGAGGAGCACATGGAAGAAATTCTAACCAACAGTTCAGGACAGAATTTGTAAATGGACCTAAAAGTGTCTGGTCTTTCCTGCAGCTTTTGCAGAAAGGGCCGGCACTTTTTGTATTATAGAAATATTTCAGGCGGCGCGCCGTCTGAAAAAACAGGAGGAGGCGGTATTTTGCATATTTTCCATATTTCAGATCTGCATATCGGAAAGCAGCTGAACGGATACAGTTTACGGAAAAACCAGGAAAAGGTCCTGGAACAGGTGGCTGCTGCGGCAAAGAGTGAAAAGCCGGATGTGATCCTGATCTGCGGCGATATTTACGATAAAACAGTACCCTCCGGGGAGGCATACCAGATGTTTGACCATTTCCTGGAAAGCCTGGGGGATATCCGGCCTCAGATACCGGCGCTGATCATCGCGGGAAACCACGATTCGCCGGAGCGGCTTAAATTCGCCAGTTCTTTTCTGGAAAAACATAAGATCTATATCGCGGCGCTTCCGCCGCAGCAGCCGGAAGAACGGTTAAAAAAGATACGGCTGGAGGACGAGTGCGGCCCGGTGAATTTTTATATGCTCCCATTTGTGAAACCTGGGATGGTGCGTCAGCTGATCCAGCGGGAAAAAGAAGAACAGGGGGAAGAGATCCAGGGCGAGTTCGGATATCAGGAGGCGGTGGAGGCGATTTTAAAAAGGGAGAAGATCGACCTGTCAGAAAGAAACGTCCTTTTGTCCCATCAGTTTTATACGGCAGGGGAAAACAGGCCGGAAACCTGCGATTCAGAGCTGGCCGCTGCCGCTGCGGGCGGGCTGGATGAGATCCATATCAAAGCGGTAGAAATGTTCGATTACGTAGCTCTGGGCCATCTCCACGGTTTTCAGAGCGTAGGCAGAGACTATATCTGTTACAGCGGTTCGCCTTATAAATATTCAGTAAGCGAGGAACGCCATAAAAAGGGCATCTTATCCGTAAAGCTGGGAAAGAAGGGAGAACCTGTGGAAAAAAAGAGGATCCCTCTGTCCGGACTGCAGGACGTGCGGAAAGAACAGGGAACTCTGGAAGAAGTCCTGGGACGGGCGACAGAAGAAAACAGAAAAGATTTTGTCAGTATTACTTTAACGGATGAAAAGGAAACGTATAATTTCCGGGACAAGCTGGAAGAGGTTTACGAATACATCCTGGATATCCGGATCGACAACGAGCGGATCCGAAAAGCGATAGAAGGAGATAGGGAAGAGCTGCGGACGCTGACTCCGCTGGAATCTTTCTGCGAGTTTTATCAGGCGGTCCGCCATGTGCCGATCTCTCAGGAAGAAGCAGAGGTGATGGAACAGGTGATAACTGGAGTGGAAAGAATGGGGGAAGACGGATGAAACCATTAAAGCTTACGATCTCGGCATTTGGCTCCTATGGGGGAAAGGAAGAACTGGATCTGGAAAAGATCGGACACGGGATCTTTCTGATAACAGGCGACACCGGGGCCGGGAAAACCACGATCTTCGACGCTATTTCCTTCGCCCTGTTCGGAGATATGAGCGGAGCCGGAAGAGAAGGCTCCATGATGCGCAGCCAGTATGCAGGGCCGGCGGAAGAAACCTGGGTAGAACTGATATTTTCAGAGGGAAAAGACAGATACCGCATCCTGCGCAGCCCGCAGTATCTGAGAATGGGGAAACGGAAAAATAAAAACGGGGAGAACGTATGGGTCCAGTCCGCTGCAAAGGTAAGCCTGTTTATGCCGGACGGCAGGGAATTTCCTGGAAATATCCGGGATGTAAACCGGAAGATCCAGGAGATCATAGGGATCGATAAGGAACAGTTTTCCCAGATCGCCATGATCGCCCAGGGAGAGTATATGAAACTGCTCCAGGCCAGTTCCAGAGACAGAAAGGAGATATTTTCCAGGATCTTTCATACAGGGATCTATCAGAGGATCCAGCAGGAGCTGAGAGACAGAGACAAAAAGCTCTATGGAAAGCTGGAAGATCTAAGAAAGCTCTGCCTTCACGAGATGGAAAAAGCAGACGTTGGGGAGAGTCCGCTCAGGGAAGCCTGGAACGAAGTAAAACAGAGGCCGGAAACAGGGATGGAGCAGATCCTGTCCGTGCTGGATCAGGTGATCCTGGAGGAAAAAGAACGGGAGGAGAGACTTTCAGGGGAACGGGAAAAGATAAGAGAAGAGCGTTCTTCCCTGGAGTACCGCCAGAAGACAGCAAAGGAGAATAATCTGCTGCTGGAGAAAAAAGAGAAGGCGCAGGCGCTGTGGGAAGAACTGAAAGATCAGGAAGAAGGATACCAGAAGATGAAAAAGGAAACAGAAGCAGGCGGACGGGCGGCGGCTGTTTCCGGAAAAGAAGCGGATCTGATCCGGGAAATGAAAGAACTGGCGGATCTGGAGCAGAAGAAAGAGAACGCTTTTAAAGAACAGGAACAGGCGCAGATCAGCCTGAACGAGATACAGCGGCAGAAAAAGAAAAGGCTGGAAGAGATATCATCGACCCTTCCAGAGCTTGAAGCAGAGCTTCAGGAGCTGCGCCGCCAGGAAAGCATGTATGAAGAGCTGGAAAAAAGCAGCCGCATTTTTGCAGAGAAACAGGCGGCTGAAAAAATGTCTCTTTGTACCTACAGCGAAGCCGAGGAGCTTTGGACCGAATGGAAGCAGCAGACGGCAGACCTTCAAAAGGAAGAAAGCGCCCTTTCAGACAGTTCTTTAAAGCTGGGAGACTGGAAGGCCAGGCTGGAAGAATGCAGGATCCAGAAAGAAAAACTGTTTCAGCTGGAAGAAACGGAAAAAGAAGAAAAGGAAGCGGAAAAAAAGTGGGAAGCCGGGATAAAACGGCTGAAACAGTCAGAAAATCAGTATGAAACGACCAGCGGAGAATACGAACAGCTTTACCGGAGCTTCCTTTCCGCCCAGGCAGGGCTTATGGCCGCCTCTCTGACAGAGGGCAAGGCGTGCCCGGTGTGCGGTTCCACGGTCCATCCAAAGAAAGCGATCCTCCGGAAAGAAGCGGCCAGCGAAGATCAGGTCAACAGGGCAAAAGAGGAAAAGGAAAAAGCTTCTGTAGAGTGGAGAAAACAGGCGGAAGCAACAGGAAAGGCAGAAAGCGTTCTGACAGGAATAAGGAAACAGCTGGAAGCGCTCCGGAAGGAACTGGGGATAAACGACAGGAAAGAAAGAGAAGAAGATCGGAAAGCACTGGAAGAACAGGAAAAAGAGGCTCTCCTTCAGGTGCAGGATCTGGAAAAGAAGGCAGAACGTTTTCAAACCCTCCGGAAAGAGCTGGCGCTCAGACAGGAGCAGAGAGAAGGGAAGGAACGGCAGGTAAGGGAGCTGGAAGAAAAGTGGAGAACTTCCCAGGAAGAACGGAAACTGGCAGAAGAAGAAAAAGAAAGACGCAGACGGGAGGTGCGCTTTTCAAAAAAAGAAGAAGCAGACCAGAGAAAGCGCGTCCTGGAAAAAGACAGAGAGAAACTGACGGCAGAGCTGCAGGAATGGGAAGAGAAGGAAAAAAGCAGGTCAGAACAGCTGAGGGAACTGAAAGGCCGGATCCATGCCATGGAGGATACCGCCGCGTCCCAGAGACAAAACGTCAGGGAAGCAGCCTTCAGTTTCCGTTCAGAACTGAAAAAGCAGGGCTTTTTAGATGAAGAAGCTTTCCGCAGGGCGTTTATGCCGGAGAGAGAGATTCAGGAAAAAAAGGAACAACTGGAGGCATACGCTGCTGAGAAGATCCGCGCAGAAGCAGCGCTCCTTCAGCTGAAAGAACAGACAGAAGGAAAAGAATGGATCGATACCGGCGGATTGGAAGCGTCTGCGGCACAGAAAAAGGAAGAAGAAGACAGGGTGCAGAAGGAGCTGGACCGCGTTCTGGCAGACAGGCGCTGCAATGAAGACGTGGAGAAAGAGATCAGGCTTCAGCTGAAGGCAAGAGAAGAACTGGAAAAGGAATACAGTACGGTCCACCTTCTTTCCCAGGCAGCCAACGGACGTCTGGCCGGCGCCGCCGGCCTTGATTTTCAGACCTATATCCAGCGGCGGTATTTCAGGCAGATGATACAGGCAGCCAATAAGAGGCTGGCTTTTATGACAGAAGGAAGGTTCCTGCTGAAATGCCGCGATATGGATCAGCTGGGAAAGCAGGGGGAAGTAGGCCTGGATCTGGATATATACAGTCTGGAAACAGATCAGATCCGGGATGTAAAAACACTTTCCGGCGGAGAATCCTTTATGGCGGCCCTTTCTATGGCGCTGGGAATGGCGGACATCATACAGAACAATTCCGGAAGCGTCCACCTGGACATGATGTTTATTGACGAGGGCTTTGGCACACTGGACGAGGAGTCCAGGACCAGGGCCGTGCAGGTGCTGCAGCAGCTGGCAGGGGAAAAGAGGACCATCGGCCTTATTTCCCATGTGACAGAACTGAAAGAACAGATGGACAGAAAACTGGTGATATGGAAGGATAAGAAAGGAAGCCATATGCGCTGGGAGGAATAGAGGCAGCTGAGCCGGATCATGACGGAAAAGTATATATTTTAAACTTTAAGTATAAAATTTAAACAAAATACCACAAATAAATATCAAATATATTATGTATAAAACAATTATCATAATAAAATAACAATAAAAAATAACACCAAAAATGGATGCCAGTATGATATAATGGTGTCAGGACCGCAGAATACATTCCGCGGAACGATCGGAATATGATCAGGGGGGAAAGATCAGAAAGAAGGAGGGGCGTTTTATGGCAGTTTTTAAATGCAGGATATGCGGGTTTATCTATGACGAGGAAAAAGAAGGGATCCCGGTCTCCGCGCTGAAGGAGTGTCCGGTCTGCCGCCAGAGTCCGGACAACCTGGAGCTTGTGGAAGGGGATCAGAAGGCGGAGGTGCCGCAGGCAGCAGAGAACGGTGAAAAAGCAGAAGGTGAGGAAGAACTTTCGCTGGAGTATGACAGGACACTTGTCCGTCACGACCCTGCCTGCCGGTATATGGATGAGATCCATCAGATGGCAGTTACAGGAAAGACTATCGGCGGCTCTATGGGCACGCAGATGAAGATGCCTGGATGGGACGATATCCTGATCCTTGGGGCGCAGCTGAACCCTATGCCCTTAGACGACGGCGAGCCGGTAAATACTATGACAGTGATCGGAAAACATGCAAAGAAGCCGATGATACTCAGCACGCCGGTCTATATTTCCCATATGTCCTTCGGGGCGCTGTCAAAGGAGATCAAGGTTGCTTTATCAAAAGGAAGCGCCATGGCGAAGACTGCCATGTGCAGCGGAGAGGGAGGCATACTGCCGGAGGAGAAGACGGCCGCCTATCGGTACATATTTGAATATGTTCCAAATAAATACAGCGTTACCAGAGAAAATCTGAGAAGCTCCGATGCCATTGAGATCAAGATCGGACAGGGCACGAAACCGGGAATGGGCGGCCACCTGCCGGGAGAAAAGGTAACGCCGGCAATCGCGGCGATCCGGAATAAGCCAGTAGGCCAGGACGTGCAGAGCCCGTCGAAGTTCCCGGATATCAGGACAAAAGACGATCTGAAAGACCTGGTGTCCAGACTTAGAGCAGAGTCAGACGGACGCCCCATCGGTATAAAGATCGCGGCCGGAAGGATCGAGAGAGATCTGGAATTTTGCGTATACGCGGAGCCGGATTTTATCACTATCGACGGCAGGGGCGGCGCCACAGGGTCCAGCCCGCTGTTTTTGAGGGAAGCTTCCAGCGTGCCTACCATATACGCTCTGTACCGTGCGAGAAAATACCTGGATTCCGTGCGTTCGGACATTTCTCTTGTTATCACGGGCGGCCTGCGGGTATCCTCTGATTTTGCAAAAGCGATCGCCATGGGCGCGGATGCGGTGGCAATAGCGACGGCTCCGCTGATCGCGGCGGCCTGCCAGCAGTACCGGATCTGCGGAAGCGGAAACTGCCCTATGGGCATAGCTACTCAGGATGAAAGCTTAAGAGCGCGCCTGAAAGAAGAGGCGGCGGCAAAACGGGTGGCGAATTTCTTAAACTGCTCTACAGAAGAACTGAAGACATTCGCCAGGGTAACCGGCCATAAAGACATCCACAGCCTTTCCGTGGACGACCTGTGCACCATAAACAGAGAGATATCGGAATTTACCAATATCCCCCATGCATAAAAAGAAAAGGAAACAAGATATGATCACATTTATCCAATATCCAAAATGCAGCACATGCCAGAAAGCAAAAAAATGGCTGGACAGCCATGAAGTCCAGTATACATCCCGGCATATTGCAGAAGATAATCCAAAGAAAGAAGAATTAGAGGCCTGGATCAAAAAGAGCGGCCTTCCTGTAAAAAAATTTTTTAATACCAGCGGTATGAAATATAAGGAATTGAACCTGAAGGAAAAATTGCCGGAGATGACAGAAGACGAGCAGATCAGCCTCCTGGCCACGGATGGAATGCTTGTAAAACGTCCTATCGTTATCCTGGAAGATCAGATACTGGTTGGATTTAAAGAAGCAGAATGGGAAAAAAGCAAACTTCTGGCATAGTGAAATATGCGCGGACAGCACAGACTACTCATGTCGCAAAAGACATGGGTAGTTTTTTTTACATTGAAAGCTCTGTCAGGCGGCGATGTGGACTTCATGCCTGAATGTCAGGCGACATGTTCATTTCACAGGAAAGGAGATGGGAAAAATGGATGTAAACAGGGACAAGAAGCATCTGGCGATTGCCGGCGTGCCCTGCCAGACATGGGGAGATCTGTATCCAGATGGACAGGCCATGAAAGCGGGAACGGTATTTGAAGATCTGGATATGCCTTTTTTCGTAACGGAGGGGACTGTGAAAGCCGGGATCCTTCCAGGACTTCAGCCGGCAGGAGGGATGGCTGCCGCAAGAATGAGAACAAGGGAAGAAGAGGAGCGGGATCAGCTTCTGCAGCAGATCTGCGAGGTCAGTTTTGCACTGGACGACCTGACTCTTTACCTGGATACCCATCCGCAGGAACAGGAAGCGCTGAAAGTCTATACTGAAAAAAACAGGGAAAGAAAAGCACTGAAAAAGAAATTTGCGGAGAAATTTTATCCCCTGACAAGGGATTGCATGGCAGAATGCAGCGGCTGTGAGGCGTTCTGCTGGCAGGAGGCTCCGTGCCCGTGGGAAGGAGGATGCATATAATGTGGATCTATGAAAAACGGCTGCAGTTTCCGGTAAAGATCACGAAGACATGTCCGAAGACCGCGCAGCTGATCATCAGCCAGTACGGCGGACCGGACGGAGAACTGTCCGCTTCTATGCGGTATCTTGCTCAGCGTTACACAATGCCGGTAAAAGAAGCGGCGGGGCTGCTTACAGATATCGGAACGGAAGAGCTGGCTCATATGGAGATCATCTGCGCCATGGTCTATCAGCTGACAAAGGACATGAGTATCGAGGACGCAAAAGCGGCAGGATTTGACGCCTATTATATCGACCATACTTCCGCCCTCTGGCCTCAGGCGGCTGCAGGACTTCCATTTTCAGCTGTAGAATTTCAGTCAAAGGGAGACGCGATCACGGACCTGACGGAGGACCTGGCTGCGGAACAGAAAGCCAGGACAGTCTATGACAACCTTCTGAGGATGATCACAGATCCGGAGGTACGGGAGCCGCTTAAATTCCTGCGGGCAAGAGAGATCGTCCACTTTCAAAGATTTGGGGAGGCTTTGGAGCGGACGAAGGAAAAGCTGGATCCATCTAATTTTTATTATTTTAATCCGGAATTTGACAAGACTATGATGCGTTCATTCGGCAGATAGGAGAACAGAAAAATCCCGCCGGAGCCAGGACTGTAAAGGCCCGGATCCCGGCGGGATCAAGAAAACAGATCTCATGATCTATTCGACTTTGATGCTGCTGTTGAACCGGTCCAGAAGGAGCGCGATCACAATGCCCGCAGCTATACATATGCCGTTAGGGACTGCAGCTTCCATAGTGGAAAATCCAGACACAGGGATGATCATTACAGTAGCCGCGATCACGATGCCGATGATCCCGTGGAAGGCTATGGAATAGTGGCGGTCAAAAAGCGCGTTGACAGCCTTGGCCAGACAGATGACAGTGACAAGGGCCCCGATCCCGGCAGGAACCAGGATGCCAAGGTCAAAATGGCCGATACCGTCTACAAAAGGCGTGTAAAGCCCAAGAGGCATAAGCAGGGTGGAAAAGCTCATACCGGGGGCGATCACGCTGAGAGCCAGGCAGAAGCCGCAGAATATATACCAGCCAAAATTCGGAACGACCTGTACGGAAGTCATCTGCAGCCCGATCAGGATCGCAAAGATCGCAAACATGCAGACGCCCATGGATATAAAGGATCCGGCGCTTCTTCCCTGTTCTCCTGCTTCACGGAAAAGAGAAGGAAGCATGCCAGTGATCAGGCCGATAAAAAGGCAGACCGAAGGATCCGGATATTTTTCCAGGAAAAAGGCCAGGATATTGGCAACTCCCAGAAAGCCGATAGCGCCGCCTAAAATGACAGGAAAAAGTTTTGGCACATGGGTCTTAAAATTCGCAAAAGGATTGGAGATCAGCTCCATGATCGGCTTATAGATGCCGAAAATAACAGAAAGAACTCCGCCGGAAATTCCAGGAAGCACAGCGCCCAGGCCGATCAGCGCGCCCTGAAAAACACGGAAAATAAACCATATCGGGTTAAAATTTGATCGTTTGTCCATAAATCATATTGCCTTTCTTAAAGAATACATAACAGTTCAGCCGTGCGCCAGGATATATGATAAAGAGCGTTACAAGCAAGCTTGTAAAAGCGATTTGACATATATCCTGGCATAGGGATGACATCCCAATCTTCTTGTCAGCACAGAATGTGCTGGCAAGAAGATACACGGCTGAACTGATATAAGAATACCTATGGATTATACTATCTCCGATTATTCTTTGCAAGGAAAAACTAACTGGGCGCACGGCGAAAAGTCCGGGAGTAACTGCCGCGTGGACAACTGCATAAGATATATGGAAGAAGAGATCAGGAGAACCTTTTATGTTTCAGAATTATCCTAACGGATACTGCAATAGAAATAATGGACGATCAGAAGATTTGATCATAGAAGAAGAGAACAGAAGAGGCTGCTGCTGCCGTCCGGCGCCATGTCCGCGGCCCTGCCCCTGCCCAATGGGTCCAACAGGCCCGACCGGCCCAAGAGGTTATCCAGGCCCAATGGGTCCAGCCGGCCCGACCGGAGCGACCGGGGCCACAGGAGCCGCCGGGATCACCGGTCCGACCGGAACAATGGGACCGCAGGGATATGTAGGTCCGACCGGCCCGACTGGAGCAACCGGAGTAACCGGCCCGACCGGAGCGACCGGCCCGGCGGGAGCCACTGGAGCAACGGGTCCAGCCGGCGCAGCAGGAGCCACTGGAGCTACTGGCGCAACCGGCCCAGCGGGAACAACAGGAGCCACCGGCCCCACAGGGCCTACCGGAGCGACCGGGGCATTCCAGGATGCGCACAGCCGCAGGAAAGACTTAATTTCCGCCAAACAGAACGCTGAGATCGTCCTGAGCCAGCGGGCGGATCTTGTTGCGTACAAGAACACCGGAAGCTTTTTCCGGATCATTTACACGGAATACCATGTATGCCACGTCTTTTTTCCTGGTGATGAAAGCATATGTATATTCTACATTGATGCCGCTTTCGCCTAAAGCTGTAAGCATCTTTACCAGGCTGCCGGGCTTGTCGGAGATCTCTACCGCCAGTACCGGAGTGACAGCGCATACATAGCCGGCGTCTTTCGCCACATTGACGGTCTTATAAGGATCGTCAACGATCAGGCGCAGGATACCGAAATCCTGTGTTTCAGCAATGGAAAGAGCGCGCATATCGATCCGGTTTTCTTCCAGAAGACGGGTAAATTCCGCCAGCTGGCCCGGTTTGTTTTCCAGAAATACAGAAATCTGATTAATTGTCATTGCCAAAACTCCTTTCTTAATACAGTTTCCGCTTGTCAATCACGCGGACAGCCTTGCCCTCGCTGCGGGTGATGCTCTTAGGAGCAACCAGCTTAACGACTGCGTAAATGCCAAGCATAGCCTTTAACGCTTCTACCAGTTCCCTTTCACGGGCAGAAACCTTGGAAAGGTTATCGGAGAACATCTCAGAAGTCATCTCTACCTGAACCTCCAGGCGGTCGGTATTATTTTCGCGTGTGACGATGATCTGATAGTTAGCAGGATAACCCTTGTTGAGGAGCACTGCTTCGATCTGGGACGGGAATACATTAACGCCCTTGATAATAAGCATATCATCGCTGCGGCCCATTGGCTTGGACATACGTACATGAGTACGTCCGCAGGGGCATTTTTCATAGTTAAGGACGCAGATATCGCGGGTGCGGTAACGCAGCAGCGGGAACGCGTCTTTTGTGATACAGGTGAAGACCAGTTCTCCAACGCTTCCTTCCGGAAGGACTTCGCCGGTGTTGGGGTCGATGATCTCAGGAATGAAATGATCCTCGTTGATGTGCATGCCGTGCTGGTCGCTGCACTCAAAGGAAACGCCAGGGCCGGAAATCTCGGTGAGGCCGTAGATATCATATGCCTTGATGCCTAACTTATCCTGGATATCCTGACGCATCTCCTCGCTCCAGGCTTCCGCGCCGAAGATCCCTGCTTTCAGCTTGATCTGGTCCCTGAGGCCACGCTCGATGATGCTCTCCGCAAGGTATGCCGCATAGGAAGGCGTGCAGCAGAGGATGGTAGAGCCTAAGTCGCACATAAACTGGATCTGGCGGTCTGTATTGCCGGAAGACATAGGAAGAGTGAGGGAGCCTACTTTATGGGAACCTCCGTTTAATCCGGGGCCTCCGGTGAACAGGCCGTAGCCGTAGCAGACATGGACCACATCTTCGTTAGTACCGCCGGCTGCCATGATCGCGCGGGCACAGCACTCGTCCCACAGGTCGATATCATGCTGGGTATAAAAAGCAACAACGCGCCGTCCGGTGGTGCCGCTGGTAGACTGGATACGCACGCAGTCTTTTAACGGGACAGCTAAAAGACCAAACGGATAGGCCTTGCGCAGATCGTCTTTTGTCAGAAAAGGCAGCTTGTGCAGGTCGTCAACGGACTTGATATCGTCCGGAGTCACGCCTTTTTCATCCATCAGCTGACGGTAATAAGGAACGCTTTCATAAACTCTTTTTACTGTAGGGACAAGCCGTTCATTCTGCCATGCCCGGATCTGGTCCCGGCTGGCACACTCGATTTCTGGTTGATAATAATGCTCCATAGTCAGGTTCTTTCCTTTCGTGATAAATGATAAAAATACTATACCATTTTACAGCGGGAAAGTAAATATTTTTGCCTGAAAAACAGGGGGCAGACTCTGTGGGGATGCCCTGCGGCAGGCGTTTTGGAACATAGGGGACAAGGGAAGACGCATAGGCTGTTTTAAGAGAATATGAGGGGAAAATGTATATGGATGCCTTAAATGGGACAGGACAGGAAGAAAAACGGGCGGATATCGAAAAGATCCGGATCGATAGTTCTCTGCCTCTGGAGCAGAGGATGAAGCAGTACCTGGAACGGATAAAAGATCCGTACTGCTTTTTATGCGGGAAAACTCCGGTCCGGATATGTTTCTCGCCGGAGGGCGAAGATCTGGATACGAAGCTGAAGCATTATATCCAACGACGGGGGGCTGCGGCATATAGGAGGTTCTATGGGGAGGAGCAGAAAGAACGGTGAAAAAGCGATCTTCTGGAAGGTGGGAAAATATATCCGCCTTTCCAGAGACGATGGAAACAGTGAAAGCGAAAGTATTACGAACCAGCGGAAGATCCTTGACGAGCAGATCCCAGGATTTTTCAACGGCGATTACCACATTGTGGACGAATATACCGACGATGGGCGGAGCGGGACCTCCGGCGATGTGCGCCCGGAATTTCAGCGTTTAACAGAGGATGTAAAAAGCGGGCGGATCAACTGTATCATTACCAAAAATCTTTCCCGCGCGTTCCGCAACAGCGCAGATCAGGGAAAATTTCTTGAAGAGTTTATCCCCCTTTACGGCGCCCGTTTTATTTCCCTTTACGAACCGAAGATCGATACGTTTTTAAACCCGGAGGCCGTGCACAGTCTGGAGGTGGGCATAACCGGATTTTTGAACCAGCAGTACGCCTATAAAACAAGCGTCGACGTTAGGCGCACGTTTGATACAAAACGGAGAAAAGGAGAATTTATCGGAGCTTTTCCGCCTTACGGGCTGAAAAAAGATCCGGACGACAAAAATCATCTGCTGGTGGATGAAGAAGCCGCGGAAGTTGTCCGGGAAATCTTTCGCTGGTTCGCGGATGAAAGGATGAGCAAAGGAGGGATCGCGAAACGTCTCAATGGGCTGGGGATCCCGAATCCTGCCGCTTATAAAAGACAGAAAGGTATGAAATACTATAATCCGCAGGTTTCCGGGGACAACAGTCTGTGGAGCGGAAAAACCGTAGGGGCGATCCTGTCCAACGAGATGTACATTGGAAATATGGTGCAGGGCAGACAGAAGGTGATCAGTTATAAAGTGCACCGCAGAGTGGCAGTGGATGAAAGGGACTGGTATTTCGTGGAAAATACCCACGAAGCGGTTATTGACAAAGAAACTTTTGAAAAAGCCAGGACGCTGCAGCAGAGAAACGTACGGGTGCCTCCCGGCAGGAAAACGCCCCATCTTTTTTCCGGTTTTCTGCGCTGCGCCGACTGTAAAAAAACAATGACCCGCAAGACGGCAAGAAATATCGTTTACTATAACTGCTCCACCTATTCCCGCCAGTCAAAAACCGCCTGTACAAAACACACCATACGGGAGGACGTGCTGGAAAAGGCAGCGCTTATTACGATCCGAAAACAGATCGCGGCTGCAGCGGATATGGAAAAGATCGCAGGGAAAACGGAAGCGTATCCTTCGGCCTTTCCATGGCAGGAACGGATCAGAAACCTTATAGAGACAAGAAAAAAGGAGCTGGAGAAGCTGGTGTGCGCGTCAGATCAGCTTTATATAGACTGGAGCGCGGGAGAGATCACAGAAGAGGAATACCAGAGGATGAAAGCAGGGTTTAAGGCGCGGAGTACGCAGCTGCAGAAATCCATAGATAGCCTGAGAGAGGAAATTGCCGCCCCAGGAACAGGCGCGGACGAGCAGTATCCGGCAGTATTTTCTAAAGAAAAGGAGAGAGAACACCTGGATCGGGAGCTGCTTGCCGCTCTTGTGGAGGCTATTTACATCCATCAGGACGGGGCGGTGACGATCTGTTTTTCTTTCACCGATCCATACAGGCCATATCTGAAGGAAACGCCGCTTCCTTAGGACGTTGTGCAAACAGGAATGCAGCCACCGGAGCAGCGGGAGCAACAGGAGCAACAGGTCCGACGGGAGCAGCAGGAGCAACAGGCCCGGCGGGAGCGACAGGAGCGACAGGCCCGGCGGGCGCAATAGGAGCAACAGGCCCGGCGGGCGCTACGGGCGCAACAGGTCCAACAGGTCCGGCTGGCACAGCCGCAGCGTCTGAACTTTTATCCGCTTATTCTACTCCGCCGGCTCCTGGCACCAGCGGACAGCCGTTAAGCTTTGACCGCAATTCAGTAACTGCAGGAACAAGCATTGTCCATGATCAGCCGGGGACAGAATTTACAGTACAGCAGCCGGGAATTTATTCAGTAGCTTTTCACGGAAACGCGGGCCCTGCTTCAGGAGCCACCTTCCCGCTGAATATCAGCCTTGCGTTGGAGCAGGGAGGCGCGGCTATAGACGGGGCGACTGCAAGCCATACCTTCAATACGGCTGCGGATACCGCCACCTTATCATTTACCGCGCCGGTTCAGATAACCCAGGCGCCGGCTGTCCTGGAGGTAGTCGGCCAGGGAGGAAATTTCCTCTACAGCGGTATTGGCATAACGATCTATAAGATCAGCTGACAGAAGGCTGAGTAAAACGCAGAGGCGGCCTGCTTATGGCAGACCGCCTCAATGTTATATTGCCTGTGTAAAATTATCTCGATAATTCTCCGTTCCGAATATGGGGCATAAACACCTGAGCCGATCGTGACACGATTGATACCTTAGCAACCGGCATAAAATGTATCCCGGTAACGAATAGCCAATGAATCTGCTGCGTTCATTTTAATTTTTTTAATACTTCGCCAATATCCTCATTCATGCAGATCGAACGGTCTGCAATTTCTCCTGGCGCGTAAGCTTCCCCCAGGTTGACGCAGGCATAGACCGCTTTGGGATTTGCCGCCGTCATCCTCCAGAAGGGAAATTTTACTATGCCCGGCGTATTAGATCCAACGGCTAACTCCAAAAACAGCACTTTCTTGTCCTGATGGTTTTGCAAGAACGCCCGATATCGCCCGGCGGCGCGATGCCAGCCCTCATCTTCGACGAAGGTATTGTCTGTCCGCAGGTTCATGCTCATAGGTCTGCGGCAATGGGGACAGTATGGGATCAGCTCAGAGGGGATCTCCATCTGAATCATTCTCTGTTTTGGCAGGATCAGCTTTCTTCCTGCGTCTATGGTAAACCCCTGAGACTCAACCATTTTGCGGACGGCAGCCTTATTTTCATAGGTTTCTTTATGGCATGGCGCGCTGCACTGCCACAGCCCATAATCTCCCTGGGTGTAGAAGAGCCGGCGCTTGTCAAATCCGGCTTTCTGGAACTGATGGTCCACGTTAGTAGTCAGTACAAAGTAGTCTTTGTCCTGTACCAGCTGTAAAAGCTCTTTATAGACCGGCCGGGGCGCGTCCATATAACGGTTGATGTAGATATACCGGCTCCAGTACGCCCAGTGTTCTTCCAGCGATTTAAAAGGATAAAAACCGCCGGAATACATATCGCGAAAACCATATTTCTGAATAAAATCTCCAAAGTATCTGTCAAAGCGTTCGCCGGTATAGGTGAATCCGGCGGAAGTGGAAAGCCCGGAACCGGCTCCGATCACTACTGCGTCCGCCGTATTCAGCTTTTGTCTGAGCTGCGCGATACTATCGGAGCAGGCGCTTGTAGATTTCAAGATCTTTATCCTTCCAGACATTGAAGATCACCTCGATTCTATCTGGATCTTGCCGCTGCCATTCTCGGACGGTACTGACCGCGATCGCTGCCGCCGGTTCATTTGGAAAATGGAACTCTCCAGTGGAGATGCAGCAGAAAGCTACGCTGTGCAGGCCGTGTTCCGCCGCCAGTTCCAGGCAGGAGCGGTAGCAGTTTTCCAGCAGATCCCGGTCTGTTCTGGTAACGGCTCCACAGATGACCGGGCCGACAGTGTGCAGCACATAGCGGCAGGGCAGGTTATAAGCGTTTGTGATCCTGGCGCTTCCGGCGGGCTCTTCGCCCCTTTGACCGGCCATGATGCGGGCGCATTCCTGGCGAAGCTGCACGCCTGCATAAGTGTGGATGGCATTGTCGATGCAGCCGTGACAGGGTATGAAGCAGCCCAGCATCTGGCTGTTTGCCGCATTGACGATAGCGTCTGCAGCCAGGGTAGTGATATCGCCCTGCCAGAGATACAGGCCAGGCTGTACCGGCGTCAGATCCGCCAGTTTTGTGACGCCCCGCTCGGCAAGGCGTTCAGCAAGGTAAGCGTCCTGCACTTTTAGGAAATCTTCGCTGGCGGGAGCAGGCGGGCGCATGTTCATCAGGCTGCGTAGAAGCCGCCGCTTTTCTGAAAGATCATCCGGCATCCGGATATCCCTGTATTCCCTGTGTTCATTTAGTAAATAGCGGATCAGAAAATCCAGCCGTTCATTCTGCGTCATGGCGTTACCTCCGTTCGATCGCTCCTGCAGGGCAGGTCTCAAAGCAGTTCCCGCAGCGCAGGCAGTGTTCCTGGCGGATGACAACCGGTTTACCCGAAATATCAATATATTTCTGCGGACATTTGGAATAGCACAGCTTGCACCCGATACACTTGTCTGTTACAAAGTAGCCGCTTTTTCTTGCCTGCGCGCCGCCAAAAGAAAAACAGCTCTTTAAGGCTGTCTTACAGGTCGTACTCCTCAGGCGGGTTGCCGGAGAAGTCGGCGATCACTGCATGAGCGTTTTTCAGATAGAACACCTCGAAGATGGGGTTGGCGGCTTCGCCGTACTGTCCCTTGACGATAGGATTCTGGATGCACATCTCCTTAGCGGCCATGTTGTTCTCGAAAACAGCCTCGCCGTTCAGGCGGATCCATGCATAGGACGGGCTGGAAACGGAAATCTCGATGTTGGGGTTGGCCTGCATATCCTTGTAGACTTCCTTGGTGTTATTGGTGCAGAACCACAGCCTGCCTTCCATCTCGCCGGCAAACATAAAAGGGCGGCACTTGGCTTTTCCGTCACGGCCTACAGTGGCCAGATACTGTACGGGATTTTCCTGTAAAAATTTTACGACTTCGTCCATGATAAATACCTCCAAATAAATGATTGTTTTCGGGTCATTTCCCTTTGATGGTTAAATTGTATCAGCGTTCTTTAAAGATGAGAAGTAAGCACAATATTGTGGTATAGTTACCTGAATGATACTATTGCGCAATTACCGGATCGTCCGCTGTTGCGTCCCCTATTTTGGAATGTTATAATGAAATGATCAGGAAGGAGAGTGGTTATTGTGGCGGAAGTAAAAAAGCTGCCGGCATGTCCGGTGGAAACAACTCTTATGTTGATCGGAGATAAGTGGAAAGTCCTTATACTGCGCGACTTAATGCCTGGAAAAAAGAGGTTTGGAGAATTAAAAAAATCCATCGGCAGCGTTTCCCAGAAGGTATTGACCGCACAGCTGCGGGATATGGAAGAAAAAGGGCTTGTAAACCGCCATGTTTATGCGGAGGTGCCGCCGCGAGTGGAGTACAGCCTGACAGACCTGGGAAGGAGTCTGAAACCTATTCTGGACGCCATGCAGATATGGGGAGAAGAGTACAAATCCCAGAACAGCTGAGATATAAAACGGGAGGAGAGATATGCAGCTGCAGCATTTAAAATATTTTCTTCAGATCGCGGAGACAGGCAGTATGAACCGCGCGGCAGAATTGCTTTACGTATCTCAGCCAAGCCTCAGTAAGATGATATCCGGCCTGGAAGCAGAGCTGGATATTAAGATCTTTGAACGGAATAACCGTGGAGTGGCGCTGACAGAGGACGGAAAAAAGCTTTACATGTACACAAAAAATATCATGAAACAGTTTGATCTCATATCCAAGATCTCTTCGGATGAGATCCCAAGCGTGATCTCGGTATCCGCTTATCCAAACCTGATTCCGGCGGATCTTTTAAACAGGTATTACAATATTTACCAGGGGAGAAATATTTTGTTCACCCTTCGGGAATCCAGGATCAGCCAGATCGTGGAGGACGTATCCGGCCTCAGCTCGGAGATCGGCGTCCTACATATCAATAATGCTCAGAGCAAGGAAGTCCACCGCCTTTTGGATTATCACGATCTGGAATTTCGTCTGCTGGCAGAGGATACCTGGTATGCTGTGGTCGGGAAAAATAATCCCCTTTTTTACAGGGAATCGGTAAATATGCGGGAACTGCTGGAGTATACGGTGGTAAGGCCGCCGGATGATTACTTTTCCACGTTGACCACCTATCTGATCATCGATTCCGTCAGCTTATCCGAATTTCAGAAAACGATCTACCTGAACAACGGCGCGGCGATCATCAGTCTGATGCAGGAAACCGATATATTCACCTTCAGCCTGTGGCTGAGCCATCAGGACTATGAACGGTATGGCTTAAGAGTGATACCGATAGAAAACTGCGAGGTCACCGTGGAGATGGGATGGATCAAGAGACGCAAAGAAAGACTGTCTTCAGAAGCAGAGATCTTCGTCGGCTTGCTGGAAGAACATTACAAAAAATGAATATTCCAAAAAGTTATAACTGGAATATGAATTTTTCAGATTATACACCTCTCTTTTGTTATGATATGATTAAATTATAGAAATTGCTGCAAAAGGAGAGGGGGTTTTAGTTGTGGCAGTTAAATATGTACCAGAACCATTTCGTATCAAGATGGTAGAAACGATCCACATGTTGTCGAGAGAAGAACGGGAAGAAGCGATCCGGAAAGCGCATTATAATCTGTTCGGTCTGAAAGGGGAAGACTGTTATATCGATCTGCTGACGGATTCGGGGACAAATGCCATGAGCGCGGCTCAGTGGGGCGGCATCATGCAGGGAGACGAGGCTTATGCAGGAGCTTCCAGCTATTACCGTCTGGTGGAGGCAGGAAAGGATATTTTCGGATTTGAATATATCCAGCCGGTGCACCAGGGCCGGGCGGCGGAAAAGGTATTGTTCCCGCTCCTTCTTGGGCCGGGTAAGTTCGCCATTTCCAACATGTTCTTTGATACGACCCGCGCCCATGTGGAGCTGGCCGGAGCCCGCGCCATCGACTGCGTGGTGGAGGAAGCGAAAAATCCGTCGAAAAGGGCTCCGTTTAAGGGAAATATGGACGTGGAAAAACTGGAATCACTGATCAGAGAGCGGGGAGCGGAAAATATCGGCCTGGTGGTGATGACAGTTACTAATAATTCTGCCGGCGGACAGCCGGTTTCCCTGGAAAATATGCGCCAGGTAGCGGCGGTCTGCAAAAAATACGGGATCCCGCTGGATATCGATGCGGCTCGCTTTGCGGAAAACGCTTATTTTGTAAAAAGAGACGAGGAAGCCTGCAGGGATATGAGCATAAAGGAGATCATCCGGGAAATGTTCGCCTGCGCGGACCTGTTTACCATGTCTGCGAAAAAAGATGGGATCGTCAATATGGGCGGTCTGATCGGCGTAAAAGACGGCGATTCTCCGCTGATCCTGAAGATACGGGCAAATTGTATCAGTTTCGAGGGGTTTTATACATATGGCGGATTAGCTGGCCGGGATCTGGAAGCGATAGCAATCGGACTGTATGAGGCGATCGAAGAAGATTACCTGGCTTACCGGATCGGGCAGATGGAATACCTGGCTTCCCGGCTGGATGATGCAGGTATTGCATATCAGTCACCTGTAGGTGGACACGGAGTCTTTGTAGACGCGGCGGCCATGTTTCCGCAGATCCCCTACTATGAATTTCCAGGGCAGGTGCTGGCGGTAGAACTGTACAAAGAAGCCGGGATACGTGCCTGCGATATCGGTTCTTATATGCTGGGCAACGATCCGGACACCGGAAAACAGCTGCATGCGGATTTTGAGTTTACCAGACTTGCTATTCCGAGAAGGGTATATACGCAGGCTCATCTGGACATTATCGCGGAAGCCCTGATCGCAGTCAGGGACCGGGCGGCTGAGATCGGCCATGGATACCGGATCACATGGGAACCTCCGGTCCTCAGGCATTTCCAGGCTCACCTGGAGCCGATCACAGATTGATCGGCAGGAAAACATGAAATATTTAATTATGGAGAGGAGTGACGAGTATGAATACGTGGCTATCTGTAATCCCACCGGTTGTAGTTATCGTTTTGGCGCTCTGGAGCAAAAACGTGCTTGCTTCCCTGTTTGCGGGGATCGTCCTTGGTTCTATTATCCTTAATGGCGCCGGGTTCATCCCGCCGATCATAGACACTTACTTTATCGAAGGGATCGGGAGCAACGGAAGCATCCTGATGTGTATGATGATGCTGGGCATTATGCTGAACTTTGTTAAGCAGGGAGGCGGATTTAAAGCGTTCGCCGAATGGTCTGGCAGGCATATCAAAACAGCAAGGCAGACGGCGATATCCATCTTTTTCCTGAGCCTTCTGCTGGGAGTTGCCGGATCATTAGGGCAGATCAGTATCAGCCGTTTTATGCGTCCTGCTATTTACAGGACGAAGCTTCCGAAAGAGAAATCGGCGCTTATCGTGGCATCTGTCTGTTCCAATACCGGTACCCTGTATCCGTTCGGCCTGATGCTTATCTTTATCAGCGGATTGATCACATCCCTTGGCATGGATGGATTTTCGATCTACCTTTCCGCCTGGCCATACTTTTTCTTCGCCTTTATCTCCATTATCATGGCAGGCCTGATCGCCTTTGGAAAATTCCCTGATCTGGGGCGGATGAAAAAGATCGAGGAGGAGATCAAAAACAGCAGATCAGAAGAAGTCTTTACTGACGATGAAGAAATGTCGGACGTTTTAGGCGGAAAAGACGTAAAAGCGGACATCTGGGCTTTTATCCTTCCCATCGTGCTGCTTCTTATCGGCCTGGCGGTGGTATCTATCATGCAGGGCAAGCCTACGATCACCGCAGGTATCCTGATCGGGACGGTTACGGCGGCTGTTTATGACGTTCTGAAGGGAAGCGTGCCTTTCAGCAAAGTGAGCGGATGCATTATCCGCGGCTTCCAGGATATGGCGGCCATCTACCTGATCCTCGTATTTGCTTTTGCCTTTGGCGTGATCGTACGGCAGCTGGGATTTGCCGCCTATATGGTAGGCCTGGTGAGCGGCCTGATCAGCAAGGATCTGGTACCGCTGATCACATTCCTGCTCTGCTGTATCATTTCCTACTCTACAGGAAGCCTCAGCGCTTCCGCAGTGATCGTAGTCCCGCTGTGCATGCCTCTGGCTGTGACAGTTGGCGCGGACATTCCGCTGACTACGGCATCTATGCTCAGCGGATCGCTGTTCGGGGATCAGTTTTCACCGATCTCAGATAATATCATCCTTCCGTCCACTTCCGCCGGAGTAGACCCGGTAGATCTTTCAAAGATCCTGGTTCCCTACCGTATGATCACCCTTGTGATCTGTACGATCCTGTACGGAACATTGGGATTTATCGTGTAACAGCTGGAAAGAAGAGGTGAGACTATGGGCGCGACAAGATTTTCCATGGAAGCGGACCGGCCGGGGCGGTTCCGCTTCCGTACAGACGAAAAAGAAATGGAACGCCGCTGGAAGGCGACAAGAGAAGCGATGAAACGCCAGGAGATCGACTGCCTCGTTCTCTGGGGAGATAACCAGATCTTCGGAGGCGTGCAGAAATATCTGACAGATCTTCAGGTTCCGGTATATCCCCATGGATTTTTATTTTCCCAGGAAGGGATCAGCATCGTAGGGCACGGCGACTGGGGAGGGGCCGCCTGCGGAGACTATCTCTGCTGCCGGGACGTGATCGATAATATTTCCGTGCCGTTTTTGCCTTCGATCCATTATACGGATCGTTATCCGGCGGAAGAATTTTGTAAGATCATCCGCCGCCACGGCTGGAAACGGGTGGGATTTGTGGCTATGAATATTTTGCCGGCCGGAGTATATAAATATATGACAGAGTCCCTGACAGGCGTATCCTTTGTGGACGCTACGGATATGATGGACCAGATCAAGGCGGTAAAGTCCCCTTATGAACTGGAACAGTGCGAAAAAGCAGTCCGGCTCCATGAAGATATCCTGGCGGCAGTGCCTTCTATCCTGAGGGTAGGGCGTACGGAAAGAGAAGTGTCCCTGGCCCTGCGCCATCTGGCGGATGATATGTACTGCTCGGACTTTATGGTGCTGACAGGCGCCCATCCGGTAACGCCGGGCGGAAATCTCTATCTTTACCAGAACAACACGATCCAGAGAGGCGATTATGTTTATATCCTTGTAGAACTGGCGGCTCCAGGGGGTTTATGGGCGGAGCTGGGCCGGACATATTCCATGGGAGAACCGTCGCAGGCTATGGAAAAAGCCTGGAAGGACGCGGTAAAGCTGGAAAACGATCTGGCGGCCATGTGCGTTCCGGGAGCAAAGCCGGGGGATATCTTCCTGGCGGGGAACCGCTGGCTGAACGAGCACGGATACGCGCAGGAAGGCCATTTCTACGCCCACGGACAGGGCTATGATATTGTGGATCGCCCGGTGTTCTGTGAAGAAGAAACCATGACGTTAAAGGAAAATATGTATTTTTCCATGCACCCCAGGTGCAAAAATAAAGATGCGGCTGCTATCTGCGTAGATAATTTCGTGGTGACAAAAGAAGGCGGCAGGCGGCTGAGCCATATCCCGCAGGAGCTGATCTGTATCGATTATTAACAGCCTGCGATCCGTTGAAAGGGGGAGTCTTATGATCAGGACGGAAAAAGAAATGGGGATCAACCATTATGAACATATGCGGGGCGGAAAATTGTCTGTCAGCGCGGTAAAATTCCTGGAAGCCGCAGATTCTTACGGAGCCGGATCTTTCTTTGGAAAGGCGGCCATACCGCCCGGAGGATCCATTGGCTATCACGAGCATAAAGGGGAATTTGAGATCTATTATATCCTGGAAGGAACGGCCAAAGTAAACGACGACGGAAAAGAAGCTGTCCTCCATCCAGGAGATATGATGCAGTGCAGGGACGGAAGCAGTCACAGCATAGAAAATATCGGAGACAAAGACCTCGTCTTTCTGGCGATGGTTTTATATAACCACGAGGGAGAATGATTCCAGGATTCAGGCAGAGCGCGTATGCGTTCTGCCTGGTTTTCTTGTATGCGGCTTTATTGAAAGGAGAATAGAAATGATTTTGGCAATGGCGGAAAATCTCAAACCGTATATGACATCATTAAGAAGAGAGTTCCACAGGTATCCGGAGGTGAGCGGAAAGGAATATCGTACCTGCGGACGGATCGCGGAGGAATTAGAAAGGGCAGGTATTCCATATGAAAGGACAGGGGAAACGGGGATCGTCGGTACGATCAGAGGATCCAGACCCGGCAGGACGGTCGCTCTCCGGGCGGATATGGACGCTCTGTCTGTTCAGGAGCTGACAGAGGCGCCTTACCGTTCCCAGGTTCCGGGGGTGATGCATGCCTGCGGCCATGACGGACATATGGCTGCTCTTTTAGGGGCGGCAAATATATTGATGCAGATGAGAGGCGAGCTGTGCGGAAACGTACGGCTGTTTTTTGAACCTGCGGAAGAGACAGGAGGAAGCCTGGAACAGTTTGAAAAAGCAGGATGGCTGGAAGGCCTTGACGGCTGCTTTGCCATCCATATATGGAGCGGCCTGCCAGTGGGGAAGATCTCCTGCGAAGCGGGAGCCAGGATGGCGGCGACGGATCTGTTCCAGCTGACTGTACGGGGAAAAGGCGGTCACGCATCCATGCCTCATGAAGGCGTGGACGCCCTGGTAGCGGCCTGCGCGGTCGTAATGAACCTGCAGACGATCGTGAGCCGCGAACTGTCTCCTCTTGACGCCGCCGTTGTCACCATTGGAAAAATGACAGCCGGACAGCGTTTCAATACTATTGCCGACGAGGCGGTGTTAGAAGGAAATCTTCGTTCATTTGACGCAAAAGTGAGGGAGGGGTATCTGGAACAGATCCGGCGGATCGGGGAAAACACAGCCCGCGCCTTTCGGGCGGAATGTGAAGTCAGCCTGTACAGAAAGGGGACTCCGGCCCTGGTGATCACAGAAGAGGCAGCCGCATTTACCAAAAGGTGTATAAAAAAGCTGTTTGGCGCCGAAAGCATTGCCGCCCTGCCGCCGGTGATGGGAGGCGAGGACTTTGCGGCATTTATTGAAAAAGCGGGAGGCTCCTTCGCTTTTGTAGGAGGCGGGTTTGCGGACAGCAGCAAAAATTTCCCTCACCACCACGGAATGTTTGATATTGACGAGGACAGCTTAAGGATCGGCGCGTCTCTTTACGCCCAATATGCCCTTGATTTCTGTTCAGGGGAATAAGAGCGCCCTTCAAAAAGGGCCAGAACAGAAAAAAACCATAAAATATGTTGAAAAAATCTTACGAAAATTAAAAAAACTCTGGGAGACTCTCGCAAATAGAAAAATTTTATGCTATACTAAGTTGACATATTTTGTAACACACTTACAGTAATGATGGAGTATGGCTTATGCTGAATGAAGATAAGATCCAGTTAATGACAGGGATCGCCATGTTTGAAAAGAAGGAAGGAAAAGATATGGTCCCGGCGGAATCCATGTTCCGCAGCGATTATGTGGGGAGCCAGATGCTGAAGTCCTTTTTCCGTTTTACATGCAGCTTCCTGATCGGAGCCATGGTATGGGCGCTTTATTCCGTTGATCAGCTGCTTTCTACGATCACGGTGGAGCATCTTGTGCACATGGGCGTCAGGGCGGCTGTTTTTTATGGCGTCGGCCTGTTTTTGTATCTGTGGATCACATATAGTATCTATTCAAAGAAATACGACTGTTCGAAAAAGACTGTCCGGGTTTATATGGCGAAGCTGAAAAGGCTTCACAAACGATATGAGTTCCGTACGAGGACGAGGGCTCTGACAGGCAAAGGAGGAAGAACGCAATGAAAGGGCTTCTCGTATTTAAAGAACAGCTGAGGGAATTTTACGGCAGACATGGGGCGATCGTAAGGCCGCTGATCAAATTTGTCCTGGCCTTTGCTGTTTTTACGATACTGAACCAGAATATCGGTTTTATGGCTCAGCTGAAGAATCCGCTTGTGGTAGCGGGGCTGTCCGCAGTCTGCTGCGTATTGCCTTACGGGGTGATATCCCTTGTGGCGGCGGCCTTTGCTCTCGCTCACATCAACGCGGTATCCATGGAGATCGCGGTCCTGACGGCGGCGTTCCTTGTAGTTGTAGTGCTTCTGTACTATGGATTCCAGCCGGGAGACAGCATCCTGCTGATCCTGACGCCGGCTTTGTTCTTTCTGAACATCCCGTATGTGATCCCGCTGCTGGCGGGGCTGTCCTGCGGGCTGATCTCAGTGATACCGGTCAGCTGCGGAGTGGTCATTTACTATATCCTGCTTTATGTAAAGGAAAATGCAGGCGTCCTTACGGGGGCGGCTTCTGTGGACATTACGGAGAAGTATAGCCAGATCATTAAAAATGTGTTCTCCAATCAGGCGATGATGGTCATGATCCTGGCGTTCGCAGTGGGTATACTTGCTGTGCTGGTGATCAGGAATACTTCCATGGATTATGCGTGGACCATCGCGATCATCGTAGGAACAGTGGCGCAGCTGGCGGTGATCTTTACCGGCGATTTCCTTTTTAATATCACGCTTCCGATCATACCGCTGATCGCAGGCACGGCGATATCTATGGCGCTGGCGATGATCTATCAGTTTTTCGTCCTTGCTGTGGACTACTCCCGGACGGAATATCTGCAGTATGAAGACGACGATTACTACTATTATGTAAAAGCTGTTCCCAAGATCACAGTATCGACTCCTGATGTAAAGGTGCAGCAGATCAATGCCAGAAAAAAGAGTAAGCTGTAAAAAGGGGTGAAAGTATGACAAGGATTCTTGAGGGCCTGTATTCCTGGCTGTCATTTGTGCCGAGGATCACAGTCCGCAACATACTTGAAATTATAATCATAACATTTTTAGTATATGAGATCCTGTTCTGGATCAAGAATACGAGAGCCTGGACGCTGTTAAAGGGCATCGTGGTGATCCTGGGCTTTTCTGTATTAGCATACCTGCTCCAGCTGGATACGATCCTCTGGATCATAGAAAAGGGAGCGTTTCTTGCCACTACGGCTCTGATGATCATTTTCCAGCCGGAGCTGCGCAAAGCTCTGGAACAGCTGGGAAGCCAGAACCTGATCACCGGGATCCTGTCCTTTGACGATTCAAAGGATTCCGGGGGATTTACAGATAAAACCATCAATGAGCTGGTAAAAGGCTCTATAGAAATGGCAAAGGTAAAAACAGGGGCTTTGATGGTGATCGAGCGCGGAGTCTCCTTAAAGGAGATCGAACGCACGGGGATCGAGATCAACGGTCTTGTCACCAGCCAGCTTCTGATCAATATATTTGAGCACAATACTCCGCTTCACGACGGGGCCGTCGTTATACGGGGAAACCGCATTGCCGCGGCTACCTGCTACCTGCCGCTTTCCGACAACATGGCCATCAGCAAGGATCTGGGGACCAGACACCGGGCGGCTGTAGGGATCAGCGAGACGACCGACAGCATCACCGTCGTGGTTTCCGAAGAGACAGGCCGCATTTCCGTGGCGGAAGGCGGCTGGCTGAGAAGAGTGTCTGACGGAGAAGAATTAAAGAAGATCCTTTCCGCGGCGCTTAAAAAAGACGACGGAAAGGACAATAAGCGGTTTAAGATTTGGAAGGGAAGGCGGAAAAATGAAGGAAAGGCTCACAAATAATATGGGACTTAAGCTTCTGTCCCTTTTCCTGGCTTTTTTCCTGTGGCTTTTGGTCGTAAATGTGTCCAACCCGGAGGTTGAAAGAAGCAGGGAAGTTCAGGTGGAGATCGTTAACGAGGGAACCCTGACGGCTGCCGGACAGACTTATGAGATCGTAGGAAAAAATACCGTGACCGTTTCTTACCGCGTCCGCACCCTGGATGAATATCGGATCTCTTCTTCAGATTTCCGGGCCTATATCGACCTGGAGGATCTGTACGACGTGACAGGCGCGGTGCCGGTTTCCGTAGAAGTGGTAAATCACAAGGAACTGATCGATTCAGATTCCGTTTCCATAAAGCCTAACGTGATCCATGTGGAGACTGAGGCTCTCCAGAGAAAACGTTTCGCTCTGGAAACCAATCCTCAGGGAACGGTGCGGGACGGCTATGCCTTGGGCGACGTAACAGTAAGCCCGGAATACGTCTATGTAAACGGACCGATCTCCCAGGTGGGACAGATCAGCGGCGTAGGCATTGAATACAATGTAGACGGCGCTTACTCCACCATCGAAGATACGGCATCTCCGGTATTTTATGATGCCAACGGCAATGAGATCCAGCCGGGAGACAGGATCACTCTTGACACAAAGGAGATATCCTTTACACAGGAAGTGCTGAGAGTGAAGAATCTTCCGCTTATCCTGAATGTTCAGGGTACGGTGGCTTCCGGTTACCGATATACAGGAATGGAATGCAGCGAAGAGGTGATACCAGTGATCGGCTCAGGCAGCGATTCTTTAGACAGTATTGTGATACCTGCGGAGGAGCTGGATATTGAAGGCGCGTCCCAGTCAGTGACAGTTACCCTGGATATCAATGATTATATTCCGGAGGATGTGACCATAGTAGGAAATCACAATACGGTTACGGTTCAGCTGAACATAGAGCCGCTGGAGAGCCTGACGCTCAGCGTGGATCTGAAGGATATCCCGGAGACGGGGCGTTCGGAAAATTACCGATACTCCTTCGGAAGCACTTATGTGGATATTACGGTGAGCGGACTGGCTGAGGATCTGGAAGCCCTGACCATAGAGGATCTGGGAGCGCAGATCAACCTGGAGGGCCTGGCGCCGGGAGAAAATAACGGCGTCCTGGAATTTGAGGACAATGATATTTTCACAGTTACAGGCTACACGCCCTTTACGATCACAGTAACCGAGTCAGGACCCGGATCTTCCGGTTCCGGCTCTGACACTGAATCCACAGAAGCATCAGAAGGATCTGACGGGGCGAATGACCAGGCGGGATCATCTGCAGCTGAAGAAGACTAATATAAGGAGGCATAAGACATGATAAAGAAAAAAGTTACAGTTAAGAACCCTACAGGACTTCATTTAAGGCCAGCCGGCATCCTCTGTACAGAGGCGCTGAAATTTGAGTGTTCCATCCATTTTCAGTTTGAAAACAGCAACGCCAACGCGAAAAGCGTGCTGAGCGTTCTGGGCGCGTGCGTCAAGAGCGGGGATGAGATCGAGTTCATCTGTGAAGGAAAGGACGAAGAAGCTGCTATGGCGGCTATGATCGAGGTTGTGGAGAATGGATTAGGAGAGTAACTGTATGGATGTATATCTGATTTGCTATCTGGCATCCTTCTTGTTTGCCAGGGCAGAGCATTACTATCTGTCAGGTCTTGTTCTTTTTATGGCGGCAGCCTATCTTTACTGGTATGATTACAGGAGAACGGAAAACATCGTTCATCTGCGGGCGCTGTTTTCCTTCTTCTGGGTCTTCGGCCAGGGGATGTCCTGCCTGAAATTAAGCAATCTGCAAACGGACTGGAGCCCGGTCACATGGATCTGTTTCCTGCTGGCGCTTACGGGATTCTGGTTTACTTTTGAGCTGCTGGAACGGCGGTATGGGCCGGAAGAAAACTTCCGGGCGCATTACCGCAGCCGGAAAGGCTATTCCAGGGCTCTTTTTGAGATTATGGCCGGTTTGACGATCCTGTCGTCGGCCGCCTTTATCCTGGAAGCCGTGGTGCTGGGGTTTGTTCCTCTATTTGTAAGGGGAGTCCCCCACGCCTATTCGTCCTTCCATATTTCAGGCGTCCATTATTTTACTGTATCCTGCGTCCTGGTGCCTGCTTTTTCCGTGCTGTGGTTCCAGCAGGAAAAGGGACGGGGCGGTTGGAAGCATATCGCGGTGATCGTTATGGATGCGGCGGCGTTTCTCATTCCGATCCTGTGCGTGTCCAGGTTCCAGATGATACTGGCCGTGCTGCTGGCGCTGGTGGTATTTATCGTAAGCAGCCGCGATTTCCAGTTTGCCTACGTGGGGATCGCCCTGGCGGTCATCGTGCCGGTGTACCTGATCCTTACAGTAGCCAGGAGCCACGATGTGGAGTACTTAAACGGCATCTTTGAAATGAGAAACAGCCATATGCCTATATTTATCACCCAGCCCTATATGTATATAGCCAACAATTATGACAATTTTGACTGTCTGGTACGCTACCTGGACGGCTTTGCCTGGGGGATGAAGTCACTGTTTCCTTTGTGGGCGCTTACGGGCCTGAAATTCTTAAATCCGGCCCTGATCAATTATCCGATCATCGTGAACAAAGAAGAGCTTACGACGCTTACCCTGTTTTACGATGCGTACTACGATTTTGGAGTCGTGGGAGTAGCGGTCTTTGCCTGTATTCTGGGAGCGGCCGCCTACGGGCTGGTGCGGGGGATCCGCAGGGTGCAGAACCCGGCCGGCATCCTGTTTTACGCGCAGATCGCCGTATATTTTACCTTTTCATTTTTTACAACGTGGTTTTCCAATCCTGCCACATGGTTCTACTTTGCCGTGACAGGGGCCGCGGCGCTTTACTGCGTGTGGAGAGAATGAGAGAGCAAGTGAAAGATCCGTGGTTACGGTCCGGACGGAGCGGGTATCCGCGCTGTCAAAAACGGCGGCAGCCTGGACATATATTAAAGAAACCCTAAGGAGGAATCGATTATGGTAATATCAGAGAAAATGCAGCCTATGGTGCAGAATAATTCTGCGATCCGGGCAATGTTTGAAGAAGGAAGGCAGATGGCCGAGATATACGGAGCGGAAAACGTCTATGATTTCAGTCTTGGAAATCCCAACGTGCCGGCGCCGGAGTGCGTAAAACAGGCAGTCATCGATATCCTGGAGCAGGAAGATCCGGTATTTGTCCACGGATATATGAGCAACAGCGGATATCCGGATGTAAGAAAGACCGTTGCGGAGGATCTGAATAAAAGGTTTGGTACTTCTTTTACAGAGGATAATATCCTCATGACCGTAGGCGCTGCCAGCGGCTTAAACGTGATCTTAAAGACGATCCTGAATCCTGGAGACGAAGTGATCGCGTTCGCGCCGTTTTTCGTAGAGTACAATTCCTATGTAAAGAACTATGACGGCGAATTGGTAGTGATCAGCCCCAACACAGAAGATTTCCAGCCGAATCTGGCGGAGCTTGAGGCAAAGATCACTCCAAAGACAAAAGCCCTGATCATCAATACGCCCAACAATCCTACTGGGGTGGTTTATTCTGAAGAGACGATCAAAAAGATGGCGGAGATCCTGTGCAGAAAGGAAAAAGAGCTGGGGACGGATATCATCCTGATCTCCGACGAGCCTTACAGAGAGCTGGTATACGACGGCGCGGAGGTTCCGTTTATCACAAAATATTACCACAACACGGTGATCGGCTATTCTTACAGCAAATCTCTTTCCATCCCAGGAGAGCGTATCGGATATCTGGTGATCCCGGACGAGATGACAGATGGAAAAGAAGTATATCAGGCTGCCGTGATCGCAAACAGGATCTTAGGAAGCGTCAACGCTCCGTCTCTGTTCCAGAGAGTGATCATGCGCTGCATTGGACAGACATCGGATATCAGCGTATATGATAAGAACCGGAAGCTTTTATATGAGAGCCTGAAGGAATACGGATACGAATGCATAAAACCGGAAGGCGCCTTTTATCTGTTTGTAAAAGCTCCAGGAGGAGATGAAGAGCGTTTCTGCGCCGTATGTAAGAAACATCATATCCTGGTGGTTCCGGGAAGCTCCTTCTTCTGCGCCGGCTATGTGCGCATCGCGTACTGCGTGACCTATGAGCAGATCCAGCGTTCTCTTCCGGCATTTAAAGCTGTGATGGAAGAAATGAGGAACTCTAAATGAGAGAATGGGAGAAATATATCCGTAAGGTAGAGCCGTATGTGCCTGGGGAGCAGCCTCAGGCAGAGAAGGTGATCAAGCTGAATACAAACGAAAATCCTTATCCGCCGGCTCCCGGCGTGGAGAAGCTGCTCCATGAGATGGATGCGGACGTATTCCGGAAGTATCCGGATCCGGCCTGCGGCTGCCTGGTGAAAGCCCTGGCTGACCGCTATGGAGTATCGGAAAAAGAGGTGTTTACCGGAGTAGGCTCCGACGACGTTCTGGCTACGGCTTTCCTTACGTTTTTCAACTCCGGAAAGCCGCTGCTGTTTCCTGACGTCAGCTATTCTTTTTATAAAGTATGGGCCGGGCTTTTCGGCATTCCATATGAAACACAGGTCCTGGACGAAGAATTTCGGATCCGGCCGGAAGATTATAAAAAGGAAAACGGCGGGATCATTTTCCCCAATCCCAACGCGCCTACCGGTCTTTTCCTGGAGCTTAACGCAGTGGAAGATATCGTAAGCGCCAACCAGGATTCCGTAGTGATCGTGGACGAGGCGTATATTGATTTCGGAGGGAAATCGGCCCTTTCTCTTACAAAAAAGTATGACAACCTGCTGGTCGTGCAGACGTTCAGCAAGTCAAGGTCCATGGCCGGCATGAGGATCGGGTTTGCCATTGGAGATCAGAAGCTGATCCAGGCCATGAATAATGTGAAGTATTCCTACAATTCCTATACGATGAATACGCCGTCCCTTCTGCTGGGAACAGAGGCGTTAAAAGACGAAGCCTATTTCCAGACGGCTGTTTCAAAGATCATGGAGACAAGAGAATGGTCCAAGGAATGTTTCCGGAAGCTGGGATTTACGTTTCCGGATTCCATGGCGAATTTCCTGTTCGTCTCTCATCCGGCCTGCCCTGCGGAAACGCTTTTTGAGGCGTTAAAGGAACGCCATATCTATGTGAGATATTTCCGGGAGGAACGGCTGGCAGATCATCTCAGAGTGACGGTCGGCACGAGGAAAGAGATGGAAGAATTGTTCCGGTTCCTGGAAATCTATCTGAAGGAAAACGGATATCAGAATTGAAGGGTTATGTAATATAAGGTGGTGGCGATATGGGTGACGGGGTAAGGAAATATGCAAAAGTTATCCTGAACATCATTTTTCCGGCGGCCTGCATAGGATTTGCCGTCTGCATCCTGCCCAGGCTGCTGATATATTTTATGCCTTTTGTGATCGGATGGATCCTGGCGATGATGGCCAATCCCCTTGTCCGTTTCCTGGAAAGGCGTATGAAACTGGTGAGAAAACACAGCTCCATGCTGATCGTAGTCCTGGCGCTGGCAGTGGTGATCGGTCTGATCTATTTGGTCATTTCCAGGGCTATTGGCCTGGCGGCCGGATTTATCCGGGATCTTCCCCAGATGTACGACCTGATCCTGGCGGAGCTAAGGGAGGCTATGGCCAATTTCGAAAGGATCTTCGTCCAGATCTCCCCTGAACAGCAGCAGTCTCTGGACCAGCTGGGAAGCCGGATCGAAGAGTATCTGACGATCGCTGTCCAGAATATCGCGCCTCCTACAGTGAGCGCGGCGGGAAATGTGGCGAAGCGTATCCCTGCGGCCCTGGTCTATACGGTCATTACGATCCTGTCCGCCTACTTTTTTATCGTGGAGAGGGACAGGATCATCCAGTTCTGGAAGAAGTATGTGCCGGAGTCCGGTCTGCGCTACTGTGAATTTTTAAAACAGACCATAAGAAGACTGGTCTATGGGTATTTTCTGGCTCAGTTTCGGATCATGTTCGTAGTGGCGGCGATCCTGGCGGCAGGGTTTCTGATCCTGGGAGTCCGCTACAGCGTTTTGTGGGCGGTGCTCATCGCGCTCCTGGACTTTCTTCCCATATTCGGGACCGGTACGGCGCTGGGCCCCTGGGCTGTGGTTAAGATCCTTTCCGGGGAGTATGCCTTTGCGGCGGGCCTTATCCTCCTGTATATCCTCACCCAGGTAGTGAGGCAGGTCATACAGCCGAAGATCGTAGGCGATACCATCGGCATGCCGCCCCTCCTTACCCTCGTATGCCTGTATATAGGGTTTCGCGTGGCAGGGATCGGCGGAATGATCCTGGCGGTGCCAGTGGGTATGTTTATTGTGAACCTGTATCAGTTTGGAGCATTTGATTCCATGATCGAAAATATAAAAATACTCATACGCGGGATTCAGACATTTAGAAAAAAGTAACCGTTCAGGACGTCCTGAACGGTTACAAAAAAAGAAAAGGATGGAACCGATGATGAAACTGGAAAATAATTTTGATACGGATAATATGCGCGGGCTCGTCTGGAGGCTCGCGTTTCCGTCTATGCTGGCGCAGTTTGTCAGCGTGTTTTACAGCATCGTTGACCGGATGTATATAGGAAATATTGAAGGGATCGGCGAACTGGCCCTGGCTGGCGTGGGAGTGTGCGGTCCGATCGTCACCCTGCTTACGGCGTTCGCGTTCCTGGTGGGGATCGGCGGCGCTCCGCTGATGAGCATAAAAATGGGACAGAAGCATATGAAAGGAGCAGAGAGGATCTTATCTAACTGTTTTTTCATGCTTCTGACGATTTCCACAGTTGTTATGATCATATCCCTGCTTTTGAAAAACCACCTGCTGATGTGGTTTGGAGCCAGTGAAAAGACCTTCGCTTACGCTAATGAATACATTACGATCTATCTTCTTGGAACCGTATTTGCTCTTATGACCACGGGGATGAACCAGTTTATCATCTGCCAGGGATTTGCGAAAACAGGCATGATGTCTGTGATACTGGGAGCGGTCAGCAATATCGTGCTGGATCCGGTCTTTATTTTTGCGCTGGATATGGGAGTAAAAGGAGCGGCGTTGGCGACGGTGCTGTCTCAGCTGGCCTCCTTCCTTTTTGTGATGTGCTTTCTGTTCAGCTCACGCCCGCCTGTAAGGATCCGGCTTATGGGCATACAGTGGAAGATCATACGGAAGGTGGCTTTATTGGGCTTTTCCTACGGCCTGATCATTGCCTTTGACAACGTTATGATCATTTCCCTAAATGCGGTGATACAGCGGTACGGAGGCCCGGAACGGGGAGATATGCTCCTTACGTGCATGACTATCGTGCAGAGCTTTATGCTGATGGTGACCATGCCTTTAGGCGGCATCACTACGGGAACCCAGACGATCCTTGGGTATAACCTGGGGGCGAAAAGGCCGGAACGGATCGTAAAGGCGGAAAAGAACATCCTCTTCCTGGCGCTGGCCTTTACAGGGATCATGTTTATCATCGCCCAGCTGATCCCACACCTTTTTGTCTGCATCTTTACCAGGGACGAAGAGTATGTCCGCCTTACCGTGCAGGCTATCCGGATCTATACTCTGGGACTCATTCCTCTGGGAGTGCAGTATACCATCGTGGACGGCTTCACCGGACTTAGCGCGGCCGGAACGGCAATCTCCCTGTCCGCATTCCGTAAAATGATATTTTTCGGGGGAGTATTTCTGATCCCTGCGGTTTTTGGCGTAGAAAACATCTTCTTTACCGAGCCGGTATCGGATATTATCCCGGCGGCTGTTTCTTCTGCCGTATTCCTTATGGTATTCCGTAAAAAGATCGGCCTGCAGAAGGGCTGATCACGCCGTTCTTGTCAGCACATTTTGTGCTGGCAAGAAGATACACGGCTGAACGGTTACACTTTAATACAAATTGTGTATCAGTTCAGTTGAGATTTTTTCAGACGAAAGTTATAATAATGGTACGATTCAGGCAGACTCGGCAGAGGCTGCGGCAGGGATATGGGGGGTAGACAAAATATGAAGCGCAGGCTGGACCGAAAGGTAGCCCTGCTTTTGGCAGGAGCGTTTTTGATCGGATTTCTTACATTTCTGACCCACTCGTATTATAACAGCGTCCTGGACAGGATCGGGGCGGACGAGCTGGAAAATATCAGGACATATCAGCATCATTTCGTCGTGATCGTAGAAAATTCAGATCTGCCGTTCTGGCAGGACGTAGTCCAAAGCATGAGGGAAGAAGCGGAGAGGTGCGATGCTTTGCTGGAGCTGTGGGGGGAAAACAGGTCTACGGCTATGGAATATACCGCTTCGGATTATATGGATATGGCGATCGCAGCCAAGGTAGATGGGATCATCCTGGAGTATACGGGAGAACGGAGCCTGGACAGGAAGATCGAGGCGGCGGGGGCGTATGGAATACCGGTAGTCACGGTGTTAAAGGATGCGCCCAGCACCAGCCGCGTCAGCTTTGTAGGCGCCAATTCCTACCAGCTGGGGCAGGAGTACGGCCGTCAGATCCTGGATCTTTTGCCGGACGGAAACGATCCGGTCCGGGTGATGGCGCTCCTTCGGGACAATTCCGCAGACGGAAGCCAGGCCCAGGTAGTAAGCCAGATCAATAACGTGCTTATGACGGAATACGATGATCCGGTGCGGATCGGGATCGAAGAAAGAACAGTAAGCTCCACCGGTAATTTTGAAGTGGAAGAGACGATATGGAATATCTTCCAGAGCCCGGAAGGGCCGCCGGACGTTTTTGTCTGCATGGATGAGACGGATACGGAAGCGGTATATCAGGCGATCATTGACTTTAACAAAGTAGGGGAAGCGCAGGTGATCGCGTACTATTATTCCGACCAGATCCTGGATGCCATCGAAAATGGCACGATCCCCGTCACTATGGTAGTGGATACAAAGCAGATGGGAGAATACAGCATCATGGCTTTAACAGAGTACCTGGGCGTAGGCCGGGTAAACTCTTATTACAGCGTGGATCTTCAGTTTATAGACAGCAGCAATATTCATAAGTTCAGAGAAGGACTGGAGGAAAGCTGATGAAGACGGAAAAAAAGAAGTTCTGGTACAGGCTCCCTTTAGGGAAAAAGATCCTTTTTGAAGTTACGCTGACCGCCCTTGTCCTTTTTGCCAGCAATTTATTTATCTACTGGCAGGTAAACCGGACGATACAGAAGGTGGATACGGTGTACGCCACCAATGTAAACTTAAGCGAGCTGTCGGACGCGCTTGCCAGGGTACAGGAGGATCTTTACAGCTACATATCCGTCCAGAGTTCGGAAGCTCTGGAAAACTATTATCGGAGCGAGCAGGAGTATACGGCCCTTTTAAACGGGCTGAACCAGGAGCTGATCGACAATCCGGTAAAGATCCTTGAAAAGAATATACGGAACATGTCGGACACTTATCTGCATATAGCGGCGGAAGCGGTCCAGGCAAAAAGAGGCCGGAACGTAGAAAAATATAAAGACAATTATGAGCTGGCCAGCAGGCATTACAAGTATATTAACGGCAGCATTTCCAGCCTGAACAGCCTGCAGTTTAAAAGCAATTCCGCCAGATACCAGATGCTCAGGCAGGCTCTGGAGTACATGGAGATCGTCAGTTCCGTTATCCTGATCTGCGTCATGCTGACAGGTATCTCCATCCTTATGGCGATCACCAAGGATATCGTAAATCCGCTGACAGACCTGGCTCACGCGGCGAAACTGGTAGGACAGGGCTGTTTCCATCTGAAAATGCCCCCTGCAAAATCGGACGACGAGATCGGCATCCTTACCAGGACGTTCAACCAGATGATCGCAAGCCTGGAAGATTATATTGACAGGATCAAGGAAAGCGCGGAAAAGGAGCAGAAGATGATGGAGCGGGAGCTTCTGATGGAGACTCATCTGAAAGAGGCCCAGCTGAAGTACCTCCAGTCCCAGATCAATCCCCATTTCCTTTTTAATTCCCTGAACGCAGGGGCGCAGTTAGCGGTCATGGAGGACGCGGAAAAGACCTGTACGTTTCTGGAAAGGATGGCGGACTTTTTTCGCTACAATGTAAAGAAAGGAATGGAAGACGCGTCCGTAGGAGAGGAAGTAGAGGCGGTGGAAAACTACATCTACATCCTGAACGTGCGCTTTGACGGGGATATCCATTATCATGCGGATATAGATAAAGACGTGAAGCAGATCCGTATGCCCAGCATGATCCTGCAGCCTATCGTGGAAAACGCGGTCAATCACGGGATACGGAACATCGAACGGGAAGGGAAGATCTCTCTTGCCATAAGGCGGGAAGGAAAGATATTGAGAATGACAGTAAAAGATAATGGAAAAGGCATGTCCCAGGAGATGATCGATAAGATATTAAGCGGGGAGCCTCTGCTTCATGGCGGAAGGAACAGCAATTCCACAGGCATAGGCATGGACAACGTAAGAAACAGGCTGGAGATGTACTATGACTGTAAAGGTATTATGAAGATCACCAGCGGCGGCGAGGACAAGGGAACGGAGGTAACGCTGGAAATCCCACTGAAAGGAGAGAAGGAAAATGTACAGGATCCTGCTGGCAGATGACGAAGGGATCATGCTGAACTCTCTGAAGCATATCATAGAATCAAATTTCGGGAGCGAGTGCGAGATCGTGTGTGTAAAAACAGGGCGGGGAGTGATCGAACAGGCGGAAAGCTTCCGGCCGGATATCGCCTTTGTGGACATTCAGATGCCGGGGCTGAACGGTATACAGGCGATCAAGGAGATACGGCAGACCAATAAGACCATGATGATCATCATTATTTCCGCCTACGACAAGTTCGGCTATGCCCAGGAGGCGCTGAACCTGGGAGTTATGGATTATCTGACAAAGCCGGTGAATAAAAAGGTGATCCTGGACGTGTGCATGAAGGCCATGCATAAGGTGGACGACATCCGGCAGAAGCGCAGCGACGACCTGAAGATAAAGGAAAAGCTGGAGATCGTGGTGCCTATGATCGAAAGCGGGTTTATTTACAATATCCTTCAGGACGATACGGAGATCTACCAGGAACGGTATAAGGAGATGCTCAACATCACGGAACAATACTGCACAGTCATTGTCCTGGAATTTGGCGACAGCGAGGAAAAAGGGATCATGACCAACGCGGTGGGAGTCAGCGTAAAAGCCAGCCGGTTCTATCCAAAGTTGAGAGAAACGGTCAGGGATTACTTCGAGTGCATCATCGGTTCCGTCATGGGAAACCGGGTCGTGATCTGCATCCCAGTAGAAAGCGAAACGCTGAAGTATGAAGAGCGGGTGGAGATCATCACCAGGACCAGAAACATGGTGCATAAGCTGGAAAGCAGGATCGACAGCCGGTTCCGCGCCGGTATCGGGACCGTAAAGCCCCTGGAAGAAGCGCGGGAATCCTACAACGAAGCGCTGACCGCCCTGCGGGAAAGCGACAGCCATGTAGTTCATTTCCGGGATCTGCCAAGCTATAAGGAGTATGAGGGAGAGTATCCGGTAAACCTGGAGAATAAATATTATCAGTACGGGATAAAGGCGGATACAGAAGGGGCTGTCCGCTGCGCCGGAGAGCTGTTTGACTGGATGCTGAAAAATTATCCGGACAGCAGGGAAGATATCGAGATAAAAGTCCTGGAGCTGGTAATGCAGCTGGAATACAGGGGATTCCAGAAAGGCGGCATGAAATACGGATTCCATTACAGGCATAATTACATGAAAGAAGTGCAGGAAGCCGCCGGATATGAGGAGATCCGCAGATGGTTCCAGGAAAAGACCAGGCAGATGTGCGAGAGCATGGGAAGTCTCAGGGCGAAAGAATCGGAAAGCCTGGTATCGAAAGTGAAGAATTATATCGACGAGAACTATCAGAAGGAGATCACTTTGGACGAGGCGGCCAGGATGGTGGATGTAAGCCCTTATTATTTAAGCCGCCTGTTTAAGCAGGAAACAGGAAAAACATTTATCGAATACCTTACTTCTGCCAGGATGAAACAGGCCAGGCTTCTGTTATCCGATCCGAAATACAGCATAAAGGAAGTCTGCATCCTGTCCGGTTACAGCGATCCGAATTATTTCAGCCGTATTTTTAAAAAGTATGAGGGCGTGACCCCAAGCGAATACAGGGAGAGGTAGAAATTATGAAAAAATGGGTGTGTGCGGGAGCTGCGCTGCTTGCTGCAGCCGCGCTGGGACTGTCCGGCTGCGGTGAAAAAGAAACGTCTGCCCCCACGGAGAGAGAAGAACAAAGGGACGTGCCTCAGATCGGCCTGAGCTTTGATTCCTTTGTGATCGAACGGTGGATCCGGGACAGGGACGTGTTTGTTTCCACGATCAAGGAGCTGGGAGGGGAAGTAAATGTGCAGAACGCCAACGGAGACGTGGAGGAGCAGATCTCCCAGATCGAGTATTTTATAGAGAAAGGTGTGGATGTGATCGTAGTCGTAGCCGGCGACAGCGAAGCTCTCACCGACGTTATGCGCAGAGCCAAGGACGCAGGGATCAAGACAGTGGCGTACGACAGAATGATAAAAAATTCCGGCGCGGATCTGTACATTTCCTTTAATAACGAGAAGGTGGGAGAGCTGATGGCGGAAAGCCTGGCGGAGAACCTTCCGGACGGCGGGGAGATCTTCCTGATCCAGGGACCGGAATCAGACAACAATGTGGCGCAGGTGCGGGAAGGCATAGATAAAGTTCTGGAAGGAACAGAACTGGAAGTGGTCTTTGAGGCGAACTGCGAAGACTGGCTGGCGGAAAATGCTTATACTTACGTAAAGGAAGGCCTGAAGCTTACCAGAAATGTAAAGGGGATCATCTGCGGAAACGACGACCTGGCGACCCAGGTATTCCGCGGTCTTTCAGAAGAGAGGCTGGCGGGAAAGGTGGTGCTTACAGGCCAGGACGGAGATCTGGTGGCCTGCCAGAGGATCATCGCGGGAACCCAGGAAATGACGGCCTTCAAAGCCATTGAAGAAGAAGCCAGGATCGCGGCGGGATATGCATACCGGCTGGCGATGGGAGAGGATATTTCAGAGATAACCCGTACCATCAGCGATGGGACCTACGACGTGCCCTATGTGGAGATGGCGCCGATGGCGGTAACGAAGGAGAATATGGACGAGGTGATCATAAAAGGAGGATTTCATTCCAGGGAGGAAGTATATCTGAACGAAAAGTAGCATAAGGATAGCACATATTTGACTGCAAAAATGTCCTGTTCACACAGGGCATTTTTGCATCCTGGCATTTCTGTGCAGAAGGGCGGCAAGCAAGTCCAGACGGGGCTGTGGTATAGTAAGACCATCAAAAACAAATGGAGGAGGATTTCTATGAAAAAGAAAATTTTTGCAACAGTGCTGGCCAGCGTTATGGTTATGGGCTTAGCGGCAGGCTGCGGCTCATCGTCTGAAAGCGAGACAGAGGCTCCGGCTTCTGAAGCGGCAGGAACGGAAGCGGCGGGGGACGCTGCAGAGGCAGGGGATGCTGCGGAAGGCGGTTCTCATCTGATCGGCGTTGCAATGCCTACAAAGGACCTGCAGAGATGGAACCAGGACGGCTCTAATATGAAAGCGGAACTGGAAGCGGCAGGATATGAGGTTGACCTGCAGTATGCGTCCAACGATGTACAGACCCAGGTATCCCAGGTAGAAAATATGATCTCCAATGGCTGCGAGATGCTGGTTATCGCATCCATCGACGGAAGCTCCTTAGGAGAACCGTTAAGCCAGGCAAAGGAAGCAGGGATCCCGGTAATCTCTTACGACCGTCTGCTTATGAACTCCGACGCGGTCACCTATTACGCTACATTTGATAACTACATGGTAGGCCAGAAACAGGGCGAATATCTGGTAGAAGCCCTTGACCTGGAGAACCAGGACGGCCCGTTCAACATCGAGCTCTTTACCGGCGACCCGGCGGACAATAACTGCGTATTCTTCTTCGGCGGCGCTATGGACGTGCTCCAGCCGTATATTGATTCCGGAAAGCTGGTCGTAAAATCCGGACAGACCACATTTGAGCAGGTTGCTACGGCAAACTGGGATTCTGAAAAAGCTCAGAACAGAATGGATACCATTATCGCAGGCAACTATTCTGACGGCACTACATTACACGCAGTTCTCTGCTCCAACGACTCCACGGCCCTTGGCGTAGAAAACGCTCTGGCTTCTTCTTATACAGGAGAATATCCGATCATTACCGGACAGGACTGCGATATCGCGAACGTAAAGAACCTGGTAGCAGGAAAACAGGCAATGTCTGTATTTAAAGATACAAGAACTCTGGCATCCCAGGTAGTAAAGATGGTTGACGCGGTTATGCAGGGCGGAGAAGCAGAAGTAAACGATACAGAGTCCTACGACAACGGAACAGGTATCATTCCTACCTATCTTTGCGAACCGGTAGTAGTAACTATCGATAACTACAAAGAAATGCTTATTGACTCCGGCTATTATACAGAAGATCAGTTACAGTGATCGTCAGCAGCATAAAGTCAGGCTAATTATTCAGTGCAGGAGGTTTGAAAAGCCCCCTGCACTTCAGTTAGGAGGGAAATAGATTGGCAAAAATACTTCTGGAAATGAAGAATATCGTGAAGACCTTCCCAGGGGTAAAAGCCCTCGATAACGTAAACCTGCAGGTGGAAGAAGGAGAGATCCACGCCCTTGTAGGCGAGAACGGAGCCGGAAAGTCCACTCTGATGAATGTTCTCAGCGGCATTTATCCATACGGCTCCTACGAGGGAGATATCATTTACAACGGCGAGGTATGTAAATTCAACAAGATCAGTGACAGCGAGGAGAAGGGGATCGTCATCATCCATCAGGAACTGGCGCTGATCCCGTACATGTCCATCGGGGAGAACATGTACCTGGGAAATGAGCGGGGAAAGAGTTACAGTATAAACTGGAATGAAACTTATGGAGAAGCGGATAAATATCTGGAGATCGTGGGTCTGAAGGAGTCGTCCCATACCCTGGTCAAAGACATTGGCGTAGGCAAACAGCAGCTGGTAGAGATCGCCAAGGCCCTTGCAAAGCATGCGAAGCTGCTGATCCTGGACGAACCGACCGCTTCCTTAAACGAGGATGATTCCAAAGCCCTCCTGGAACTCCTTTTAAAATTTAAGTCAGAGGGAATGACATCGATCATCATTTCCCATAAGCTGAACGAGATCGCCTATGTAGCGGATAAGATCACGGTCATCCGGGACGGTTCCACCATAGAGACTCTCGACAAGAAGAAAGACGATATTTCCGAGGACAGGATCATCCAGGGAATGGTAGGACGTGAACTGACCGACCGTTTCCCGAAAAGGGAAAAGAAGCACATCGGCGGCGTAGCTATGGAGATCAGAAACTGGAATGTTTATCACCCGCTGTATTCAGACAGAAAAGTGGTGGACAACGTATCTCTGAACATCCATAAAGGCGAAGTGGTAGGTATCTGCGGGCTGATGGGGGCAGGCAGGACAGAGCTGGCAATGAGCGTCTTTGGAAAAAGCTACGGCGTCAATATCAGTGGCCAGCTGTTTTTAAACGGAACAGAGGTAAAGCTCCATTCCATCGAAGACGCCATTAAGCATAAGATCGCCTATGTAACGGAAGACAGAAAAGGAAACGGACTGATCTTAAGCAACCCGATTAAGATCAATACGACTCTTTCCAATATGGACGCGGTGAGCAGCCATAAGGTTATTGATAAAGACAAAGAATTTCTGATCGCAGACGAGTACAGGGAGAAACTGAAGACGAAATGCCCGTCTGTAGAGCAGAACGTAGGAAACTTAAGCGGCGGCAACCAGCAGAAGGTGCTGTTGGCGAAATGGATGTTCACGGAGCCTGAGGTGCTGATCTTAGACGAGCCTACCAGAGGGATCGACGTAGGCGCGAAGTATGAGATCTACTGCATCATCAACGACCTTGTGGCGGCCGGGAAATCGGTGATCATGATCTCATCAGAGCTTCCTGAGGTCCTGGGAATGTCGGACAGGATCTACATCATGAACGAGGGAAAGATCGTGGGAGAGATGAAGGCAGAGGAAGCTACCCAGCAGTCCATCATGGCATGTATTCTGAAATCGGATAAAGGAGAATAGATCATGGATAATAAGATAAAAATCTCGGAAGCTTTTAAAAAATATACAATGGTCATTGCCCTTGCGGTGATCATCATTCTGTTTACCGTAAACACAGAAGGAAAGATGCTCCTGCCTCAGAACGTAAACAACCTGATCGCCCAGAACGCCTATGTATTTATCCTGGCGACCGGTATGCTGTTCTGTATCCTTACCGGCGGCAACATCGACCTTTCCGTAGGTTCCGTAGTATGTTTTGTAGGAGCCATCGGCGGAAAGATGATGATCGAGCATGGATTTAACCCGTACATAACCCTTTTAGTCATGGCAGTGATCGGTATCCTGGTAGGCGCGTGGCAGGGATTCTGGATCGCCTATGTGCGGATCCCACCGTTTATCGTTACGCTGGCAGGCATGCTGATGTTCCGCGGCCTTTCCAACGTAGTTCTCCAGGGTATGACATTATCTCCGGTTCCGGAAGGATTTCTGGATCTGTTTAACAATTATGTTCCGGATTTCTTTGGCGGAGACGGATTCAATATCACCTGTTTTGCAGCCGGCCTTCTGGCATGCGCAGTCTATATCATTATCGTTTTTTCAGGAAGGCAGAGAAGAATCGCAAAAGGCTATCGCGTTCCTCCCCTTACTGGTGTTATAATTAAGATGTTTATCATCTGTGCGGTCGTTCTGGCATTTATGTTCCGTCTGGCACAGTACAAGGGAATCCCGAACTCTCTGGTATGGGTTGCGGCGATCATCGGTATCTACAGCTATATCGCTTCCAAGACCACTACAGGACGTTATTTTTACGCAGTAGGAGGAAATGAAAAGGCCACAAAGCTTTCCGGTATCAATACGAATCTGGTATATTTCCAGGCATATCTGAACATGGGCCTTCTTTCAGCAGTTGCCGCCATGGTAACCGTCGCCCGTCTGAATTCCGCCAACCCGACGGCAGGAAATAACTACGAGATGGACGCCATCGGCGCTTGCTTTATCGGCGGCGCGTCCGCATACGGCGGCGTTGGCACAGTTCCGGGAGTTATCGTCGGCGCTACCCTGATGGGCGTCCTGAACCTGGGCATGAGCATCATGGGCGTTGACCAGAACCTGCAGAAAGTTGTAAAGGGCGGCGTTCTGCTGGCAGCGGTAATCTTCGACGTAGTCAGCAAGAGAAAATCCTTTATCGCGAAGTAATATCTGAAAAGAGAGGAGACGATGGTCATGAAGATCCAAAAAGTAACGGACAGGGCGTTCGCTCCCTATGGAAGAATGATCGGGGGATTTCCCTGCGGCGATATCCTGGAGGCTATGAAAAAGACGCCGGTCCCGGACGGAGTGGTCTATACCCCGTCGGACGAAGGGCTGGAGGCCTGCAAAAACGCGGAAGCGGCGGCGCAGAGCCTTTACGGAGGCATGCCGATACAGCTGGGATACTGCAACGGCCATAATAAGAAGCTGAACGCGGTAGAGTATCACAGGGATTCCGAGATCAATATCGCGGCGACGGATCTTGTCCTGATCCTGGGAAAGCAGCAGGATATTGAAGAGGATTTTACTTATGATACGGCGAAGATGGAGGCTTTCCTTGTTCCGGCAGGGACGGTGATCGAGGTGTACGCCACGACGCTCCACTACGCGCCGTGCCATGTGGACGAAAGCGGTTTCCAGTGCGTGGTCATACTGCCAAAAGGAACGAACACAGACATAGAAGCGTCAAAAACGATCGCGGAAGACAGGCTTTTGTTTGCCCGCAACAAGTGGCTGATCGGCCATGAAGAGGGCGGACTGCCGGAGGGCGCGTTTATCGGCCTGAAGGGAGAGAACCTGTCAATAGATTAAAGGATAAAAAGGAGAGAGGACATGATGAACAATATTCCTGAAGTAAAAGTTGGTATTGTGGCAGTCAGCAGGGACTGCTTTCCGGAGAGCCTGTCTGTAAACAGGAGAAATGCTCTTACAGAGGCATATAAGGCGAAATACGACGAAAAAGATATCTACGAGTGTCCGGTCTGCATCGTGGAGAGCGAGATCCACATGGTGCAGGCGCTGGAGGATATCAGGAAGGCAGGCTGCAACGCCCTGGCGGTATATCTTGGCAACTTCGGACCGGAGATCTCCGAGACGCTTTTAGCAAAGCATTTTGACGGACCGGTGATGTTTCTGGCGGCTGCGGAGGAGAGCGGAGACAACCTTCATCAGGGCAGAGGCGACGCTTACTGCGGCATGTTAAACGCCAGCTACAACTTAAAGCTGAGAGGGGTAAAGGCGTATATTCCGGAATATCCCGTAGGCACGGCTGCAGAATGCGCCGATATGATCCATGATTTCCTTCCCATCGCAAGGACTCTCATCGGACTTTCCAGCTTAAAGATCATAAGCTTCGGTCCAAGACCGTTAAATTTCCTGGCATGCAACGCGCCGATCCAGCAGCTTTACAATCTGGGCGTGGAGATCGAGGAAAACTCAGAACTGGATCTTTTTGAAGCGTACCACAAACATGACGGAGATCCAAGGATCCCGGACGTAGTAAAGGATATGGAGAAAGAGCTGGGAGCAGGCAACCAGAAGCCGGAGATCCTGCCGAAGCTCGCCCAGTATGAGCTGACTCTGCTTGACTGGGTAGAGGCTCACAGAGGCTATCGGAAATATGTGGCTATCGCCGGAAAATGCTGGCCGGCATTCCAGACCCAGTTCGGCTTTGTACCCTGCTATGTAAACAGCCGCCTCACCGGAATGGGGATCCCCGTATCCTGCGAGGTGGATATCTACGGCGCCCTCAGCGAATTTATCGGCACCTGCGTAAGCCTGGATGCCGTTACCCTGCTGGATATCAACAACAGCGTTCCGGACGACATGTATGAGGAGGATATCAAGGGTAAATTCCCATATACCCACAAGGATACATTTATGGGCTTCCACTGCGGCAACACCTGTTCCAGAAAACTGGCCGCATGCTCCATGAAATATCAGATGATCATGGCAAGATCCCTGCCGGAAGAAGTGACCCAGGGAACTCTGGAAGGAGATATCGTTCCTGGAGACATCACCTTCTTCCGCCTTCAGAGCACAGCAGACTGCAAGCTGCGCGCTTATGTGGCAGAGGGCGAGGTGCTTCCGGTAGCCACACGTTCCTTCGGTTCCATCGGCATATTCGCTATTCCGGAAATGGGCAGGTTCTACCGCCATGTCCTGATCGAGAAGAACTTCCCTCATCACGGGGCGGTAGCTTTCGGCCATTACGGAAAGGCTCTGTTTGAAGTATTCAAATATCTTGGAGTGACCGACATCGGATTTAACCAGCCAAAGGGCATGATGTATCCGACGGAAAATCCGTTTGCATAAAGAAGGAGACAAACGATGTATTATATTGGAGTGGATCTGGGAACCTCTTCCGTCAAGCTCCTTATGATGGACGGTTCCGGAAAAATAGAAAGGATCGTTTCCAGGGAGTACCCTATCGCATTCCCCCATCCGGGATGGTCGGAGCAGGATCCGGACGACTGGTGGAGAGAGACAAAGGAAGGGATCCGTCAGCTGACAGAAGGCTTTGATAAAAGCCAGATAGCGGGCCTTAGCTTCGGCGGCCAGATGCACGGCCTCGTCATCCTGGATAAGGACGATCAGGTGATCCGGCCGGCGATCCTGTGGAACGACGGGAGGACCCAGAAGCAGACCGACTACTTAAACAATGTGATCGGAAAAGATAAATTGTCCGCATATACGGCCAACATCGCCTTTGCCGGTTTTACAGCGCCGAAGATCTTATGGGTAAAGGAAAATGAGCCGGAAAATTTTGCAAGGATCGAAAAGATCATGCTGCCGAAGGATTATATCGCCTATAAGCTGACCGGGGTCCATTCTTCCGATTACTCAGATGCTTCCGGCATGCTCCTGGTGGATGTAAAGAACCGCTGCTGGTCAAAAGAGATGATGGAGATCTGCGGCGTAGAAGAACGGCAGCTGCCAAAGCTGTATGAGAGCTACGAAGCCACAGGGACAGTCCTGCCGGACGTAGCAAAGGAGCTGGGGCTTCCGGAAAGCTGTATTGTCGCCGCGGGAGCGGGCGACAACGCGGCCGCAGCCATCGGCACAGGCACGGTGGGCAATGGAAAGTGCAATATCTCCCTGGGGACCAGCGGTACGGTCTTTATTTCCAGCAGAGATTTCTGCGTGGATAAATACAATGCGCTCCATGCTTTCGCCCATGCGGACGGCCATTATCATCTGATGGGCTGCATGCTCAGCGCGGCGTCCTGCAATAAGTGGTGGATGGACGATATCATCCGGACGGATGATTACGGCGGAGAGCAGAAAAAGATCGAAAAGCTTGGTGACAACCACGTATTCTTCCTGCCGTATCTTATGGGGGAACGTTCCCCACACAACAATCCAAACGCCAGAGGAACCTTTACCGGCCTGACGATGGATACCACAAGGGAAGATATGACCCAGGCCGTGCTGGAGGGAGTGGCTTTTGCCATCCGCGATTCCCTGGAAGTAGCCAGAGCCCAGGGGCTGGAGATCCCGCGGGCCACGATCTGCGGCGGCGGGGCCAAGAGCCCTCTGTGGAAGAAGATGATCGCGAATATCCTGAACATGAAGATCGATGTGATACGCTCGGAAGAAGGACCGGCTTTGGGAGGCGCTATGCTTGCCGCAGTAGCCTGCGGGGAATATCCTTCCGTAGAAGAAGCTGCCAGGGCGATCGTAGAGATCGTGGATACGGTTGAGCCGAAGCCGGAACTGGCGGAAAAGTATGAAAAGAAATACCGGGTATTTAAGGAGATCTATCCGGCGTTAAAAGATGTATTTGATAAGATAGCAGAGCAGACCTGATAAGGGCAAGCGGTCTTTCACTTGTTCCGGTTTCACCTTATCTGCGATCCGCAAAATTACATATACGAATCCTTTTCGATCGGAATAGAACAGGCCATAAAAGTGCAGGTTTCTTTTGCAAATGCAAAAGAAACCTGCGCTTTTCTATGGCCGTTTCAAGCTTTTACTTTGCGAATTGCAGTTTGCGATTATTGCAGTTTGCGCTTCCGTATGATAGTATGATACCAGGGTCAAATGAACAAAAAGCGGAAAGCCTTCTGCGGGCGGACGGCGGATAGGAGAATGATATGAGATATACAAAGGAAGATATCATCCGTATGGCAGAGGAGGAAGACGTAGAATTTATACGGCTCCAGTTTACGGATATTTTCGGAACATTTAAAAACGTGGCGGTAACGGCCAGCCAGCTGGAGCGGGCGATAGAGAACAAGTGCAGATTTGACGGCTCCGGCATCGAAGGGTTTATGCGGATCGAGGAGCCGGACATGTATCTGTATCCGGATCTGGATACCTTTGAGATCTTCCCATGGCGTCCGCAGCAGGGAAAGGTAGGGCGCTTTATCTGCGATATCCACCGGGCGGACGGGACGAGCTTTGAAAGCGACCCCAGATATGTGCTGAAGCGGGCAATAAAAGCGGCGGAAGACAGGGGATATACGTTTATGGTAAAGCCGGAATGCGAATTTTTCCTGTTCCATACGGACGACGAAGGAAGCCCCACTACCAGCACTCATGAAAGAGGCGGATATTTCGACGTAGGCCCTATCGATCTGGCGGAAAATGTGCGCCGGGACATTGTACTTTCCCTGGAAGAGATGGGATTTGAGATCGAAGCGTCTTACCATGAGATGTCCCCGGCCCAGCACGAGATCGACCTGCATATGGGCGAGGCTCTGACCGGCGCGGACAATATCATGACATTCCGCATGGCGGTGAAAAACATCGCTAAACGTCACGGACTTTACGCAACTTTTATGCCGAAGCCCAAGGAGGGGACGAACGGTTCCGGCCTTCATTTAAACGTGTGCCTTCTGGACCGGCAGGGAAATAATGCATTCCAGGACACAAACGACCGTCTTGGTATCAGCAGGACGGCTTACCAGTTTATCGCCGGCATCATGGCTCATGGGGAAGAGATGATGCTGCTTACCAATCCGCTGATCAATTCCTATAAGAGGCTGACGCCGGGATACGGCGCGCCCAATTATATCGCGTGGTCGGAACAGTCCAATGGAAGCGTATTTATGAGAGTGCCCTGCCACAGAGAGGAAGAAACTGAGATCGAACTTTGCTTCCCGGATTCGGCGGTCAACCCGTACCTGGTATTCGCTGTCTGCCTGGCTGCAGGAATAGACGGGATCGAAAAAGAAATGGTCCCGCCGGAAAGCGTCTGTGAAAATATCTACGCCATGACGGAAGAAGAGAGGGAAAAGCGGGGGATCCGCAGGCTTCCCCGCACTATGGGAGACGCGATCGAGGCGTTTCGAAACAGCAGCTTTATCCGCGGCGTTCTGGGAAATGATATTTATGAAAAGTACCTGGCGGCGAAGGAAAAAGAGTGGGAAGCGTTCTGCACCCATGTAACGGATTGGGAAGTGAACGAGTACCTCAGGAAATATTGACCGCCGGCCAGATCTTAGCTGTTTTTGCCGGCTCTGCCGGACGCTGGATCCGGCTGCGGATATCGGTCCCGGAAAGGAAGGAGGCGAGCGGATGGCCAATGTGATCGTTGCGTTTTCCAAAGCGGAAAATGGGCGGAACATAAAAAACATACTGGTAAAGAACGGATACCATGTGGCGGCTGTCTGCACGTCAGGGGCCCAGGTGCTGGCAGTTTCCGGGGAACTGGAAGACGGCATCGTCATAAGCGGGAGCCGTTTTGAAGATATGGTAGCGGAAGAGCTTTGCGAGGACCTGCCACCGGAATTTGCGTTCATCCTCTTAGCCGGGCCAAAGGGCGTGCCGGGAGGCGTGCCGGACCGGGCGATCCTTTTAGGATCCCCGTTAAAGGTCTATGATCTGGTCAGCACCATGGAGATGGCGGCGAGGGAACAGGAAAGGCAGCGCAGGAAGAGACGGTCGCGTCCAAGAGTGCGTACGGAAGCAGAAAAGAAGCTGATCTCGGAGGCGAAGCGCTTTTTAATGGAAGAAAATTATATGACAGAAGAGGAAGCCCATCAGTATATACAGCGATGCAGCATGGATAACGGCTGCAGCCTGACAAAAACAGCCAGGAAGCTGATAGAGATGAAACGGGTTTCCGCAAAGGAGGCAATATGAGATTTACAAAGATGCATGGGATCGGAAACGATTACGTATATGTCAACTGCTTTGAGGAAGAGGTCGCGGATCCTTCCAGGACAGCGGCAGAGGTAAGCGACCGCCATTTCGGGATCGGTTCCGACGGCCTGATCCTGATCAAACCGTCCAAAGTCGCGGACTGCCAGATGGACATGTACAATCTGGACGGTTCCAGAGGGGCGATGTGCGGGAACGGGATCCGGTGCGTAGGAAAATACGCCTATGATCATGGGATCGTCCCTGCGGACAGGGACAGCCTTTCTGTGGAAACGCTTTCTGGCATCAAATACCTTACCCTTCACAAGGAAAATGGAAAGGTAAGATCTGTGACTGTGGATATGGGAGAGCCGGAGCTGACCTCTGAGATCGGGGAAGCGCTGACAGTGGGCAGAAAGGAATACCATTTTACCGGCGTTTCCATGGGAAATCCCCATGCGGTGATCTTTGCAGAGGGGAAAAACAGGGAAAACCTGGAGAGCGGGCCTCTTCTCTCGTCTATGGTGAGACGGAGGGAAGAGATCGTCACGGGAGAGGATGGAAAGCTCTTAGATCAGCTGAACCTGGATGCCATGGGACCGGAATTTGAAAATCATGATCGTTTTCCGGATCGGACCAATACGGAATTTATCGTGGTAAAGGAGGATGGAAGCCTCCTTATGCGGGTCTGGGAACGCGGCTCCGGGGAAACCTTGGCCTGCGGCACGGGAACCTGCGCCAGCGTAGTGGCGGCGGTCCTTAACGGCTATGTAAAAAAGGATGAAGACGTGGACGTATCCCTTTTAGGCGGCCACCTTTCGATCCGCTGGAGCAGCCAGGACAACCATGTATATATGACAGGAGAAGCAGAAGAAGTCTTCCATGGGGAGATCGATCTGAAAGAATGATAAATGGAACGTTTCCTTCCTGCAGGCATACTGTATTAGTATAGCCTGTTGGAAGGAGTTTTTATTTTGGCAGAGAGAAAGCGCATTATCATAGACGCCGGACACGGCGGCCAGGAGCCGGGAGCCATTTTCCAGGACCGAAAGGAAAAAGACGACAATCTGAAACTGGCTCTGGCCGTAGGGCAGGATCTGGAAAACAAGGGGTTTGACGTAGTATATACCAGAGTAAACGACGTTTATCAGTCGCCGGCAGAAAAGGCCGCCATAGGAAACCGGTCGGGAGCCGATTATTTTATATCCATCCACCGGAACGCCATGCCGGTTCCGGGAACAGCTTCCGGGATCATGAGCCTGGTCTATGGAAACGGGGGCCAGGCGGAAAAAATAGGAAAAAGCATAAACGCAGAGCTGGAAAAAACAGGATTTACAGATCTGGGCGTGATCGAGCGGCCGGGGCTTGTGGTCCTTAAGCGGACGAACGCGCCGGCGGTGCTGGTGGAAACAGGGTTTATCGATAATGAGAAGGATAATCAGATGTTTGACAAAAACATTCCGCAGATCGCCGCAGCCATTGCAGACGGCATCGCAAACGCCATCGAAGGGGAGGAAGAGAGCGCACAGCTTCCGGAATATTATCAGGTACAGACAGGAGCCTTTTCGGATCCGGAGATGGCAAGGGCGCAGACAGCTGAGCTGAAAGCCCAGGGCTACCCGGCGTTTTATGTATACAGCCCGGTGGACGGCCTGTATAAAGTCCGGGCGGGAGCGTTTCTGAACCTGGAAAACGCGGCCCGTATGGAGCAGGCGCTTCGTCAGGACGGGTATCGGACCGTGATCGTGCGTGAGAGAGCGCAGCTGTAGAAATGCGATCGTTCTGATGGGAGGCGGCTGATCGGAGGCCCACGTGAAAATCCAGTTGTTGGAGAAGGGGATTCATGGTAAACTAGAAGAAAGACAAGACGGGAAGCGGATAAGTCCGCAGACTCAGATATCACTAAGGAGGGGTGGCATTATGGCAGAAAAACGGGTGATCATTTCAATCGGAAGGCAGTACGGCAGCGGCGGGGCAGAGACGGGATCCAGGCTGGCTAAGGAATTGGGGATCAATTGTTATGACAAGAATATTCTCCGTATGAATTCTGATGAAAGCGGGATCAAGGAAAGTTATTTTCATCTGGCAGACGAGAAAGCAGGGAACCGGCTGCTGTACCGGATCATCAGCAGCATGACTCCGGAGAAAAAATCTCCGTCTTTTGGATCGGACCTGGTATCCGCGGATAACCTGTTCCGCTTCCAGTCGGATGTGATCCGCAAGCTGGCTGCGGAAGAGTCCTGCGTGATCATCGGAAGATGCGCGGATTATGTGCTGCAGGACATGGACGGGCTGGTAAGGGTATTTCTGTATGCGGATATTGAGGCGCGGATCAAGAGGATCGTCGACAAGGGGTTATATTCCCTGGAAGACGCTCCAAAGCAGATCAAGCGGATGGACAGAGAGCGCCGGGACTATTACCGCTATTACACAGGCCATGACTGGAGCAGCATTGAAAATTACGATCTTCTTTTGAATACGGCGAAGCTGGGAGTGGACGGGGCCGTCCAGGCGATCAAACACTACATCAGCTTAAGGGGCCTGGAGATCTGAAAGGATATAAAAGCAAGATGATAAAAGCAGTTATTTTTGATATGGACGGGGTGCTGATCGACAGCGAGCCGATGTACCTGAAGATCGAGTGGGAATTTGCCAAAACGAAAAATCCGGATGTGAAGTATGAAGAACTGTTTCCCATGGTAGGAGCCACCAAGCAGGATGCATGGACGGTGATGGAGCGGGCGATCCACAACGGGCAGACCTGGCAGGAGCTGCGGATGGAATTTAAGAGCAAGGTCGACCTTTTTACCAATACGGATTATACAAAGGTCTTCCGCTCCGAAGCCAGGGAGATATTAAAATGGCTGGAGGAGCGGGGATATAAGATGGCCGTAGCTTCCTCCACGCAGCTGGAAGTGGTGGAGCGCGTGATGCGGGACAATCAGATCGACAGATACTTTGAAGCCATGGTAAGCGGAGATCAGTTTACCATGAGCAAACCGGATCCGGAGATCTATCATTATACGGCGGCAAAGCTGGGAGTAAAGGAAGAGGAGTGTCTGGTGGTAGAGGACTCCAATGTAGGTATCCTGGCGGCTCACCGGGCGGGGATGAAAGTGGCGGCTCTGTATGACAGCCGTTTCCTTTTTGACCAGCATCTGGCGGATTATCATATCAGGGATCTGCGGGAAACGGCGGATATCCTGACAAAGCTCAATGATTCTGCCGAAAGAAAGGGCGGCATATAATTGAGATAAGAACGCTCGAAACAGGCGGGTGTATGGATGAAATTCATAAAAGAGATCATAAGAGGGCTTCTCATTGGCATAGCCGGCGCAGCGCCGGGGGTCAGCGGAGGAGCCCTCGCCGTATCTATGGGGGTATATGACAAGATCATAGGAGCGGTCACACATATTACCGTCCGGCCCAGGGAAAGCCTGCGGATCCTGTTCCCTTACGCGCTGGGGATCGGCATGGGCATGTGCGGCCTGGCGTTCATCATTGAGATCCTTTTTGTCAGGTATCCCTTTGCAGCCAGTATGGCCTTTATCGGGCTGATCCTTGGCGGAGCGCCTGTGGTACGCAGAAAAGCTGCGGCAGGGGATAACCGGCTCCTGGATTACTCTGCTTTTCTGATCGTATTTTGCCTTATGATCATTCTTACGATCGCAGAAGGGGAACATGGACGGGGAAATGTGGACCTGTCTCTTGTATACAGCAATGATCTTCCAACGTGGGCCGCGGCGGCGGCCGGGCTTTTCTGTGCCGGCCTGATCGGCGCCGCCGCCACGGTGATCCCTGGGGTCAGCGGGACCATGCTGCTTATGATGATGGGATATTACCAGCCGGTGCTTTCTGCTTTTAACCGGCTTCAGACAGGACTATTGACTGGAGATCTGCTGCAGGCTGCGCAGGAACAAAGGGCGCTTTTGCCTTACGGCGCAGGCATGGCTGCGGGCATCTTCCTCTGCGCCCATATGGTAGAGCGCCTGCTGAAAGATCATGAAAGCCTTACCTACAGTATGATCCTGGCCCTGATCCTGTCGTCTCCGATCGTCATCTTGCGGACGATCCCCTTTGGGACGATCCCTGCAGGAGAGATGGCGGCAGGGATCCTTTTGGCGGCGGCCGGCTCACTGGCTGTGGCCGGAGCTGACGCCAGAGACGTCAGGGAAAGCTGACCGCAGCCCGTCAGTTCAGTTCCGCGATCCCGGTGATCCCTACATAAATGTGGGAGATCTTATTCCAGGTGGCAAAATCGATCACCCCGGTCTGGGGGAGCCCGAAAATAGACTGAAATTCTTCTACAGCAGCTCTGGTAGCCTGGCCGTAGATCCCGTCGGGAGTGATCTTTGGAATGGCGGAATAGATCGTGGCAATGGCGTCTAACTGTTCCTGAACGTGGCGGACTTTGTCTCCGGTAGAGCCGACGGTCAGGTCATAGCCGGGCCAGGAGATGGGGATCCCGGAGATCTCTTCCGCAGTATTTACATAAATGCTGTCCCCGTAAAAATAGCGTAGGATCTCGATGGGGCTGTAGCCCTCTTCCCCAAGGGCGCAGGAGCCCCATTGGGTCATCCAGACTGCAGGTGCGTATAAAAAATTACAGCAGGGATTCGGGCAGATAATAATCTACATCGATGTGCAGAGATCCCTTATCAAAAACGATCCGTTCAACAATACTTTTCAGGGCTGTATTCTTCTCCTGCATGGTGAACTGGTCAGACTTCAGAATGTCGAGAATGCTGCTGATCGGGATGATCATCCGGGCGCCGCCGGAGCCTTTATCTGAGGCAGCCTGATCCAGGCGGACGATCTGATCTTCCAATCCGGCACGTTCCTTTTGCAGGAGCTCTTTATTTCTCCGGTATTCTTCTTTCGTGTCGATCCCTTCCAGATAAGCTTCCCGCATGCGGGCTTCCCGCTGGCGGATCCGTTCCAGATTCTTTTTCAGTGTTGCCAGCTCTGCATTCTCATACTTCCCGTCAGGACATTTCCGTACCACATAATTTACATTGCAGAGCCGGACCGCGTCTTCCAGAGCTTTTAACACTGCCGGGGCGATCTCTTCTTCCCTTACATAACAGTTGTGGCTGCATTTGCCTTTTCGATAGCCGCAGCACTGGAAAGAAAAGGTATCAGGAGCAGTCTTTCGATGCATAACGCAGGAAGACAGAGAGCGGCCGCAGGAGGGGCATTTTAAAAGCCCGGAAAGCCAGTGCTTTGCGGCTTCAGCCGGTTTGGCATTCTTTGGATGGTGTTCAGAGTGAAAACGCTTCTGGGCGGCAAGGAACAGTTCTTTACTGATGATCGCAGGATGATGGCCGGGACGGATGATCCACTGAGAAGGATCCCGTACTTCTTTGGTCCCATGGACTGTACGGTTCCAGCGGATATCCCCGGCATATCCGGGATTTTGCAGGATGTATTCCAGGGCGCGCTTCTCAAATGGATTTCCCCGGTTCGTTTTAAGGCCGAGGCTGTTTAAGTATTTGGTAAGGGCAAAGATGCTCATTCGGTCATTAACATATTTGTCGAAGATCATCCGGACGATCTCGGCTTCTTCAGGGATGATCTCCGGAGGCGCTTTATGATAAGGGATCCGGTAGCCAAGAGGCGGGCGGCACTGATACGCGCCGCGAAGCGCGTTTTCCGTCATGCCGCGGGTCACGTCCCCGGACAGGCGGATAGAATAAAACTCATCCATCCATTCGATGATGCGTTCGATCAGTCCGCCAAAGGGGCCGTCGATCAGCGGTTCTGAAATGCTAACTACATCTACGCGGCACTTGTTCCGCAGCATGGACTTGTATACGATACTCTCTTCCTGGTTCCTGGCGAATCTGGAAAATTTCCACACAAGGATCACGTCAAAAGGATGTTCCTCCGATTTGGCTGCGGCGATCATCGCCTGAAACTTCGGCCGTTTGTCGGCTTTCCGTCCGGATATGCCGTTTTCTATGTAGATATGTTCCTGAGATACAGTCATACTATGTCCCTTTGCGTATTCCAGCAGCAGGCGTTTCTGGGAATCGGGAGAGAGTTCTTCCTGCTTTTCTGTGCTTACCCGAATGTAAAGGGCGGCAGATATTAACTGGTCATTCATTTTATCACCTGCCCTAATGTATGATCGCAGAATACGAAAAATACGCCTTCCGGGCCTGTGAGGAAATTTATGGAAAATGGTACAAACGGCGCGGCATAGAATCTATCAGAGTGAGGTGTCGGTATGAAAAAAGAGATAACGTTTACCAATTGGATACGGGTCGGAGATCGAAGAGAGGCTTTCAATGAACTTACAAAGGTGCAGCAGGAACAGATCGCAGAGCATTTGACCTGCAGGCCGCTTGCAACGATCGCAAATGCAGAAGTTGTCCGGTCCTCTTAAAAGCAGATCGGAAGGACAGGCGAACATGGAGCGATCAGACAGGGGCCTGTTTCTGGTTGCGCCATAATTTGCCAGATGTTATAATGTCAGCGTTACCGCCTCCTATACTGGTACAGAAGGGAGGTGTCTGGCTTGGAAATAATCACTTCTCTTATTGTCGCTGTCGCGGCTGGTGTAATTTGCCATTACATCATCAAATGGTTGGACGGCGGCGAATAGTCGGTAATCAGCCTATGGTTTAAGCCGCCATACCAAAATGGAATAGAAAACCCCGGAGTTGCCGCTCCGGGGTTTTCGTCGTCTGACATGGAAATGTCATCACTTCTCTTTGCCTACTGGCATTATAGCATATGCGGAATTTGATTTCAATATTCTTAAAATTTTTTATGGTAACAGTCAGCCGTGCGCCAGGATATATGATAAAGAGCGTTACAAGCTTGCTTGTAAAAGCGATTTGACATATATCCTGGCATAGGGATGACATCCAGGGCTTCTTGTCAGCACAAAATGTGCTGGCAAGAAGATACACGGCTGAACTGATACTTTTTTGTTGTATCAGCCGTACCCACTTACGATCTGGTCATCCAGTTCGGGCACTGTACCATGCGGCCGTCGCAGTACTGGGTCAGGATCGGCTGCCGTACATCCGGCCGGGAAAGGTAGCTGTCAAAGATCTCGTCTACAACTACAGAAATACTTTCATAAATATTCCGTCCGTAGATCCATTTGTGGTCAAAAGCCGTGGATGACGTGATGGTGAAGTTGTAGCCCTGGCCCCGGTACCACTCCGTATAGACGCGGTTTAACGTAAAAGACATGATAGCCAGCACGTTGGCGGTGATGGTGGCTCTTGGCCAGGTGGCGTAGATCTCGCTGGACGCCACGTTTTTGATGTAATCCCGGTAAGGCACATAATAATCCGGAGCCGATGCATTGGTAGGGACGCCGTCGTGGACGATGACCGTCTGGGGGACTACCACGCGGGAAAGGACGATCTCGCCGGTGTCGGTGACCGGTTTGACTTCCGGCTCTGCGATCTTTGGCGGATAGTTTCCGTAAAGCGTGTGCTCAGGGATAACAATATCGTTGTTTATAGGAGTCGGATCGTCCACAGGTTCCAGCCGGACATTCTGGATCGCAGTGGCTCCGGCAAGGATCTCCGTGCCGCTGATGTCAACTGGCTTAAATCCAGGGGCGGTAACATGCAGGTGATACTCGGAATACGGCCTTTCATCCGAAGGCGCCAGACTGTATTTTTCCAGAGGAGCAGGAAGGGAGATATCGGCAGTCTGGCCGGAGCTGTCAGTGGTCAGCTTTTCAATAATATCAGAAGGAGAGGTTTCAGAAGCTATTTCTACAGTGGCATTGGAAATGGGAAAATTATTCTGAGAAGATACCACGTCCATTACCAGGCTTCCAAGAGAGGAGGAAGGATCGGACCCGGAAGCCTGGGAAGCAGATACATATGGAAGATTCATGGAAATACCTCGATAAAATCGCTGATTACTATAGTATAAGACAGGAAGAAAGGTAAGGTGAAGAAAATCCGGAAACACTTTCGAAAGCAAAGGAAAAGGGACCCTGAATCCAGGATCCCTTAAATGACCTATCCGGGAATCGAACCCGGGTTTCCGCCGTGAGAGGGCGGCGTCTTGACCGCTTGACCAATAGGCCATGAGCAAGCTTTGATATAATACCATTATTCCTGAAAAAAAGCAAGAGGAAAAATGAAAAATGTAACGGGGAAATTGATATATGCATAGAATAAAGAAAAAGGACAAGGAAAAAATATGAAGATTTGTCTTGATGCAGGCCACTACGGAAGATACAACCAGAGCCCGGCGGACAAACGATATTATGAATCAGTGATGACCTGGAAGCTTCATCTTCTGCAGAAGAAATACCTGGAAGAGCTGGGGATCCAGGTGATCACTACCAGGGAAAGCCAGAGCCAGGATATGGGGCTGTACGCAAGAGGCGCCGCTTCCAAAGGCTGCGATCTCTTTATTTCCGACCATTCCAACGCCATAGGGGCGGGAGTAAACGATCATGTGGATTATCCGGCGGCTCTGTGCGCCATCAACGGCAGCGCGGACGGCATCGGCATGGCTCTGGCCCAGTGCGTGGAAACCGCCATGCATACGAAGCAGCCGGCCAGGATCGAAAAGCGCAGAGGTCAGAACGGCGATTATTACGGAGTCCTCCGGGGCGCGACAGCCGTGGGAACGCCGGGGCTGATCCTGGAGCATTCCTTCCACACTAATACAGAGATCGCCAGATGGCTCCTGGACGAAAAAAATCTGGACAGGCTGGCAAAGGCGGAGGCAGACACCATCGCTCTCTACTACAATCTGAGTGTTCAGGAGCCGGAAAAGAAATCCGGCTGGTACAATGAAAACGGCGGCTGGAGATTTTACCTGGGAAATACAGGAGAACCAGTGACGAACGACTGGTATCAGGACGGAAAATACTGGTACTGGTTCGACGGGGCGGGGATGATGGTTTCCAATACCTGGAAGACCGGTTCCGATGGAAAATGGTACTTCCTCCAGGAAAACGGCGCTATGGCAAGGGACCAGTGGATCGTATGGAAAGGCGAGCTGTACCGGCTGACCGGAGACGGAAGCATGTTTGAAGGGGAAATTTGCCTGAAGACCGATGAGAAAGGGGCGCTGAAGCAGGCGATTTAGAAAATAGGCATCGCTTTTAAAGAGCCATCCGGCGGGCAAACACGGCGATCGGAGCGGCTTTGCTGCGCCGCTTATTACAGGCTAAGGAGCGAAACTCACCCTTACGGGCTCAGACAACGCTCCTTAGCCTGCGCTATGCTCGCAAATCCTAAGCTCCGATTTCGCCGAATCGTTTGCCTGCCGGATGGCTCTTTGAGAGCAGTCGCTATTTGCTGTAGAATCTCTTTTAAAAAGATAAAGTGAAGAGGTTTTCTATATGTGGTTAAACCAGGCTTCTGGCATATTTATGAGAGAAACTTTGGAGATAGCTGCAGAATAGAGATTTCCCTGACTGATCGGAAAATATTCTGCAGGATCTGCGCGGTTTTGCCGAGCATAGCTTGCCATGACATTTCATAGATACGCTTGATTGAGAGGAATTCCGCAGAAAACAGCAATAGCCGTCTGAGCGCCGTTCTGTGGGCAAATGATTCGGCGAAATCGGGGCGTGGCTTTGCGAGCATAGCGCGGCCAGAGGAGCGCTGTTTGAACCCGTGAGGGTGAGTTTCGCTCCTCTGGCTGTGATAGGCGGCGCAGCAAAGCCGCCCCGATCGCCGTGTTTGCACACAGAACGGCGCTCAGATGGCATTGATAAGTTCAGCCGTGTATCTTCTTGCCAGCACAGAATGTGCTGACAAGAAGCCCTGGATGTCATCCTTATGCCAGGATATATGTCAAATCGCTTTTACAAGCAAGCTTGTAACGCTCTGTATCATATATCCTGGTGCACGGCTGAAGTATTTTCAAAATTTCAGTTGAAAAACCTCGTCGAATCGTGTATAATCTATTCAATTTAGGCATTTTTCGATAACTAAGGAAAGGACAGGTACCCTATGAAAGCATTTTTGGTATTGGAAGACGGAACCGTATTCCAGGGGACGAGCATCGGTTCTCCCAGAGAAGTGATCAGCGAGATCGTTTTTAACACATCTATGACCGGTTATCTGGAAGTATTGACGGATCCTTCTTACGCAGGACAGGCGGTCGTTATGACCTATCCCCTGATCGGTAATTACGGCATCTGCCATGAAGATATGGAATCTTTAAAGCCCTGGCCGGACGGCTATATTGTCAGAGAATTATCACGAATCCCCAGCAATTTCAGAAGCGAGGATACGATCCAGCATTTCTTAGAGTCCCACGACATCCCAGGTATCAGCGGAATCGATACAAGAGCCCTTACGAAGATATTAAGAGAAAAAGGAACCATGAACGGCATGATCACCACCAATGAAAATTATGATCTGGAGGATGCCGTAAGACGGATGAAAGAATATTCTGTCCAGGGAGTGGTAAAGGCGACCACCACAAAAGAGAAGTACGTTCTTCCCGGAGAGGGTAAGAAAGTAGCCCTTCTGGATCTGGGAGCGAAGAAAAATATCGCCCGTTCTTTAAATAAAAGAGGCTGCCAGGTGACGGTATATCCTTCCGATACAAGCGCGGAAGAGATCTTAAGCTCTTCTCCGGACGGCATCATGCTCTCCAACGGTCCTGGGGATCCCAAGGAGAATGTGGAGGTCATCCGGGAGATCAGAAAGCTGTACGACTCCAATGTTCCGATCTTTGCGATCTGTCTGGGACATCAGCTGATGGCGCTGGCTACAGGAGCCAATACCTACAAGCTGAAATACGGCCACAGAGGCGGCAACCACCCGGTAAAGGATCTGGAGACAGGAAGAGTTTACATTTCATCCCAGAACCATGGATACGCGGTGGATACAGAGAGCCTGGATCCTGCGGTTGCCGTGCCTGCATTTGTCAATGTCAACGACGGCACCAATGAGGGATTGAAGTACACAGGAAAAAATATTTTCACTGTCCAGTACCATCCGGAGGCGTGCCCAGGCCCTCAGGACTCCAGTTACCTGTTTGACCGTTTCTTAAAGATGATGGAGGGAAATGAATAATGCCAAAGAATCCAGATATTAAAAAGGTATTGGTGATCGGCTCCGGCCCGATCATCATCGGACAGGCAGCAGAATTTGACTATGCAGGCACCCAGGCCTGCCGTTCCCTGAAGGAAGAGGGGATCGAAGTGGTACTGCTCAACTCCAATCCGGCTACGATCATGACAGATAAGGATATTGCAGACCGGGTTTACATAGAGCCGCTGACCGTAGAAGTAGTGGAACAGCTGATCTTAAAGGAAAAACCAGACAGCGTCCTGCCGACCCTTGGGGGACAGGCTGGCTTAAACCTTGCTATGGAGCTGGAGGAGGCCGGTTTCTTAAAGGCTCATAACGTAAGACTTATCGGAACCACTGCGGCGACGATCCGGAAGGCAGAAGACCGTTTGGAATTTAAAGAGACGATGGAAAAGATCGGCGAGCCGGTGGCTCCTTCCAAAGTGGTGGAAAATGTAGAGGACGGTATCGCTTTTACCAATACCATCGGATACCCAGTGGTGCTCCGTCCGGCGTACACCCTTGGCGGAAGCGGCGGCGGCATTGCCCATGATCAGGAAGAACTGGTAGAGATCCTCCAGAACGGCCTGCGCCTTTCCAGAGTGGGACAGGTGCTGGTAGAGCGGTGTATCGCAGGCTGGAAAGAGATCGAATACGAAGTAATGCGAGACGGCGCGGGCAATGTGATCACTGTCTGCAACATGGAAAATATCGATCCGGTAGGGATCCACACCGGAGACAGCATCGTTGTGGCTCCGTCCCAGACTTTAGGAGATAAGGAATATCAGATGCTCCGTACCTCCGCTCTCAACATCATCACAGAGCTGGGGATCACCGGCGGCTGCAACGTTCAGTACGCCCTTCACCCGGAGAGTTTTGAATACTGCGTCATCGAGGTAAATCCCCGCGTAAGCCGTTCCTCCGCCCTGGCTTCCAAGGCTACGGGCTACCCCATCGCCAAGGTGGCGGCAAAGATCGCTTTGGGCTACACCCTGGACGAGATCAAAAACGCAGTTACACAGAAGACATACGCCAGCTTTGAGCCTATGCTGGACTACTGCGTAGTCAAGATGCCAAGGCTTCCTTTTGATAAATTCATCAGCGCCAACCGTACTCTGGGCACCCAGATGAAGGCTACCGGCGAGGTCATGAGCATCTGCACTAATTTCGAAGGCGCTCTGATGAAGGCCATCCGTTCCCTGGAACAGCATGTGGACTGCCTGCTGTCCTATGATTTTTCAGAATTAAGCGACGACGAGCTTTTAGACCTGCTCTATCAGCCGGACGACCGCAGGATCTGGGTGATCGCGGAGGCTTTGAGAAGAAATGTTTCCTATGAGACGATCCACGATATCACCAGGATCGATATGTGGTTTATTGATAAGATCTCCGCTCTTGTGGAGATGGAAAACGCGCTGAAGACAGTGGGCTGGAAGGTAAAAGCAGCCAGAGCGGGAAAAGGCGGGGTAAAAGCCGCTGCAGGCAAGGAAAACCCGATCTCTGGAAATGCAAGAGACTATCTTCCAGAGGAACTTTTAAGAGAAGCGAAGCGGATCGAGTTCCCGGATAATGTGATCGCCCGCCTGACGACGATCCCCCAGGAAGAGATCAAAGCCATGCGGTATGAATGCGGCATCCGGGCGGCATACAAGATGGTCGATACCTGCGCCGCGGAATTTGAAGCCGCCACGCCCTATTACTATTCCTGCTTCGGCAGTGAAAACGAGGCGGAAGGAGGGCACGACAGGAAGAAGGTCCTGGTCCTCGGTTCCGGCCCGATCCGTATCGGACAGGGGATCGAATTTGACTTCTGCTCCGTACACAGCACATGGACATTTGAAAAAGAAGGCTACGAGACGATCATTATCAATAACAACCCGGAGACAGTAAGTACAGACTTTGATATTGCAAATAAACTGTATTTTGAACCGCTGACCCCGGAGGATGTGGAGAGCATCGTGGACATTGAGAAGCCGGACGGAGCGGTGGTGCAGTTTGGCGGCCAGACGGCCATTAAGCTGACAGAAGCCCTGATGAAGATGGGCGTTCCGATCCTGGGGACTGCGGCGGAAGACGTAGACGCGGCGGAAGACAGGGAGCGCTTCGACGAGATCCTGGAAAAATGCGGTATTCCAAGGCCGGCAGGCCAGACCGTATTTACTGCGGAAGAGGCGAAAAACGCCGCTCACCAGCTGGGCTATCCGGTGCTCGTAAGGCCGTCCTACGTGCTGGGCGGACAGGGCATGCAGATCGCGATCAACGACGAGGACATCGACGAATTTATCGGCATTATCAATCAGATCGCCCAGGAGCACCCGATCCTGGTGGATAAATATATCATGGGCAAGGAGATCGAGGTAGACGCTATCTGCGACGGCAAGGACATCCTGATCCCAGGGATCATGGAGCATATCGAGCGGACAGGCATCCACTCCGGAGACAGTATTTCCGTTTATCCTGCCCAGAGCATTACAGAAAGCAATAAACAGACCATCGTAGAGTATACGGAGAAGCTGGCCCGCGCCCTTCATGTAAAGGGCATGATCAACATCCAGTTTATCGTTGACGGAGAAGACGTTTACATCATCGAAGTCAATCCCCGTTCTTCCCGTACCGTGCCTTATATCAGCAAAGTTACAGGCATCCCCATCGTTCCGCTTGCCACCAGGATCATCTGCGGCCACACGATCCGGGAGCTGGGATATGAACCGGGACTTCAGAAAAACGGAGATTACATCGCCATCAAGATGCCGGTATTCTCCTTTGAGAAGATCCACGGCGCGGACGTAAGCCTGGGGCCGGAGATGAAGTCCACAGGAGAATGCCTGGGAATCGCAAAGACCTTCAACGAAGCCCTTTACAAGGCTTTCCAGGGAGCAGGGATCAAGCTCCCGAAATACAGGAATATGATCATTACCGTAAGAGACGAGGAAAAGGAAGAAGCCGTGGATATCGCAAAACGTTTCCAGGCTCAGGGATACCGGATCTTCGCTACCAGAGGAACGGCAAAATATCTCTATGACAACGGAGTGCGCGTGCTGAGCGTGCCCAAGCTGGAACAGGAGTCCCCGAACATCCTGGATCTTGTGCTCGGCCACGAGATCGATCTGATCATCGACATCCCGCCCCAGGGCGCGGAGCATTCCAAAGACGGATTTGTGATCCGCAGAAACGCGGTGGAGACAGGAGTCAGCGTCCTCACCTCTTTAGATACGGCGGCGGCTCTGGCAACCAGCCTGGAAAACCGGGCGAAAGAACTGACGCTGATCGACATCGCAACGGTAGACAATCGGTAAAATGCGTGCGGCAGTTCAGGGCGCCCCGAACTGCCGCAATAAAAATCACAGCAAAGGAGAGACAGCCATGAATTTTGAATTTTATATGCCAGTAAAAGTGATCCAGGGCAGCGACTGCGTGACCTCCCACCCGGAGATATGGACTTCCCTGGGTAAGAAGGCGTTTATTGTTACAGGAAAGTCTTCCGCGAAGAAAAACGGTTCCCAGGACGACGTGGAAGCGGCGTTAAAGGCCTGCGGAATGGAATTTGAAGTATTTGACGAGATCATGAGCAATCCTACGATCGAAGTTGTCTATAAGGGAGCGGAAAAGATGAAGGCCTGCGGCGCGGATTTTGTCGTAGGAATCGGCGGTGGATCTCCGATGGATGCGGCCAAAGTGATCGCCCTTCTTTACAGCCAGGAGATCAGGGAAGAAGATCTGTTTTCCGGAAATTACAAAGACTGCCTTCCGCCGATGGTCATGATCCCCACCACCGCTGGAACCGGCTCTGAGGTAACGAAAGCGGCCATCCTTACCAATGACCGTCTTCAGACAAAGAGCAGTATCAGCACTCCGCTGATCTTCCCTACCGTCTCTTTCCTGGATGCGAAATATATGATGCACATGGGAAGGCGCACCACGGTCCATACGGCGATCGACGCCCTGTCCCATTCCCTGGAAGGAATGCTTTCCAGCAAGGCGACCAGCATCAGCGACATCCTGGCAAAAGAGAGTATCAGCGTGATCGCTTCCTGTTTTGGCGATCTGCTGTCTGAAGGAGAACTTTCCATGGATGTGCGGGAAAAGCTGCTTTACGGCTCCACCCTTGGGGGAATGGTGATCGCCCACACAGGAACCACAGCCGTCCATTCCATGGGCTACGAGCTTACCTACTTTAAAGGAGACGACCATGGCAGGGCCAACGGGCTTTTGCTGGGCGGATTCTTAAAGCTTGCGAAAGAAAGAGCTCCAGAGCGGGCGGAAGCTATTTTACAGGCTCTTGGAATGAAAGACCCTGCAGAACTGTCAGAGATGATGGAGAAGCTTTTGAAGGAGAAAACAAAAGCTACAGAAGAAGAGATTCAGAAATTCGCCGACATCGCCATGAAGGCGAAGAATATCCGCAACGGAGCCTTTGAAGTGACCAGGGACGATGTGGTAGATATGTACCGCACAGCCTGCGAAAAAGATTGAACTGTATTTAAACAGATATAAAACAAGAAAAAGCCATTGGCTGGCAGATATATTTTCTGCAGGGCCAATGGCTTTTTGTTACTGTGAAAGCTCTGTCAAGCAGGGCTAAAGCCCGGTGATATCGCTGTAAGCGATACGTTTTATTCACGGGCGGATCCAGGTTCCGGATTTGCCTGCCATAGCTTCTTTTGCCTTGTTCTGGGATGTGATCACAGCGGCGCGGTCCTTGCCGGATCTTAAGAAGGAGAGGGCGGCCTGGATCTTCGGCGCCATGGTGTCGGAACCGAACTGTCCGTCTTCCATGTATTTATCCGCATCTTTTGCAGAAAGCTCTGTCAGCCCTCTTTCATCGGAACTTCCGTAGTTTAAGGCAACCTCGTCTACGTCGGTGAGGATCATCAGCACGTCGGCGTCTACCTCCTGGGCGAGAAGCCCGCTGGCTAAGTCTTTTTCAATAACGGCGCTGGCTCCCTTCAAGGTGGAACCCTGCTCCATCACCGGAATACCGCCGCCTCCGCAGGCGATCACGATCTGATCTGCATCCAGAAGGGCCTTGATAGCGTCGATCTCTACGATGGCCACCGGCTTCGGGGCAGCTACGATGCGGCAGAAACCTTTTCCTGGAACTTCCGTTACATAATTGCCCTTCTCTTCCTCTTCTTTTGCCTCTTGCGCGCTCATAAAACGGCCGATCTTTTTAACCGGGATATAAGAGGATTCGTCATAAGGGTCCACAGTAACCTGGGTAAGGATCGTAGATACCGGCTTATAGATACCGCGCTTGATCAGCTCCGTGCGAATCCCGTTCTGAAGGTCGTAGCCGATATAACCCTGGCTCATGGCAGAGCAGACGGACATAGGGGCTGGGGTGTAACCCTCGTGGACCTTGCCAAATTCATTCATAGCGGCGTGGATCATGCCCACCTGGGGGGCGTTGCTGTGGACAATGGCTACCTGCCAGCTGTCCTGGATAAAATCAGCGATGAGTTTGGCTGTTTTGGCAACAGCAGCCTTTTGTTCCGGCAGATTTGTGCCAAGGGCATCATGGCCGAGAGCCATTACAAGTCTTTTTTTCGCCATATGGAATACCTCTTTTCTGGTGTGGATTCTGATAAGTCTGCGCGCTTTTTTGGCGGATATATCCAGCCTGCGTCTGAACTATTACATTTATTATAGTTAGCCGCAGGAAAAAAAGCAAGAACTACTTGGAAAGGAAAAGGCGATTTGGTATAATGAGGAAGCAGGTCCGAAAAACGTGGATAATATCGAAAGGCAGGCGCCTGGCACAGTGTTTCCAGGCAGGCGCTGCCAAACAGATCGGAAAGGTATGACAAAGACATGAAGAGATGGCTGAGGGTCGCTGTGTTCTGCCTGCTTCCGGCGGCAGCGTACAGCTGCTTCGCCTTTTTTGCAGGCTGCCTCCTTATGCCGGTTCTTCCGGTATTGGAAAGCGGGGGCTTCGGCGCGGAGATTTTAGAGAACAGCGGCCTTCTTATTACGGCGCTGGCGGGGCTGGGAGCGGCTTTGATCTTCCTTTTCCCGCTGCTGAGAGAAGAAGGCGATGAATCGTCCCTGAAGAGCAGGGGAATAATCTGTATGACTGTTCTCGCTGTAAGCGCCTCCCTCTTTTTTAACACGCTCCTGAACCTGATCCCTTTTACAAAAGAGGCGATGGCGCCTTTGGGGCGGGAAGAAGGAGGAAGCAGTCTGCTGCTTATGGCTGCTGCAGTCTGCCTGGCCGGGCCGGCGGGAGAAGAGGGGGCTTTCAGAGCCTTCTGTTTCAGACATTTAAGAAAAGAACTGGGATTTCCAGGGGCAGCATTGTTATCCTCCCTGTTTTTCGGGATATATCATGGAAATCTGGTTCAGGGGATCTATGCATTCCTTTTGGGACTGGTCTTATGCTGGTCCATGGAAATATTCGGAACCGTAAAAGCGCCCCTGGCCTGTCATATGGCGGCAAATGCAAGTTCGCTCATTCTGGCATGGACAGTAGGGAAACAGGATCTGGGAACCGGAACGATGGTTTTCCTGTGCTTGTGTTCCGGCTGTATTATGACTGTCATGATGGTATGCAGTACAGGAAAAGTTAGGAGGAACGATAATGAAACTACTGTCAATCGCAATCCCATGCTATAATTCGGAAAATTATATGCGCCATTGCATTGAGAGCCTGCTCCCTGGCGGGGACGAGGTGGAGATACTGATCGTTGACGACGGTTCCACAAAGGACCGTACCGGCGAGATCGCGGATGAATACGCCAGAAATTATCCAAACATCTGCAGGGCGATCCATCAGGAAAATGGAGGCCATGGAGAAGCGGTCAACGCAGGCTTGAGAAACGCTACAGGGATCTATTTTAAGGTCGTTGACAGCGACGACTGGGTAAATGAAGAAGCATACAAACAGATCTTGGAAGTCCTGCGCAAGTTTGTCTATGGGCAGGAGACGCTGGACATGCTGGTAAGCAACTTTGTCTATGAAAAAGAAGGAATGAAACGGAAAAAGGTGATGAATTACCGGACGGCCCTTCCTCAGCACGAGCTGATCACCTGGGATCAGGTGAAGATGTTTATGGTAGGCCAGTACATCCTTATGCATTCGGTGATCTACCGCACCCAGCTTTTAAAGGAATGCGGGCTGGAACTTCCCAAGCATACGTTCTACGTAGACAATATTTTCGTATATCAGCCGCTTCCTCATGTGAAGACTTTATATTACCTCGACGTGAACTTTTACCGTTATTTTATCGGAAGATCGGACCAGTCTGTAAACGAACAGGTTATGATCGGCCGGATCGACCAGCAGATCAAGGTGACAAAGCTTATGCTGGGATATTATGACGTGACGAAGCTGCCGTGCAGAAAGCTGAGAAGCTATATGATCAAATATCTGGAGATCATGATGACCATATGCTCGATCCTGGCGATCAAGTCAGGGACAGAAGAAAACCTGGAGAAAAAGAAAGAACTCTGGCAGTACCTGAAACAGCAGAATTTCCCGCTGTATCTCAGGCTCAGATGGGGATTCTTAGGACAGAGCATGAACCTTCCGGGAAAAGGCGGAAGACAGGTTTCCATCGCGGGATATAAGATCACCCAGAGATTCTTCGGTTTCAATTAAGATCAGCCGTTCAGGACGGCGGGAAAGGGGCCGCTGCAAAAGTAGATAGATCTACTGGAGCAGCGGCTCCGTTTTTATGCCTGAAAACAGAAAACGGATCCCGAAGAGTCCGTGATCCATAACACAAAAAAATAATCGGATAGGGGATGGATTCCCCTATCCGATCGGCAGGATCTTGATCAGGATATTCAGCTTAAAGCCTTTCTGGCTGCTGCTGCCTTGCGGCGGCTGTACCCGTATGCCTTGCTGTATATAGCGCTGTAAAGGAAGTATGCCATGGTGATGGAACCAAAGCCATCCAGTACAGAGTGCTGTTTTAAAAATACAGTAGAGAGACATATGAGGACCATCAGGATAAAGGATCCGGTCCGGATCAGCTGGTTGCCGCTAAGCTTTTCACTGTGCATAACAGCGAGGTGGACTCCAATGGAGTTGAACACGTGGATACTTGGAAATACATTGGTACAGGTATCCGTACGATACAGATGGAATACCATCCAGGAGAAAATATTTTTCTCAGGGTTGATCGCAGGCCGGAAAGCAGTTCCGTTTGGAAAGACTGTGCAGATGATCAGGCTTATGGTCATGCCGATAAAAAGGAAGGCGCACAGCCGGTAATAGCTCTTCTTGTCAGTGAAGAAGAAATAAAGGATCGCTCCGCCTACGTATAAAAACCACAGCAGATAAGGTATGATAAAGAACTCGTTAAATGGAATATAGTCGTCCATCGTAACAT
>DWZA01000009.1 GCA_019118365.1 Candidatus Lachnoclostridium stercoravium | reverse complement strand
CAAGCTTGCATCGGATTTTCGACCTTGGGACCCTGGTATCATATCATAAGCAGTACTCTTGATGTAAGAGAAGGGCTGATGAAGAAGGTTTTGCTGAGCCTTCATTCATCAGCCCTTCTGTATTGTACAGGTTCATACCTGATCAGCCATTCCCAGGCTCTTTAGAAGCTCGTCCCACTGCTCATCGCCGAGCTTTGCGTATGCTTTTACCTTTTCAGGTGCTATGCCGTCCCTCAGCATTTCGGCGGCCATTTCGCTGGCTTTCTTGAATTCGCCTTCCTGAATCCCTTTCTTGATTCCTTCCTTCATTCCCTGTGCTTTGGCCTCTTCACGCAGCGTTCTTTCGTGCCTTTTTTCGTCATACTCTGTCAGGATCACATCCTTCACCTCCGCTCTGTGCCGGGTCAGAAAATCCTTTAAGATGTCTGCCTTGATACAGTACACCACCGCTCGGTCGACGGCTGCGTCCCGCGTCAGACCCTGCTCTAGAAATTCCCGAACCTTATGAACAAAATAAGAGTACTCGTAAAGCTTTCGGCAGGCCGCCATCAGTTCTTTATTATGTCCGTAATTGATATTCAGAATCAAGACTGTACATTCGATACAAGGATCCTCTTCTTTTTTAATAAACGAATCTGAAAGCCGCAGTTCCATCTGATCAGGCTCCTGATGGGTGCCATTATAAAAGACGATACACCTTGGAACAGGTAACTTTAAAAGCGCGCTGGAATAAAGATCCAAATCATTCTCTTTCACATACCCCTGATAAAGAGAACTGATATAAAACAGCCCGCGCAGCGGCATATTAGGGTTCCAGGTGCTTTGATGCTCATAAAGATTCAAAACATCCTGGATCAAAAATGAAACATCGTTTTTCCAACCAAGATAGATCACGTCTTCCAGAGTTGTGATCTTCAGCCCCTGAAGATCCTCATAGTGGGAGCCATTAATGGCATTATACAGGCTTAAAAGAGCCGCTCTGTCCTGGAAGATCATACGGAACAGACTGTCTTTGTAGGTGCGTTTTGTGTCGGCAGCTTCACTCATACATTTGCTCCTTTCATTATACTGCATTTTGTAGTGACTGGGAAGTTTTGTTAGGAATTGTTTAAAGAGATTAGTGCGAAAAAAATAAACAGACGCCTCGCGGCTAAGATCAGAAGAGGTTAGAAAAATTTCTGATGTTTTTTTATCATAGCATGGGAAACAGAGAGAAGCAAGAGAAAACTTCAATCGTGCAGCGTAGATGGAGATTCTTTGTGTATTTTTTGCAAAAATATTGTTGTTATTTTGGAGGTAATGTCAATAGACAATATACGATAAAAGATGTATAGTTTTTACATAAAATAGTTTTATATAAAAACTGTTTTATATAAAAACTAATAACGTAATAAACTAATTCCGGCCGGAATAGTCAAGCAAATCTACATGATGTGAAAGGAGAATTTACTGTTATGTCTAAATCAAAGCAGATCGCAGAGTGGAAGGAAAAGAAATTTGGCCGTGTTATTACAGAGGAAGAATTGATTAAAAGAACACATCCAGCATGGCCCTATATGCCCTATTCTGACCGCGGCAGATATGTTTCGCCTGAAGAAATCGATCGCGTTTTGGAGGGTAGCATTGAGCTTCATGCCCATGGCTCACCTGCTGGCTGGCGAAATGAAGGCCGCGCGAACTTTTTTGAGACAGCAGTCAGCTGTAGTGAAGCTAAAATGAGGGCTGTCGTATTTAAAGACCAGGATTGCCCAACCTGCTCTATGGCTGGCGCTGTTCAAAAAGGATTAAATATGTTAGCGGAGGAGAAAGCTAAAAATGGGGAAGAATTTACCCCGATTCAGGTATATGGCGGCGTTACGTTGGACTATTCGATTGGTGGAATGAATCTCCACGCAGTAGAAAAGGCTCTGGGGTATGGGACATGTAAGGAAGTATGGCTGCCCTGCTTTGATTCTGCTCATTTACAGGAGGTTTTGGGAGATGAAACAAAAGGTATCAGAGTTTCTGATATGAGTGGTACACTAACAAAAGAAATGATCGGATTATTAGATATTCTGGCAGATTACAATAATAATAGCAAGGGAGATCAGTGCTGTCTAGCTACCTGTCATGTCTCTAATGAAGAGAAGTATGATATTTCCAAATACGTTAAGGATAGAGGCATGAAAGTACCGATTGTGCATGATCATGTTACCCAAGAGTTAACGTTGACTACCGTTGAAGAAGCATTAGAGCTGATCGATCAGGGCACATATGTTGAAATCTGCTCCAATTCTGTAGTTCCGTGGAATAATATGGCTAGTTGGATCGTATCTTTCGACTATTGTGTCGACTTAGTAAAAACGTTAATTAAAGAGCGCGGTCCTGAGCATATTGTATTGATCACAGATTCTGGAGTTCCTTATTTCTATGAGGTAGATGCTTTGCGTTCGTTGATCAAAGTTTTAATGCAAAAAGGTGTCAGTGAAGCGGATCTAAATGTAATGTGTAAAGAGGCTCCAGCGGCGCTTATTGGGCTTTAAAAAGAATTTTAAGGAACTATGAATTATTTATTTAGCAGGGGGGATTTATGTCAGGCATAATAAAAAAATATGTTTTTATCATAATAGCAGTTATAGCATATTTCACTATTTCGTTATTACCTACTCCCACGGGGTTAGAACCTGCTGGCCAAAGATCAATTGCATTGATGGTTGCAGCTGTTATTATCTGGGCTACTGAGGCGATACCGGTCGGCTATGTATCCCTTGCATTTCCAATGATTACAGGGATTCTTGGGGTAGCCCCGATTGGAGAGGTTCTGAAAAACTTTATAAACGCATCCATTATTTTCATGATATGTACACAGTTCATCTCCCAGGCTTTTGTTTCAACAGGAGTTGGCAATAGGGTTGCAACAAAGTTCAGCTTCCTTTTTGGAACAAAGCCAAAGCAGGTTCTTCTTTCCTTTATCATGGTTTCGGGCGTTGTATCAATGTTTATTGGCGATATTCCGGTTGCGGTTGTATTTGGAGGTATTGCATATGACCTTCTTAAACTAAATAACTGTGAACCGGGAAAATCAAAGTTTGGTCTATCAATGATGATTGGCATTCCGATTGCTGCTGCTATAGGCGGGTTTGCAACGCCGGTCGGCTCTGGTCTTAACCAATTAACGATTATACAGCTTCAAAGCGTGACGGGTATTACGATCGACTTCCTGCAGTGGTCAATTGTTGGAATTCCGATGTCGATTATACTTCTTGTTATATCCTGGTTGATCCTTAGCGCGCTTCTTCCGGCAGAGATTGATCATGTAAAGGGCTCGGAGAATGCAAAAGATCAGGATTGCGGTCCATTAAAAGTAGAAGAGAAAAAATTTATTGTGATTTTCGCTATAACGATCATTGCATGGGTGACAAGTCCGATTACGAACCTGGATAACAATATGGTCGCTGCAATTTCGGTATGTGCAATGGCCTTGGCTGGTATCGAAGTTCTTAAGGCTGATAAAGTCAATTCGATTGGCTGGAGCGGAGTTTTACTTTCGAGCGGTGCCACAGCTACAGCGACTACGTTGACGTTAACCGGTGCATCCCAGTGGATTGCAGACCTTCTCTCTGACGCTATTGGTAGTATGGGCCCGGTAATGGTTATCTTCTGCGTTATTATTTTTGCGCAACTCATCCATTTTCTGATTCCCACAGGAGGTGCGCTTGTGGCTACGGTTGTACCGATAATGGCAGCAGTTGCGGCAAGTATAGGAATGAGCCCAATCGTTCTGACGCTTATTATCGGTTACACAGTTTCCAACTGTTTTCTTATGCCGCTTGATCCAATTCCACTTTCTACATATGGATACGGATATTGGAAACTCTTTGATATGACAAAATATGGTGTTCCGATTACGATTGTTTGGTCAATTATTCTTTTTGGGTTCATGGTTCTACTGCATACCATAGGCTTCTATCCGGCAGTCTGAGCTGATCAACGTGTGGCATTATCTGAAATATCGGAAAAGACCAAGTTATTTGATCTTTTCCGATGATTCAATAGGAATCAAGTTGTTTATTGCAATTTCAGCGACAAAGAATTAAAATATATGTAAAGGTTCCTTTATTGGATAAGGATAGTTCATTCCTGTAAAAAATTTAAGATTAGGATTAAAGAACATGGAAAAGTTGTGGCGAGTTTTACCAAGATTATATTATTCAACAAGGAAGTTCCTCTTGATCCAAAGCCATAAATTCGGCTGGATGAAAGGACGATTTTCAATTTTGGATTATGTATACCTTAATGATGGTTGTATTCAGCGCGAAATCCGAGATGAGTTTTCATTAGATGCATCCTCTGTTAGTAATTTCTTGACGGCACTTGAAAAAGAAGGTATGTTGCAGCGCAAACGTAATTCGCAATGCACGCGGGAAGTGAATGTGTATATTACTGAAAAGGGAAAAGAAACGCAGAAACGTATGAACGCATTATACGACGAAATGGAGAAAATTGTTTTTGCGAATTTTTCGTCGGAAGCAAAGGAACAATGCCTTGATTATCTGGCTCAGATGGATAAAAATATGATGGATTATTTGACATCTGACGATAAAAATTAAAATGCTATATTTTACAAGATAAAGTGAGTAACAATAAAAATGGGAACGTTCCAGGAAATTCAGTTTTGAGTTTCTATGGAATGGTCCCATTTTTATTGTTTGCTTACGAAGAAGATATCTCTGCTGTATTTAAATTACGGATACTGCATGGTCGCCCCATAGACTGCTCCCGCATTGGAGAACAGCGAAAAAGGGTCGGAGAAACTGTCGGGATGCCGCCTTCTCAATGGTCGGACTGCCCGGATGAAGCGGAATGAAACAATCCCGTCCCGTCTTCTTTTCCGGTACCTTCTATGACGGAATCAAAAGGCGTGTAATAATAGGCGGAATCGTCAGAAGCCGAAGAGGATGTTTCTTCCGTATCGATCAGCCGGTAATAGAGGGTATCGTCTACGATATTGAACCAGCTGATGCCGTCCATCTGCTCCTGGGCCTTTGAACCATCCAGCTCCATCTGATAAAGCCTGCCGTTTTTCGTTCCATCCGGATAGCCGGAGTGAAGAAGGACATAGATATCGCCCTGGTAGATGTTGATCTGCATGGACTCTTCGGAGAACTCGGAGTCAGAGGAACGGAATAGCTCCGTCCTTCCCGTGCCGTCTAAGTTCACGCTGGAAAGAACTGCATGGCCGTCGGATGCGTTTTCCCAGAAATAGATCACGCCGCCGTAGATCATATACTCTCTGCAGGAAAATCCAGGGAGAACGACGGTATCCGCCTGTGTGCTGATGGAGACGCAGTGAAGGCCGTCGCCGGCAAGATAATACACATTGTCTCCGATCACGTTGATACAGGGGTTATCCACCACATTGGCGGCCGGAACGCTGGCCAGTATGACGGAAGAACCGCCGGATTTCGGAGCGTAGCCGATATCCACGCTGATCCCCTTTCCGTTTGTATAAACGAAGAAGCACCTGCCGTTGCTCATAGTCTCAAAACTGAGCCAGCACTGAGGGTTGTCAAAGGTCAGGTTGGACAGATTGGTATTGCCGCTCCCGTCGGTTTTCATACGGTAAATGTTGTTGTCGCGGGTTCCCTGGGCAATATCGCCTTCCGTCGTTCTGCTGTAATAGATCCAGCCGTCTTTGTAATGCAGGTCTTTCATGTAAACGTCGGTAAGGGGATGAGCGTCAGTCTCGCCTTTTTTCACCCAGTAAGTGCGTTCTTTATCCAGCTCGTTGCGGAAATACAGGTATGTGCCGTCGGAAATGATCCTGGCGTAGCAATGAGAATTGCCGAACAGGTTTCCGTCGTCTTCCGCAGTATTCGGCGGAATAACGAACGCAGCCTCTTCAGCTTCCTCCCCCTCATCCTCCGCTGCCTCAGTCTCATCTTCAGATTCGGCCGCTGCTTCACTGTTCTCATCTTCAGCCTCAGGAGTTTCCGTCTCGGAGGATCCTGTCTGGGATCCGCGGCTGATATGGGTGAGGGTCTCTTTTGGCTGCTCAGACCCGCCATTTCCGCCAAAGACGCCAAACAGGATGAAAGCAGCGATGAAGAACACAAGAAAGAGAACGATCAGGCCGAGGATCAGAGGAAGCCGGCTCTTCTTTTTCGGAGAAGGAGGCGGCCCTCCGGGGGACGGCTGCCCCGCTCCGCCGTATGGATTTTGCGCGGGCGGGCGGTACATTTGGTTTTGTGCGCCGCAATAAGGGCAAAACTTGGTATTATCAGGGATTTGCTTGCCGCATTTTGAACAGAACATAATTGTTTTCCTCCCAATATTTCTATGAACAAGTATACCATTTTCCCGGCGGGAAGTAAACGAGATACACGGCTGAACGGTTGCTTTCCTGACGTACGGCTGGCTGTCAATACAAGTGCTTACGGCTTTATTAAATTTTCGTGACTTCTATAGACAGGAAAAAGGATAAATGGTACGTTAGAGAGTGTAGAAAAACCAACAAGTACAGCTACAGATTTGAGGAGGAGATCAGTTATGAAGAAATGGATGATAGGTATTTTAGCAGCTTTGATGGTAACGGCCTGCGGGCAGAAAGCAGAGGAAACGGCGCCTGCGCAGACTGAGGCGGCTACGGAAGCCGAGACTCAGGAGACAGAAAGCTCTTCTGAGGAGACTTCCGAAGAAGCGTCGGAAGAGGAGACGGCAGACGAGACTGCTGATCCGGCAGAAGAGAAAGAGATCACAGGAACTGTTGTGGACGCGGCGATGAACTCGATCATCATCCGCACCGATGACGGGCAGGAACTTTCGTTTTCCAAAGAAGACGCGGAAACAGATTTAAAGGACGGCCTGCTTCTGGATATGAAGGTGACGATCGTCTATACAGGGGAGATCGATGGAAACGATGCTTCCGGAGCAAAGGTGATCCGGATCACAGACGCAGAGTAAACCGGATAAAATCAAACGGGCCGGCCCAACTGTTACAGAAAGAACTTGCAAATTCTGAGAAAATCTGTACAATAAAAACGAGGTAACTTAGGCGAAAAAAGCTTAAAGAAAGGTAACAGAGATGATCAGTGCAAATAATATTACGTTACGAGTAGGAAAAAAAGCATTATTTGAAGACGTAAACATTAAATTCACAGAGGGGAACTGCTACGGGGTGATCGGAGCCAACGGAGCAGGGAAATCTACATTTTTAAAGATATTATCCGGCCAGCTGGAACCTACCAGCGGCGACGTAGTCATCGGCCAGGGGGAACGTCTTTCTTTCCTTCAGCAGGACCATTTTAAATACGACGAATACCAGGTGCTGGACGCGGTCATTATGGGAAACGCCCGCCTGTATGAGATCATGAAGGAAAAAGACGCGATCTACATGAAGGAAGACTTTACAGACGAGGACGGCATCAAGGCGGCCGAACTGGAAGGGGAATTTGCTTCCATGAACGGCTGGGAAGCGGAAGCGGATGCGGCCAGCCTTTTAAATGGACTTGGCATCGACACCGAGTACCATTACTGCCTTTTAAAAGAGCTTACCGGCGCCCAGAAGGTAAAAGTCCTTCTTGCCCAGGCTCTTTTCGGAAATCCGGATATCCTGCTTTTAGACGAGCCGACCAACCACCTGGATCTGGACGCCATCGCGTGGCTGGAAGAATTTTTGATCAATTTTGAAAACACTGTGATCGTCGTATCCCACGACCGTTATTTCTTAAATAAGGTATGTACGCAGATCGCAGACATCGACTACGGCAAGATCCAGCTGTACGCAGGAAACTATGATTTCTGGTATGAGTCCAGCCAGCTGATGATCCGTCAGATGAAGGAAGCGAACCGCAAGAAGGAAGAGAAGATCAAGGAACTGCAGGAATTTATCCAGAGATTCTCGGCCAACGCTTCTAAGTCCAAACAGGCGACTTCCAGAAAACGAGCGTTGGAGAAGATCCAGTTAGACGATATCAAGCCTTCCAGCAGGAAGTATCCTTATATCGATTTCAGGCCGAAGAGAGAGATCGGCAACGAAGTGCTGACAGTAGAGCATTTGAGCAAGACTATCGACGGCGTCAAAGTGCTGGACGATATTTCCTTTATCCTGAACCGGGAAGACAAAGTGGCCCTGGTGGGGCCGAACGAGCACGCCAAGACGGTGCTGTTCCAGATCCTGGCAGGAGAGATGGAGCCGGACGAGGGAAGCTACAAATGGGGCCTTACTACCACCCAGTCTTATTTCCCCAAGGACAACAGCAGGGAATTTGACAACGAAGATACCATTGTAGAATGGCTGACCCAGTATTCTGAGGAAAAGGACGTGACTTACGTAAGAGGCTTCCTTGGCCGTATGCTTTTCGCCGGAGAAGACGGCGTTAAGAAGGTAAAGGTCCTTTCCGGAGGCGAGAAGGTGCGCTGCATGCTGTCAAAACTGATGATCTCCGGAGCCAACGTGCTCATGCTGGACGAGCCGACCGACCACCTGGATATGGAGGCGATCACCGCTTTAAACAACGGCCTGATCAAGTTCCCAGGGGTGCTGATCTTTTCATCCCGCGACCATCAGATCGTGGAGACGACGGCAAACCGGATCATGGAGATCGTAGGCGGCAAGCTGATTGACAAGATCACCACATATGACGAATACCTGGCAAGCGACGAGATGGCAAGAAAGAGACAGGTATTTGAAGTTACGGAGAAAGACGACTGATAATAAGAAATATAACGGGGGCGCTGCAAAGACCGGCAGCGCTCTTTTTTTACCTTTTAGAAAAGATTAAGTTGTAGTTTTCCAGGTTACCATTTAAAATAAAAGTATGGCTGCAAAGATCGGCAGCAGCGAAAAAACAGCATTTTATACGGAATAAAACGTGCGTCCAGGCGCGTTTTCCGGAGGGCATAAAGGAAGATGGGAACATGAAAGGAATTTGGAAAAAAGCAGGCATACTGGCGCTGATCTTTATGGTGGCGGTAGTCGTTTATTTTATATGGCATCGAGGCGGAGAAGAGGATACAAATGAAATTTATACGTCCATGGGCGCAGAAAGCCTTCCCCTCGTCTACCCGAACGCTTTGGGAAGACAGATGGGCGTACTTTACGGATACAGGCAGGATATGGGCCAGAGCGGAGCGGTAGACGAGCTGACGGTGCTGCCGGCCGACTTCAGGCTGGGAGTGACCATTGAAGAACGGGAGAGCCGCGTTACAGGCATACGTTATGAGATCAGGAGCCTGGACGGAGAGCAGCTGGTAGAACGGACTGACCTGCAGGAGTGGCAGAGCGGAGAAGACGGAAGGATCTCCATTACGCTTCCGATCCAGAATCTTCTGCTGGAAGACAGGCAGTATATGCTGTGCCTGATACTGAATACAGAAAAGGGAGAGGCGCGGTATTACACCAGGATCGTTCTGACGGATCCCCAGATCCCGCAGCAGATGACAGATCTGGCGGTGGATTTTTCCGGGAAAACCTTTGATTACAATCAGGCCAGAGAGCTTGTGACTTATCTGGAATCCAATGATTCCGCGGACAATACGACCCTTGGGACAGTGACTATCGAATCCAGCTTCGACCAGCTGACATGGGGCGGCCTTGCCTTTGAACGGGTCGGAGAAGTGAACGTCTATCTGAAAGAGCTGGACGGCATTATGGGCAACGTCGAGCTGCGTTACCTGGTCAGAAGAACTCCGGCAGAGGGCGAAGAGGAGATCTACGAGGTCAGGGAAAATTTTACTATGAAATGGAACAGCCGCCGGATCTATATGATGGACTATGTCCGCAAGATGGACCAGATCTTTACAGGAGATAAGAGCCTGTTTTCGGGAAAGAGGATCCTGACGGGTATATCAAATGACGACAGCATGCAGGTGAAGAAAGACAGCAGCGGACGTTATGTCGCTTTTGTAGCCAATCGGGATCTGTGGGTCTTTGATCAGTCGGATCAGAGAGCGGTAAAGGTATTCTCTTTCCGCAGCCGTGAAAGTATGGAAAATATCAGCTGCGGACGTCACAATATCCGTATCATTTCCGTGAGGGAAGACGGAAGCGTGGATTTTCTGGTCTACGGTTATATGAACCGCGGAACCCACGAAGGAATGATGGGCGCCGCGTTCTACCGGTACAGCGGCGAGGAGGACACAGTGGAAGAGAAATTCTTTTTCCCCGTGGATACATCCTTTGAAAAGCTGCAGCAGGATGTGAGAAGGCTGTCTTATCTGGGCGGCAGCGATATGTTTTATATCATGTCTGATGATTCTGTATACGGGATCGACCTGAAGAGCAATGAATACATGGTAGTTGCAGAGCTGATGGTGGAAGGGACTTTTACAATAAACGGGGACGGAAGCCATCTGGCATGGCAGGAAGGCTCAGATCCTTACGGCGCCCAGGTGATCCATGTGATGAACCTGGAAACAGGACAGAAGCAGGATATAAAAGCAGGAAACGATGAGGCGCTGCGCGTTCTTGGATTTGTAGGCAGCGACTTTATGTATGGAAGAGCCTACGCAGACGACGCATGGATCGAACACGGCCGCACCGTGGATCTGCCTATGTATATGCTGGAGATCGTGGACGACGCCATGAATGTGGAGACCCATTATGAAAAGGACGGATATTACATTACGGATGTGACGGTAGAAGACAGCAGGATCCATTTAAATAACCTGGTTAAAACAGGAAACAACTCCTATGCGGCTGCCGGAAATGACATTATCGTATGCAACGCCCAGATCGGCCAGGAAATGCTGGAAGGTATTGGCTGGTATGCATCCGACGAGCGTCAGAAGCTTTATTTTGTCCAGCTGGATTCCCAGATCAGCAGGACGGACCGGATACGGATCGATGTGCCGAAAGAAATGGTATATGACCGGGGCGGGGTATTGGATCTGAAGTCCGGAGACTGGGTGAGGCCGATGGAATTTTACGCTTATGGAAACGGCAGTTTGCTGGGAACCTCTCAGAACCTGTCAGACGCTGTCGCCATGGCTTATGAAGAGATGGGTTATGTGACAGACGGATACCGGCAGATGCTCTGGGACCGTATTAACCGTCCGGACACGGCAAATATCAGCAATCCAGAGTCTGTGGCGAGAGGCCTCACAGACCGGCTGAATGAGATCAGCGGGAACCGCAGATATGAGGACGGCCTGATCCTGCTGGACGCCGGGAAATGCACGCTACGGCAGGTGCTCTACTACATCGGCCGCGGCTGTCCGGCAGTGGCTTATCTGGACAGCGGAGAGTACGTGCTCCTTTATGGATATGATCAGTATAATGTATCTATTTACCATCCGGACAGTCAGACCACTGAAAAAATGGGGTTGAACGACGGAGAAAACTATTTCCAATCACAGAAAAATGCTTTTATTTGCGGTATATTAACGGATTAGCAAAAACAAAAGGGTACAATTGCACCGTTTGTCCTTTTGTATTCAGAAACCTTAGCCCAACTCCAAACTTTACAACGCTGGATTTTATGGTATAATAAGAGCACTTGGCGAGGTGTTTTCGAGCCTAGTGCGAGTCATACCTGTCCCCTTAACGAGGTCTTTCACGAGTTTAGTGGACATGGTATAATAGCGACAGATATTATACCTGCGCCGGCCCGGTAGCGCCGTCAGGCGTTAAGACACAATGCCGGGCCAAGGGTTTAAATAGATGATAAACGCGGGAACCTGCTTCCGCAGGTTCCCGCTGCGTGCGAATCATAAATATTCGAGGTGTGTGATGGAACAGTATATTATGAAAGGCGGTAACCCATTGGTGGGCGAAGTTTCCATTAGCGGGGCTAAGAATGCAGCTCTTGGCATTCTGGCGGCGGCCATTATGACAGACGAAGATGTGTATATTGACAATCTTCCGGACGTCAGGGATATTAATGTGCTTTTGGAAGCGATACAGAAGATCGGTGCACATGTGGATCGCATTGACAGACATACTGTAAAAATTAATGCAAGCCATATCAAAGAAGTATCCGTAGACGACGAGTTTATCAGGAAGATCCGCGCTTCCTATTATTTCATCGGCGCTCTGCTGGGAAAATATAAAAGCGCTGAAGTGCCGCTTCCCGGCGGCTGCAATATCGGAAGCAGGCCTATCGACCAGCATATAAAGGGCTTCCGCGCCCTGGGGGCGAAGGTAGACGTAGTAGGCGGAGCAGTGATCGCTCACGCTATCGACCTGGTAGGCTCCCATATCTATCTGGACGTAGTTTCCGTAGGCGCTACGATCAATATTATGATGGCGGCGGCTCTGGCAGAAGGAAAGACGATCCTGGAAAATGTAGCAAAGGAGCCGCATGTTGTCGATGTTGCCAATTTCCTGAACAGCATGGGCGCGAATATCAAGGGAGCAGGAACAGATATCATTCGTATAAAAGGCGTGGAACGCCTTCATGGAACGGAATACTCCATTATTCCGGATCAGATCGAAGCCGGTACGTTTATGTGCGCGGCAGCGGCCACCAGAGGGGACGTCATGGTGAAAAATGTTATCCCCAAGCATCTGGAAGCGATCTCCGCGAAACTTCTGGAAGTGGGCTGCGAGGTAATTGAATTTGACGATGCTGTCCGGGTGGTTGGAAAACCGAGGCAGTATCCTACGAATATCAAGACCCTGCCGTATCCGGGATTTCCGACGGATATGCAGCCGCAGATGGCGGTCACGCTGGCTCTGGCAGACGGCACCAGTATTGTGACAGAGAGCATTTTTGAAAACCGCTTTAAATATGTAGACGAGCTGGCCAGAATGGGAAGCCACATTAAAGTAGAGGGCAACGTAGCTGTCATCGACGGCGTAAAGGGCCTGACAGGTGCTCAGGTAGAGGCTCCGGATCTGCGGGCCGGCGCCGCGCTGGTGATCGCAGGACTGGCGGCGGAAGGATACACGGTCGTAGACGAGATCGGATACATACAGAGAGGTTATGAAAACTTTGAAGAAAAGCTCCAGTCTCTGGGCGCTATGATCGAAAAGGTGGATTCTGAGAAAGAAGCGAGGAAATTCCAGCTGCGGGTAGGCTGACGCTGCGCGCTGACTGAGCTCTCAGAGCAGCCTGTTAAGAAAGATGATCAGAAAGGCAAGGATAGTATTGACATCCTGCTTAGAATGATGTAGTATGTTCATCGTCAGAAGCGCAGGCTTTTGACGAACAAGTAATTGAAAAGTGTGCGAATATCCCTTATTCAGAGTGATGGAGATACAAAGGATCTGTGAAGTCACGGCAACCCCGGTTAAGCAGGCCGTAAGGACTGCGAGGGCCGGAAGGTGCCAACCTGAGCGAGGAAGCAGGCGGTTTTGCCTGTGTCGTCGAGCAATAAGAGGATTTGATCTGTATTTATCAAGTCCGTATTGCTGCGGACTTTTTCTTTTACACAAAATAACTGCCGACGCTGCGGTATAGACCGAAAAGGAAGCCGGGCGAACAACGAGAAGGAGGAAAAGAACAAGTGGAGAAATTATTATTTACATCAGAGTCAGTAACAGAAGGCCATCCAGATAAGATCTGCGATCAGATATCCGACGCTATCCTTGATGCGCTGATGGAACAGGACCCGATGAGCCGCGTGGCGTGCGAGACTGCTATCACAACCGGCCTGGTCCTGGTCATGGGAGAGATAACGACAAAAGCATATGTGGATATCCAGAAGATCGTCCGCGAAACGGTCCGTGAGATCGGATACGACCGCGCAAAATATGGTTTTGACTGCGATACCTGCGGGGTGATCACATCGATCGACGAGCAGTCTGCAGATATCGCTATGGGCGTGGATAAAGCCCTGGAAGCTAAGGAACATACGATGTCAGAAGAAGAGATCGACGCCATCGGCGCGGGAGATCAGGGAATGATGTTCGGTTTCGCTACCAACGAGACAGAAGAATATATGCCGTATCCTATCGCCCTTGCCCATAAGCTTGCCCGCCGTCTGACTGAAGTGAGAAAGAACCATACGCTGCCGTACCTCAGGCCGGATGGAAAAACGCAGGTAACCGTTGAATATGACAAGGATGGAAAGGCAAAAAGGCTGGAGGCAGTAGTTCTTTCCACCCAGCACGACGAGACTGTGACCCAGGAGCAGATACACAGAGATATCAAGAAATATGTTTTTGACGAGATCCTTCCTGCGGATATGGTGGATGCAGATACAAAATTCTTTATCAATCCTACCGGCCGTTTTGTGATCGGAGGCCCTCAGGGAGACAGCGGACTGACTGGCCGTAAGATCATCGTAGACACCTACGGCGGATATGCCCGTCACGGCGGCGGAGCATTTTCCGGAAAGGACTGCACAAAGGTTGACCGTTCAGCAGCTTACGCGGCCCGTTACGTTGCCAAGAATATCGTAGCAGCAGGCCTGGCAGACAAGTGTGAGATCCAGCTGTCTTACGCTATCGGCGTTGCCCATCCTACTTCCATTATGGTAGACACCTTCGGAACAGGAAAGCTTGACGATGAAAAACTGGTAGAGATCATCCGGGAGAAT
>DWZA01000008.1 GCA_019118365.1 Candidatus Lachnoclostridium stercoravium | reverse complement strand
TTGTCCAGGCCGGATGCCAGCGCCGCCGCCGTCGGCTCGTTGATGATACGTTTTACATCCAGGCCTGCGATCTTACCTGCGTCCTTTGTAGCCTGACGCTGCGCGTCGTTAAAATATGCAGGAACGGTGATAACTGCTTCTGTAACTTTTTCGCCCAGATAGCTTTCTGCGTCTGCTTTCAGCTTCTGGAGGATCATCGCGGAAATCTCCTGAGGAGTATATTTCTTTCCATCAATATCTACCTTGTAGTCTGTACCCATATGTCTCTTGATGGAAGAGATCGTCCTCTCCGCGTTGGTAACTGCCTGACGCTTTGCAGGCTCGCCTACTAATCTTTCTCCTGTCTTTGTGAACGCCACTACTGACGGAGTTGTCCTTACGCCTTCTGCGTTAGCGATAACTACTGGCTTTCCGCCTTCCATAACGGCTACGCAGCTATTTGTTGTACCTAAGTCAATACCTATAATCTTGCCCATAGTTTTTTCCTCCTGTGATATTTCTATCAAAAAATGTGTTGTTTGCTTCTTTATATAAAACCTCTCTGAAGCGGAGGCGCGCTTTCTTAATTAATATTAATTAGCGACCTGCACCATGCTGTGTCTTACCACAGAGTCGCGGTACATGTAGCCTTTCTGCAGCTCGGCTGCCACAACGTTCTCTCCAAGATTTTCATCGTCGATGTGCATCACTGCGTTGTGGAAATTCGGGTCGAACGGCTGCCCTACAGCCTCGATGGGTTTTACGCCCATATCTTCCAGATTTTTCATCAGCTGCTTGTAGATCATCTCCATCCCTTTGGCAAAGGAACTTTCCTTTTCTTCCTCCGGGAGGGCCGCCAGACCCCGTTCGAAATTGTCTACTACCGGAAGGATCTTCTCGATCACATCCTTCGCTCCCATTTCAAACATAGCCGCTTTTTCCTTTTCCGTACGCTTGCGGAAATTATCAAACTCCGCCATCGTACGCTTCAGCCGGTCTGTAAGCTCTTCGATCTTATCGTCTTTGGGATCTTTTTTCTTTTTTCCAAAAAATCCCTTCTTTTCTTCCTGGTTCTTTGAAGCCTCCGGATCATCCTGGGAAGGAGCTTCCTCTTCGGAACCTTCCTCTGTGCTTTCGGCTTCAGAAGCTTCTTTCACTTCTTCTGCCTTCTGCGCTTCCTCTGCGCTTTCCAGGGAATCCGTGCATTCTTCCGGCGCTTCCTGCGCCTGGCCGTCTATGTCCTGAATTTTATTTTCCTCATTTATCACTTTTCGATCACCCTTCCTCGTTCTTAAATGTCTCATCCAGCTGGGTCATAAGATTTTTCAGCGTCCTGACCACTTTCTCATAGTCCATACGTTTCGGCCCTATGATACCGATCGTTCCCCGCAAACCTTCGCCCAATTCATAATTTGCAGTTACTATGCTGCAGTCTTTCATGGACTGGAGAGGCATCTCGTCGCCGATGTATACCTGAATGCCTGTTCCATTTTCATCTTCCTTGTCGTTGACCTCTGCGATCAGATCCTTCAGAAGATCCTTCTGTTCAAAGGTTCCCAAAAGCCTGCTGGCTTTTTCTCCGTTGCTCAACTCCGGATACTTGAAAATGTTTGTCGCACCGCTGGTGTAAACCTGCAGATCTTCTTCATCTGCCTTGATCGCTTCCGCAACCTCGTTCAGCACCAGATCCACTACCTGGCTGTGAAGACCCGCCTGCTCTTTCAGCCTGCTGATAACGCCCAGATTGATCTCCTCGATGGTCAGTCCGTTTAAACTGCTGTTTAAAAGGATATTCAGATTGAGGATCTCTTCATCTGAGATCGGCGCGTCAACATGCACGATCGTATTCTTGACAATATTGCCTTCCACTACTGTCACAACGAGGATCTTATGCTCGTCGACTCTGGAAAGCTGGATGAACTTCAGCTTATTCTGATGATACTGGGGGCCGCTTATCATGGCCGCGTAATTGGTGTTGGCCGCCAGGACCTGAGCCATCTTCTTGAGCATCAGTTCCACCCGGCCTACCCGCTGGATCATCATCTGCTTTACTTCAGTGACCTCATTGTCCTTTTCCTGCATGATCTGGTCTACGTAAAACCGGTAGCCTTTATCAGAAGGGATCCTGCCTGCGGAAGTATGGGGCTGGATGATATATCCCATCTCTTCCAGGTCAGACATCTCATTGCGGATCGTTGCAGAGCTTAGCTTCAAGTCGGAATACTTGGAAATCGTCCGGGAGCCTACCGGCTCTCCTGTCTCCAGATATGTCTTTATGATTGCTTTGAGTATCGTGATCTTACGGTCATCGAGTTCCATATCTGTTCCTCCTTCCGGCTTTTGTATGATTAGCACTCATCATCATCGAGTGCTAACATCTACATTTCATAATATATTCCTTTTCCTCTTTTTTGTCAATACTTTTTTTACTTTTTCTATGTAACAGTTCAGCCGTGCGCCAGGATATATGATAAAGAGCGTTACAAGCTTGCTTGTAAAAGCGATCTGACATATATCCTGGCATAGGGATGACATCCAGAGCTTCCCTCCAGCACATTCTGTGCTGGCAAGAAGATACGGCTGAACTAATGCTGCAATTTCGAAAGAAAGGTTGACATTTAATAATTTCTTAATATAATAGAAATAAATGAAACATATTACAGCAGAACGTACAAAAATGTGAGGTTTTTATGCAGAGAAGTATTACAAAATGGTTACAGCACACCCTGCTCCTCATCGGAGCTATTTGCATGTTTTCCTTTCCTTCCGCAGCAGCGGAGATCGAGGGGAGCTATGGGACTACGGATGCCGGCGTTTACGGGTGGGCCTGGCATAAAGGACATTTCGGCGATATTCTCACAGTAAAGATCCTTTTCTATTACGACGACGATATGTCATCGCCAAAGAAAGCGCTCAGCCTTACGGCTGATAAGTACAACAAGAATGTAGAAGATAAGATCGGGGACGGATGGCACTATTTCGAGGCCATGGTAGACTGGGATTCTCTGGGCGGAAAGCCGGACGAAATCAAGGCCTATGCCGTGTATAACGACCAGTGGATCGGGATCGGCGCCACGGCGTCGGGAAGCTCTTCCTCTGCTTCTTCCAGCTCCTCATCTTCAAAGGAAAGCCAGCAGAAAGGCTCTGATTCCTCCAGCTCTTCCGGCGGGCCTGGAGCGGCTGCCGTTTCAGCCGCCTCTGGCCAGAAAGGGAAATCTCTGGGCACATTTTCTATCTCCGGGTATTGCACCTGCGAAGACTGTATCATCGGCCAGGGACTTACCAGTTCCGGGAAAAAGCCGACCGGAAACCACACCATCGCGGCGGACTTAAGCCTTTTCCCGCTGGGTACAAAGCTGTGGATCGACGGGATCATCTATACGGTAGAGGATACCGGCGGCGGTATGGTAGGCAATAAGCTGGATATTTATTTTGACACCCACGAAGGCGCCATCTCCTTTGGACGACAGACAAAAGAAGTATTTGAAGTAATTGAATAAGTTAAGTATTGCACTGGGGCCG
>DWZA01000090.1 GCA_019118365.1 Candidatus Lachnoclostridium stercoravium | reverse complement strand
TTATAAAAAAGGCTATAAATTCAGCACCTATGCTACCTGGTGGATCCGCCAGGCGATCACCCGGTCCATTGCGGACCAGGCCAGGACGATCCGGATCCCGGTGCACATGGTAGAGACGATCAACCGTCTGATCCGGGTGTCCCGCCAGCTCCTTCAGGAACTGGGAAGGGAGCCTACGGCGGAGGAGATCGCGGAACGGATGGATATGCCGGTAGAACGGGTAAGCGAGATCATGAAGATCTCCCAGGAACCGGTATCCCTGGAGACGCCGATCGGCGAGGAAGAAGACAGCCATCTGGGAGATTTTATCCAGGACGACCATGTGGCGGTTCCTGCAGATGCGGCTACCTTTACCCTGCTCCACGAGCAGCTGATGGAGGTGCTGGATACTCTGACAGACAGGGAAAGACAGGTATTAAAACTGCGTTTCGGATTGGAAGACGGAAAACCGAGAACTTTGGAAGAAGTGGGAAAGGAATTTAATGTGACCCGCGAGAGGATCCGCCAGATCGAAGCCAAGGCTCTCAGAAAACTCCGCCATCCAAGCAGAAGCAAAAAACTAAAAGACTACTTAGACTAAATAATCCAGGACGGCGTAAAAATCACAGGCAGGGGCAGGTGAAAAGCTTGCTTAAAAACATGCCCCTGCCTGTGATTTTTCATCGGATGGATATACCCTATGGGGCACGCTGTCCGATGCTTCCCAGCCGCCGTGAGGCGGTCAGGAAGATAGCCCACCAAAGAGAGAGGAGTCAGGGGCAGGAAATGAATTTATCATACAGATTGAGGACAGTCGCCTCGTTTGTGCCGGAGGGAAGCGTTGTTGCGGATATCGGTACAGATCATGGCTACATCCCCATATACCTTTGCAAAGAGGGAAAGATCGAACGCGCTCTTGCCGTTGATGTAAAAGAAGGCCCGTTAGAAAGGGCGAGAGAGCATATTGCAGACTACGGGCTGGAAGATAAGATCGAGATCCGCTTAAGCGACGGCATGAAAAGTATACGTCCAGGGGAAGCGGATACGGCGGTGATCGCCGGAATGGGAGGAGAGCTTACGATCCGGATCCTTACAGAAGGAAAACATATGTGGACGTCTATAAAGAGATGGATCCTTTCTCCCCAGTCAGAGATACATAAGGTGCGGGCTTTCCTGCGGGAATACGGATTTCCCACAGAAAAAGAGGCCATGGTCATGGAAGACGGAAAATACTATACAGTGATCTGCGCGGCAGGCTGGGATCAGACCCAGGCGTCCGCAGAGAAAAATCCTGTTTACGACTGTTACGGAGAGTATCTGATCCGGACCGGGAACCCGGTTTTGGCGGGATATCTGGAAAGAGAAAAAGGCCAGAAAGAACAGATCTTAAAAGGGCTGGAAACAGGAGCGGACAGAAGCGAAAAAGCGGCTGCACGGATAGAAGAACTGAAACAGGAATTGGAGTGGATCAAGGAGGCCCAGAATGAAATGCAGTGAGATCATAAAGGTGTTAAATGAGCTGGCTCCGGAGTCCTGCGCGTGCGAGTGGGACAATTCGGGACTGATCGCAGGACGGAGAGACAAGGAGGTAAAAAAGATCCTTGTGACCCTTGATGCGACGGACGAGGCTGTGGAAACAGCGATAAGAGAAGGCGCGGATATGCTCCTCAGCCACCATCCTCTGATCTTTAAGCCAGTAAAAAAGATCAATGACGAAGATTTTATCACAAAACGGATCCTGAAGCTGATCCAGCATGATATCTCCTATTACGCTATGCACACGAATTTCGACAGCGCGCCTGGCTGTATGGCGGACCTGTCGGCGGACCGCCTGGGCCTGGAGGAGACCAGTCCCCTGGAAGAAATGGGAACGATAGAAAGAGAGGGGATTTCCATAGCCTATGGTATTGGAAAGATCGGGAAATTTCCGCGGCCTATGACAGTAGAGGAAACGGCAGAGCTGGTAAAGCAGGCTTTTGGACTTAAGACAGTTTCTGTTTACGGGCTGGAGAAAGGCTTCGTCAGCTGCGCGGCCGTATGCCCCGGATCCGGCGGAAGCGAGATCGAAGAGGCGCTCAAAAAGGGCGCGGACGTCCTGATCACAGGAGATATCAGCCATCATCAGGGGATCGATGCGGCTGCAAGGAATATGGCGGTCATCGACGGAGGACATTATGGTCTGGAACATATTTTCATAGACTTTATGTGCCGGTATCTGGAGGAAAAACTGGGAGGGAAAGTGAAAACAGCTGCTGTGCCTGTAAAATTCCCGGTAAGTTTCATATAAAGGAGGCTTTCTTTGATCACTGCGACTATTTTAGGAGAAGAACGGAAATTTGAAGACGGGGCCACGTTCCTTCAGGCGGCAAAGATGTATCAGGACCGGTTTGAGGACGATATCCTGCTGGCCTGTGCAGACGGAAATTTAAGAGAGCTGTGGAAAGAGATACCAGATGGGAGCGCCGTCTCCTTCCGCACTGGAGCGGACGATTCCGGCCGCCGTACATATCAGAGAAGCGCCATATTTCTTATGCTGAAGGCGTTTCACGACGTGATCGGTACCAGGAAGATCGAAAAGATCACCATAGAGTTTTCTATCGGGAACGGACTTTACGGAGAGGCGAAAGGCGACTTCGTCCTGGACGACGGACTGATCAGCCGCGTGAAAACGAGGATGAAAGAGCTGGCGGCGGCAAAGATACCGATTGAGAAAAGAAGCGTAAATACAGACGATGCGGTGCGGCTGTTCCATAAATACGGAATGTACGATAAAGAAAAGCTGTTCCATTACCGCCGTGTTTCCAGGGTCAATATCTATAGCCTGGAACGGTATGAGGATTATTTTTACGGCTATATGGTCCCGGACACAGGCTATATCCGGAAATTCGACCTGATCCGTTATCAGGACGGGTTCGTTCTCATGCTTCCGGAAGCCGGAGCGGCCAGCAATATGCCGGAATTTGAACCAAAGGACAAATTTTTTGCCACTATGAAAAAGGCGGATGTGTGGGGGCAGAAGATGGGAGTAGCCTCTGTAGGCTGGCTCAACGATGAGATCGCCATGGGGCGCAGCCAGGAACTGATCCTGATCCAGGAAGCCCTTCAGGAAAAGGAGATCGCAGATATCGCAGGCCAGATCGCGGCGCAGCCGGATAAGAAGATCGTGATGATCGCAGGCCCGTCGTCTTCTGGAAAGACTACATTTTCCAAAAGACTGTCCATTCAGCTGAAGGCGCTGGGGTTAAAACCCCATCCGATCTCCGTAGACGACTATTTTGTAGACCGGGAGTTCAGCCCCAGGGACGAAAACGGCAATTACAATTTTGAAGCCCTGGAGTGCATCGATCTGAAGCAGCTGAATCTGGATATGACAAGGCTTCTGGCCGGAGAGACAGTAGAGATCCCAAGATTCGATTTCAAAAAAGGAAAGAGAGAGTATAAAGGGGATTTCCTGAAAATGGGAAGCTCGGATATCCTGGTCATGGAGGGGATCCACTGCCTGAACGATAAACTGTCTTACGATCTGCCCCAGAAGAGCAAATTTAAAATATATATCAGCGCGCTGAACCAGCTGAACATTGACGAGCACAACCGGATCGCGACGACGGACGGAAGGCTTTTAAGGAGGATCGTCCGGGATGCCAGAACAAGAGGAAACAGCGCAAGGGATACCATACGCATGTGGGGGTCTGTACGGAGAGGAGAGGAATCCAATATCTTTCCGTTCCAGGAGGAAGCGGACGTAATGTTCAATTCCGCCCTGGTATATGAGGCGGCTGTCCTGAAGCTTTTTGCGGAACCTTTGCTGTTCCAGATACCGAAGGACTGCGAAGAATACATAGAAGCGAAAAGACTGTTAAAGTTCCTGGATTATTTCCTGGGGATCGACAGCAGCCTGATCCCGGTAAATTCCCTGATGCGCGAGTTTATCGGCGGCAGCTGCTTTCAGGTATAAGATTATGAAAAAATATATTGCAAAAAGGCTTCTGGTATCAGCGGCCTCTCTTTTGGCGGTTCTGTTCATCCTGTTCCTTCTTATGGATCTCCTTCCAGGCTCGCCGTTTAACGACGAAAAGCTTACGGAAGGACAGCTGTTGATCCTGAAGGAAAAGTATGGGCTCGACCGCCCGTTTTTTACCCGTTTTCTTACCTATGCGGGGAATATGATCAAAGGAGATCTTGGCGTATCCTATTCCATTGCGAAGGATGTCCCGGTGGCGGAGCTGATAGCAAACAGGCTTCCTGTCTCCCTTCAGGTGGGCGGGCTGGCGGCGTTTGCCGGCGGGATCGCAGGGATCGCTCTGGGTATGGTCTCCGCAGTAAAAGAAGGGAAATTTTCCGATGGCGCGGCCATGATCCTTACGGTTCTTGGCTTAAGCCTGCCCTCGTATGTGCTTGCGCTGATCCTTTCTTATGTATTTGGATTCCGCCTTCACTGGTTCCCTATCCTTTACCGGCTGGATTTCCCGCTCTGGTCTTCCGTCCTTCCTGCAGCCGCCCTTGGAGCTTTTATGGCGGCTTCTGTGGCAAGGGTTATGCGGGCGGAGCTGATCCTTATTTTAAAATCAGAATATATGGCGTTTGCAGAGAGCAGAGGCGTTCCGGAAAGGCGTCTGCTCTTTGTTCATGCCCTGAAAAACGGGATCCTGCCTGCAGTGGCTCTGATGGCGCCTATGACGGCTTCCATGATCACGGGTTCCCTTGCTGTGGAGAAGATATTTTCTATTCCCGGAACGGGCAGCCTGATGGTCACAGCCATACAGTCCAACGATTATAACGTGGTGGCGGGACTGGCGTTTTTGTTCAGCTGCATTTATATTGCAGTTATGCTGGCGGCTGATATTTTATACGAGATCTTAAATCCGGGGATACGGATCGCCGGGAGGGAGGCAGCGTGAAGATAAACAAAAAGATGGCAGCGGGGCTGACGGTTCTGGCGCTCATCTGTTTTCTGGCGGCGGCAGGGACGGCGGTCAGCGGATATTCCTTTGACAGCCAGCGGATCGAAGATCAGAACATGGCGCCCAGGATACCGGTCCTGGAAGAGCTGGGGATCTTTGACGGAACAGAAACGCTTCCCGGCGGAGAAAAAAGAAATCTTTATACGGAAAATGGAAAAGAAGACAGGTATTACTGGTTCGGCAGCGATGTGCTGGGCAGGGACATCTTTACAAGGACCTGGACTGGCGCCAGGATCTCTCTGGCGATCGCGGTCCTGGCAGTGGCTATTGACGGAGCGGCGGGGACGTTATATGGAATGGCCAGCGGGTATTTCGGAGGAAGGACAGATTTTATCATGCAGCGGATCACGGAGATCTTAAGCGGGATCCCGAACCTGGTGACCGCTACAGTGCTGATCCTGATCTTAAGGCCCGGCTTTCTTGCCATTGCTCTTGCCATTTCCATAACCGGATGGATCAATGTGAGCCGTGTGGCCAGGGCAAAGGTGCTGGAACTAAAAGAGAAAGAATTTGTGATCGCCGCCAGGACTCAGGGAGCGGGACACCTCTGGATCATCTTCCGGGAGATATTCCCCAATATGGCCGGACAGATCTTTGCCACAGGTATCCTTGCCGTGCCGGAAGCTATTTTTACAGAAAGCTTTCTGGCGTTTATCGGACTGGGGATCCCGGCGCCCGGCGCCTCCCTTGGGACCATGATTAACGACGGTTTCCTTGCGTTTACCACCCATCCATATATGCTGGCGCCGCCGGTAGCGGTTTTGTGCGCGCTTATGCTGGGATTTTATCTCATTGCGGAAGGACTGAGGGAAAATGCGGGAATACCAGGCGGAGAAAAGAAGAGGAGAGACAATGGATAAGAAAGAGACAGACGGCGGCATCCTCCTTTATGTAAAAGATCTGTCCATCCGTTTCCTGGACGAAACAGAGGATAAAAACGCAGTCTGCCATGCTGACTTTTATATAAAAAAAGGAGAAACAGCGGCTATCATAGGAGAGTCCGGGGCGGGAAAGACTACCCTTATGAGGGTGTGCATGGGACTTTCCGGAAAAAAAGCGGAGGTAGAGGGACAGGCGCTGCTAAACTGCGGAAAAGAAGGATTTCTGGATATCTGCTCTATGACGAGAAAAGACAGGATCCGGAAAATATTCGGAAAAAAGATCGCCATGGTATTCCAGGATCCTTCGGTCTGTCTGGATCCGGTGATGACCATTGGAAGCCAGCTCTTTGAGGCGCTTTGCTTAAAGAAAAGGACAGGGCGCAGGGAAGGGATGAAAGAGGCGGTCCGGCTTTTAAAACGGATCGGCATGGAAGATGGGGAAAGGATCTTAAAGCTCTATCCCCATCAGCTTTCCGGCGGGATGCGTCAGAGGATCGCCATGCTCCTGGCCCTGATCCCGGAGCCGCAGCTTCTGATCTGCGACGAGCCTTCGTCAGCTCTGGATCCCCTTGCAAAAGAACAGCTTTTTTCAATGATCGGAGAGGAAAGAAAAAGACGTTCTATGGCAGTAGTATATATTACCCATGATATTGGACTGGCGAGAACAAAGGCGGAGCACGTCTATGTGATGCGCCAGGGACGGATCGTGGAACAGGGACGGGCTGAGGAAGTATTTTCAAGACCACAGGACCCATATACGAAAACCCTTCTGAAAGCGGCGGAAAAGGTGGGCTGCAGGGAGGAACAGGACGGAAAGGAAGATAAAGAAAGGACGGGCCGGCCGCTGCTGGAAGTAAAGGGTCTGTGCCGCACGTACCGGTCGGCTTCAGGACAGGAGATAAAAGCGGCGGACGGGGTAAATTTCGCCGTTTACCCAGGTGAGATCTACGGACTGATCGGAGGATCCGGGGAAGGAAAAACAACAGTCGCGCGGATGATCATGGGCATCTGCCAGCCGGATCAGGGAGAAATACGGCTGGAAGGAAAAACGTATTCCGGAAAGATCTCCAGAACAGACAGACAGGAGTTTTACCGGAAAGTGCAGATGGTATTTCAGGATCCGGCGGCCTGCCTCAACCCGTCCAGAAGGGTCGTTGATATCGTAGCTCAGGCTCTTGATATCCAGAAAGAGAAAATAGAAAAGGAAGAGAGGCTTAAACGGGTGGGCAGGATGCTCCATGCGGTGGGGCTTTCAGAAGAGATCATGTACCGTTTTCCAGGACAGCTGTCCGGAGGGCAGAGGCAGAGAGTGGGGATCGCCCGCACTATGATCAGCGAACCGAAACTGGTGATCGTGGACGAGGGAGTGAGCGCCCTGGATCCGCTGATCCAGATCCAGATCGCAGATCTTTTAAAAAGCATACAGGAAAAGACAGGCGTTGCGATCCTTTTTATTTCCCACGACCTTCCGGTGGTGCGCCGTATCTGCGCCAGAGTAGGGGTGATGCATCAGGGAAGGATCGTAGAAGAAGGCTGGACAGAAGACGTATTCGCCCATCCGTCCAGCCGGTACGCGAAGGAGCTGCTGGCTGCCGGAGGGGCGGAAATGCAGCTGGCTGGAAGAAGAGTGGAAATATAGCTGGCTGCCAGAAAGCCGGAAGGCGCTGAAACAGACAGGGAGGATATGGAAGAATGAAGAAAAGGATACGAGGCATCGTGATCAGTGTGGCGGCAGCTTTGTGCCTTTGGGGCTGCAAAGGGGAAGAAGCGGAGAAATATGTGCTGAACCTGTCTCTGGATGCGGAAATTTCCACCCTGGACGCCCAGGCCGCAGTAGACAGCGCTTCTCTGGAAGTGATCGGAGCCACGATGGAAGGCCTGTACAGGATAGACGGGGAGGGAAACGCAGCGCCTGCCGCTGCAGAGCGGGAAGAGATCTCAGAAGACGGACTGACCCGGAGATACTATCTGAAGGAGACTTACTGGTCCGACGGGAGCAGGGTCACGGCAGATGATTTTGTCTATGGATTCCGAAGGGCGGCGGATCCGTCCCTGGCCAATGAAAACGCCTTTCTCCTGGAAATCTCTGGTATAGCGGAAAGCGGGCCGGTATCCAGAGGGGAGGCTCCTCTGGAAAGCCTGGGAGTAAGGGCGGCGGGAGAAGATGTGCTGGAGATCACTTTGGACCGTCCGGTCCCTTACTTTCAGTCTATGATGGCGTTTCCATTATTTTTCCCTGCCAGACAGGAATTTGTGGAAGAATGCGGACAGGATTACGCAACATCCCCAGACACCCTCCTGGCAAACGGGCCTTACCAGATCGCATCCTACGAGCCTTCGGCCCTTTCCTTTACGCTGGAGAAAAACCCCTTTTACGGAGAAGAGACAGGCAATGTGGAAGAAATCCGCTATCAGGTGGTAAAAGATTCCCAGCAGTCAGTCCTGGCCTTTCAGGACGGGATCTTAGATATCGCGCCCTTAAGCGGAGAACAGGCGCAGCTGTGGGACGGCGGCCGGGAATACCATTCTTATTTTCTGGCTTCGCTGTGGTATATTTCTCCAAATCAGAAAGTGAAGGGGCTGGAAAATGTCAATCTGCGGAAAGCTCTGGCAATGTCTTTCGATAAGGAGGCTATTACCGGTTATATCATGAGGGACGGTTCCGCGCCTGCGGATTTCGCCGTTCCAAGAGGGGCGGGAAAGGGGCCGCAGGGACAGGATTTCCGGGACGATGGAAAAACATGGCTGGAATATGACAAACTGGCGGCTGCTTCTTATTGGGAACAGGCGAGAAAAGAGCTTGGGCTTAAGGACGGGGAGATCCTCACATATACCCTTCTTTGCGAAGATACGGAGACAGCCTCTCTGATCGCGCAGTTTATCCAGGGAGAGATACAAGAGAACCTTCCCGGCATTGCGATCGAGATCGAACGGGTGCCTAAAAAGGTCCGTCTTTCCAGGATGAAAGAAGGAGATTACGATCTGGGACTTGTCCGCTGGGGAGCTGATTATGAGGATCCCACCGCATTCTTAAGCATGTGGACCACAGATTCCCCGTACAATTATGGTTCCTGGTCCGATGAGGAATATGATAAAAGGATCGGATATGCTGTTTCCGGTTTCAGGCGGGGAGAGGAAGAAAAACGGTGGGAACAGATGAAAGAGGCGGAAGAGATCGTCATGGAACAGGCGGCGATCTTTCCGATCTGTCAGAAAGCCAACGCCTATCTGATCAGCGAAGAAGTCACAGGCATGGAATTTCATCCCGTAGGGATCAACCGGATCTTCAGAAACGTGTCGAAGAAAAATGTAGACAGGAAAAATTTTTCATGGTAGAATACCTTTCGTTCAAGTAAAACAGATGGTCGCTGCCGCAAAGCCGAAAGGCTGCGGGAGAGGAAAGTCCGGGCTTCACAGGGCAGGATGCCAGATAACGTCTGGCGGAGGCGACTCCAGGGACAGTGCAACAGAAATAAACCGCACGGCCAGTTCCGTGTAAGGGTGGAAAGGCAGTGTAAGAGACTACCGCCTGCCTGGCAACAGACAGGGCACATGTAAACCCCATCTGAAGCAAGGCCGAACAGGGAGCATAAGGCGGCCCGTCTGCTCCGGGTAGGCTGCTTGAGTCCGGCGGCGACGCCGGTCCTAGATAGATGACCATCCAACGACATAACCCGGCTTACCGTTTTGCTTGGACTTTAAGAGAGCTGTGAGAACGCAGAAGAGATTTCTGTTTTCTGACAGCTCTTTTAAAATCTAACAGTTCAGGACGGCTGAATTGTTACATTAAAATTCCTTTCGAAATCAGAGAATATTTACTTTAATGTCGAAATATGATAGAATTAGGGCGGTTAATTACGGCCAAATGAACTCGTAAAACGGGAGGAAATGAAATATGAAGTGTAGACAATGTGGAGCGGAGATCGCGGACGACAGCGTCTTCTGCCCGGAGTGTGGAGCCAGATGTGACCAGGGCGGCCAGCAGGGACAGCCGCAAAACGGCGCCCAGATGGTATTTTGTCCCAACTGCGGCCAGCCGGTAGAGGCGGGCACGGTATTCTGCCCTAACTGCGGTCAGCCGGTAAGCTCAGGAAAGAGAGGCGGCCTGCTGGATAAAAAGAAACTTCTCATAGTGGGAGCCGCCGCAGGAGCAGTGGTGATCCTGATCGCTGCAGTAGGGATCGGCAAGACGGTCCTGGGCGGGATATTTTCCGGAGGCGGAGACGACGAAAAGATCTATAATAAAGAGGAGCTCCTTTACATACAGGATGAAAGTCTTTTCCATGCGAATTTAAAAAAGCTGAAAAAAGACCCCATTGAGTATACAGATGAACTGATCGATACAGAGTACGATCCAATGACCGGCATGATAACCTCATATGCGACGCTGCGAGCAGTCTTTACCCAGGACGGCAAATACTGCTATTATCCGGAGCGGATCGACGAAAACTATACCTACCGCCTTATGAGGATCCGGACGGGAGGCAAGAAGGAAGCGGAGAAAGTCGACAGCAACGTAGTAGCGTATACGGTCCTGGCTTCCGGAGACGTGATCTATCAGAAAGATAATTCCTCCCTGTATTACTGGGATGGAAAGGATAAGACAAAGGTGGATTCCGACGTATCCGGTTACCGGATCGCGGAAGATGAGAAGCACATTGTCTGGACCTGCTATAATGACGGCGAAGATTATGACCTGTATTACCAGAAGCTTGGAAAAGATGAGGAAAAGGTCAAAGTAGAGTCCGCTATAACCCGCCTGATAACTGGAAACGATGATTTCAGCAAGATCTATTATGAGAAAAACGATAATCTCTACCTGGTTGAAAAACAGGAAGAGCAGACGAAGCTTGCCAGCAACGTAGAAGACGTGCTGAGACTGGATCCGGACAAGGGAACCTTTTATTTTACAGAAATAGACGAAGATAAACGGATGGCCTCTGATTTCGTTACCGACGATATCAAGGGAGAGGACAACAATTACCGCTGGGACCGTCTGAGAGAATCCCTGAAAACATATGAGATCGAATGGAAAAAGACATCGCTCTATTATTTTGACGGAAAAGAAGAGCAGCTGGTGGCAGATCAGATCGGCGGCACTTCTGTAAGCTTTGAGGGAGGTATCATTTTCAGGCAGAATGGAGACGGCGAGGGCGACCTGCCGAAGGTACGCCTGTCAGAGATCTCTTATGCCAGCGACGTAGAGTATCGGATCGCGGACAGTGGCGACGATGTCGTATACTGTATGGCGATCGGAAACCAGGTGACCCAGCTGGATACAGACCATCTTTCCAGTTTGCGTTCCGACAGCGACAGGCAGATGGTCTACGCCCTGGAAGGGGAAGAAGAAGACGACGAAAAGACGCTGATCTCGATCAACGCCAAGAAAGGCGGAGAGATCACAGTTGTCGACGAAGACGTAGAAGCGGTGGAAGGCATTTTGGGAGATTCCATCTATTACTATAAAGATATCGACAGAGATCATTATTCCGGAGAACTGTACTGCGACGGAGAAGAGGCAGTGTCGGATGTGGCGATCGGAAGCGTCGTAAAAGTTCCGGACAGTTCGATGGTAGTCTGCATTGTTGACGGCGACGAAGACGATAAGTTAGGAACTCTGGTTTCTTTCAAAGGCGGAAAGAGCGAGACGATCGCCGACGATGTGACCTATTATGACGTTATGGGAGAGAAGGCCATCGTCATGCTGTCAGATTATGATTTTGACAGGCATACCGGAGACCTCCTGTATTTCCAGGGAAAGAAATGCGAGACGGTAGAAACGGACGTACAGGCATTTTTTGCAAAAGGTAATACGGGGATGTGTCCGTAAAAGGGAGGTAGGAAACGATGATCTGTCCACGATGCGGGGCGCAGGTTCCGGAAGGAACGAAATTTTGTCCGAAGTGCGGAACAAGCCTGAAGACGATATGCCCGAACTGCGGAGGCGAGATCCCTCTTGGCAAAAGGTTCTGCCCTTATTGCGGCAAGGATTTTTACGAAACGCCAGGTCCAGGCAAGAATAAGAAAAAGAGATCCCCGGCTGTCATGATACTGGCCGCGCTGCTTGCAGTCCTTGTGATCGGAGCGGCAGCCGGAGCAGCCGCATATTTCCTTGTTTTCCAAAAAGAGCCGGAAGTGAGAGTGGCTTCGGAAGACAGGGAAGAGGAAGAGCGGGAAGACGCAGACGATGCGGATGGAGAAGAAACAGAAGAAGACGGGGAAGAAGCAGAAGAGCAGGAGACAGAAGCCGCTGCTGAAGAAGAGACTTTGCAGGGGACAGAGCCGGCCGGGATCGCTTCCCAGGAAGCTCCTGCCGCAGCGCCTTCTGGCGCCGGTTCAGACCGCGAACAGCCTGAGGAGACACAGGCCCAGCGCATAATCATCATCGAGCGGGAGACTGCGGCTTCGCAGCCTGCGCAGGCGGGCCAGTATTCCTACGATACGGCAGCCGGCGAGTATATCATACCGGACAGCGATTCCAGATACCTGTCAGCAGATGAGCTGGCAGCCTATTCCAAGGATCAGCTTCGCCTTGCACGAAATGAGATCTATGCCCGTCACGGCCGCCGGTTCAGCGACGAAGCCCTTCAGGCATATTTTGACAGCTGTTCCTGGTACAGAGGCACAGTTGCCCCGGAAAACTTTGATGTAAATGTATTAAACGATTATGAGAAAGAAAACCTGCTGACTATCAAGGACGTGGAAGATCAGCTTTCCTGAGGCCGGGATCGGCTGCGGACGGATATTTCACAGTAAACAAAAAAGCCCTGCTTCGGACATTCCGAAAGAGAAATGTCCGGGGCGGGGCTTTCGTTATAAGCGGCAGTATAAGGCCGGGGCTGCACACCGCTTATCTTGTCCGCTTTTTCCCGTGTTTTTCGTCGCAGTACAGGCAGCGGTAAACCTCATGCTCTTCATCGGCAAGATAAAAGACGTGGGGAAGCTCCTGTTCGATCGAGGTGATGCAGCGGGGATTCTTGCAGTGAATCACATTGGTGAGCCGCTTGGGAAGGCTCAGCTTCCGCTTTTCCACGATCCGGTTGTCCTTGATGATATTGACCGTGATGTTGTGGTCGATATAGCCCAGGGCGTCCAGATCCAGGTTGTCCAGGCTGCCTTCGATCTTGATGATATCCTTTCTGCCCATTTTGCTGCTGCGGGCGTTTTTGATAATGGCTATCTGGCATTCCAGACGGTCTAAATTCAGATAGCGGTAGATATCCATACTTTTGCCTGCCTGGATATGATCCAGGACAACGCCTTCGCTTAATCCGCTGATATTTAACATTTCTTTGCCTCCTCTAATAAAGTCATGATCAATGCCATCCGGACATATACGCCGTACTGAGCCTGACGGAAATACGCGGCTCTCGGATCAGAATCCACTTCTACGGAGATCTCATTTACCCTTGGAAGGGGATGGAGGATGAACATGTCCTCTCTGGCGAGTTTCATTTTATCTTTTGTTAAAATATAGGAGTCTTTCAGACGGATATAATCTTCCTCGTTGAAGAAACGCTCCCTCTGAACGCGGGTCATATAAAGGATATCAAGCTCAGGAAGAGCCGTCTCCAGGTTGTCCACTTCTGTAAAATCCAGATTCTGGGCTTTTAACACGCCGTCCCGCACATAGCTTGGAACCTTCAGTTCCTGCGGAGAGATCAGTACAAAACGGATACCCTCATAGCGTGCAAGGGCGCTGATCAGGGAGTGGACCGTGCGCCCGAATTTCAGATCTCCGCAGAGGCCGATGGTAAGATTGTTCAGCCGTCCTTTTAAAGAGCGGATCGTCAAAAGGTCGGTAAGGGTCTGGGTGGGATGCTGATGTCCGCCGTCTCCGGCATTGATCACAGGGATCCGGGAAAACTGGGATGCCACCCTTGGAGCGCCTTCCTTTGGATGGCGCATGGCGCAGATATCGGCATAGCAGGAGACTACCCGGATCGTGTCCGCCACGCTTTCGCCCTTGGCGGCGGAGCTGGCGTCTGCAGAGGCAAAGCCCAGGACATTGCCGCCAAGGTTCAGCATGGCGGCTTCAAAGCTTAAACGGGTTCTTGTACTGGGCTCATAAAAAAGAGTGGCCAGGGTCTTTCCGTCGCAGACATGAGAATATTTGTCACGATGATCTTCGATGTCGTTTGCCAGATCTAACAGGCGGTCGATCTCGTCAACCGTCAGATCCAGCGGATTCAGTAAGTGTTTCATAATCTATCATATCCTCCTTATCGGTTAATTTCCTTGCGCTTCATACCGTCTGAAAGGTTTGCCGTCTTCCCTGCAAAAGAAAAGCCATCTCCTTTTACAGGAGAAACAACTTTCCCTCTGTAAAAAGCGATGGCGCATATTCAGGATTCATCAGTTCATTCAGGAACAACATATAGAACCTCCCAGGCATTTTTTACATTATAGTCCATATGTTGGAAAAAGTCCACCAGATTTTTACTTTTTCCCGCGCATCTTCCAAACCAGCTGCCATACATAGATGATGACGGGAACAACGATGGTGCAGAACAGAGACGCCATCAGAAGCCCGGACGTGCTGGGACTGCCGATAAAAGCCAGGATCAGGGTAGCAGCGTAAAGAAGGACGATCAGGACCAGCGCGATAATGGCCAGGATCCGTTTTCCGTTCATGGTCAAAATACCTCCTTAAGAGATTTAACGATCCAGTTCAGGACGGCGGGAAAACAGGGGCAAAAACAGGCGTTAAGCTTGCTTATAAGCATGCTTTTGCCCTTGTTTTCACATCGGACAGCGTGCCCCCTAGGGTATGGACGCCCGCTGCTTCTTGTCCGGCTTTAGCCGGGCAAGAAGATGTGCCGTCCTGAAGTATTACTAACGTTCAGGACTGTTATAAAGATTGTACTATACTTTTCCATTTCTGTATAGTAAAATACAAATGATACCAGGGGCGCGCCTGAACCGCCTGTAAAAGCAGGCCGGCGCTGCACTTAATGTTATTTATTACAGAAAAGAAAGACAGTGATGGGATGAGATGGATCCGGAAAACAGCGGCTGTTTTTCTGGCGGCTTTTTTGATGATATATCCCACAGGGACGGTCTTTGCGGATGATGAGGGCAAAGATCCGGATTCCGGGTACTATGGCTGGTATACGGACATGTCCACGGGAAAAAGGTACTTTTACGATAGAGACGGTCAGCTCCATTACGGCTGGCTCCGCCACCAGGGGAACTGGTATTATTTTACCACTCTGGGGAACTTGGTGGAAGGCGGATACAGGAATATTGATAATACGAATTACTTTTTTTACAATACAGGGGAACTGGCGGCAGGCACTTATCTGGGGCTTCATTATCTGGATGAAAACGGGCTCCATGACGAGGAGCATGACGTGCGCCTTATCGGACACGGAGAGGTCACTATCTACGACCGGGATATGATCTCGGACTCCCTTTATTACGTCCCTTCCCGGTGGGTGCAGAAATTCGTAAAGGACGGCTGGGAGCTGATGTTCTATACGTCCAGGACTTACCTGGAAGCGCCGGACACAGACCTGGGCGTGTATTATATGAAATATAAACTGGACACGACCTACAAGAAGCTGAAATTCACAGACGGCGAAGAGCTGGTCAGAGGCTTTGGAGAGTATATCGGCTATGCTCTTGGGCTTTACGATGAAAATAACGTCCAGATGAATACTATGTGGCAGGATGCGGTGCTGATCGGGGATCTGGCGGAGATCCCGGATTACTACGACAGCGATCCGGGCTTTTATTTCGGTATACTGTGCGAGCTTTTCTGGGATCCGGAGACTACCGGCGACCTAGAAGAAGCGGCGCCGGAGACATATGCGATATTGAAGGAACTGATCCAGTAGTTTAGGTGGAAAAAGTATCGTGATGTTTGGCGTAAATGGTACTGGAAAATCTACCATTCCTGCCGCGATCAATGATTGTTTCCGGCTTTGGCTAAACCGATTGAATCCTTCCCAAGGCGCTGCAAACAATGCTGGATGAACTACTTAAAAAACGCCCGACAGGAGACATTCCTTTGACCTGTGAAAGATTGCTGGAAAAATACCAGAATCAAACAAGGAAAACGCCATATTCAGGTATACTTATATGGTGGTTACAAAAATATATAAGTAAAGGATAAGATTTGTTGATAATATAGCTGCCGCAGAAAGAGAGGTGAATCCTGTGACCATAGAAGAAATCCTTTCCGGTGAATCGAAAAATGTGGAATTTAAAGAGAACCTGCCAGAGAAAAGTATCAAATATATGAAATCTGTGGTTGCCTTCGCAAATGGAACTGGAGGGAAAATTATTTTCGGTATCGCAGATAAAACCAGAGAAGTAGTAGGCTTTGACAAGGAAGATGTGTTTCAGAAAATGGATGCCATTGCGAATGCAGTATCAGACAGCTGCGAACCGGCGATCATTCCGGACATCACGTTACAGACGGTTGACGGCAAGACAATCATTGTCGTAGAAATTTCTGAAGGAAGACAGCGACCGTATTATATCAAGGCTCTTGGTAAAGAGGGAGGCGTATATGTCCGTGTCGCTGGAACTACCCGCCTTGCCGATGAGTATATGATAAAAGAGCTGATGTTTGAGGGAAGCAACCGTTATTTCGACCAGGCTTTGTGTACCGGACTGAATATTACCGATGCAGACATTGATGCCCTTTGCAAAGCCATGAAAGAACAGGCAATCAAGAATGCTCCTAATGAGGATCAGAAGGCATTGGTCAAAGAGGTAGGCAGGCAGCAGCTTCGTTCCTGGGGCGTTTTGATTGAGCGTGAAGGGAAAGACTATCCTTCCAATGCCTATGCCATTTTAACCGGATGCGGAGGACTGCATGTAGCAACCCAGTGCGGCGTATTCAAAGGAACAACCAAAGAGGTTTTTGTTGACCGCCGGGAATATACCGGTCCGCTGTGGGAGCAGATAGAAGAAGCGTTTCAGTTTGTCCTGCGGAATATTCATCTGGGGGCTACGATTGTTGGCGTTTACCGGCAGGATGTTTATGAAATCCCCCCGGATGCCATTCGTGAGTTGATTATCAATGCGATGGTACACCGCTTATGGAAAGCTTTCCATAAGGAATGTTATGCGAAGTTAATAGTTATGCAAAGTCACTGCCGGAACCACTGGTTTTACAGGAAATCCGGCAGTTTTTACTTCACATAAATTTTAGCATCTTATAGGTTGCTTTTCAACCAGTCGATTAGATCCTCCTTCTGTTTTTGACTGTATTTATGAACTGCTTCCACGGAGGCACTATGCTTCTTCAACTGTTCTTCCTTAATCCTTGGATTCGTTTTCGCATAGATTTCCGTTGTGACTATCGATGTATGTCCCAGCAGATCACGAATGTATATCAGATTCACACCGGCCTCTAATAAATGCATTGCCTTGCTGTGGCGAAAACAGTGGTTGGTTA
>DWZA01000089.1 GCA_019118365.1 Candidatus Lachnoclostridium stercoravium | reverse complement strand
TCCCGGAAATTCTCTCAGGTCCAGAACGTATTTCACTTCTATTCCCTGAGCGGTCTGCTCCTTTACCACGTCTTTATTCTGCTCCAGAACCTCCACGACTCCGGAACCGATCGTACCATATCCCATTACTGCTGCATAAATCATCGTCATCTACTCCCTGGATAAAATTTTTACATAATGAACATTTTTCTTCTCTTCGATCTCCTCCACCATCCTGGAAACATTGCCCGTATCAGAACGGACCTCCACGCTTAAGGTGATGGTCGCTACGCCGTTAACAGGAATACTCTGATGGATCGTAAGGATATTTGCCTTATACGCGGCTACGATCTGAAGGACCTCCGCCAGAAATCCCTGGATGTCTTCCATCTGGATGACCAGAGTGATAGTTTTTCCTTTAGCGTTGTCGTAAAAGGGAAAAATGTCGTCTCTGTATTTATAAAACGAACTGCGGCTGATCCCCACGCGGTCCGTCGCCTCCTGGACTGTGATGGCCCGCTCTGTCTCCAGAAGCCTTTTCGCTTCCACTACTTTCTGCAGGACTTCCGGAACTGCTTTCTGTTTTACTACGAAGTATTTACTTTTATCTTCCATAAAAATCCCTCTCTGTTCGCTTCACAAATACATTTGTGCTTGTAGAAAAGATATTACCATGATTAGCGACAGATTGCAACGTTTTTTTAAGGCAACTTCGGTTCGCAAGGCAATGCGGTTCCTGTAATCTCCTCTGCTGGAGGCGGAATTCGCCGTAAAAAAATAATGGTTTCTTTTGCAGTTTCGGAGCGAAAACCTCCTGCCAATGCAAAAAGAAACCATCATTTAATATTGCCTGAATTTCAGTTCATGTCTGTTAGTTACAATTCTTCATCCTGGCGTCCCTGATTTTCCCCGCCAAGGCTCTGCCATTTCAGATAGGCGCTGATAAACGGATCCAGATTTCCATCCAGGACCGCCTGCGCGTTGCCGCTCTCTTCGCCTGTCCTGTGATCTTTGACCATGGTATAAGGCTGAAGCACGTAGGAACGGATCTGGTTTCCCCAGCCGATCTCTTTTACGTCGCCGCGGATGTCCGATATCTTCTCCGCGTTTTCCTGCTGTTTTAACATATACAGCTTTGCTTTCAGCATCTGCATGGCCTTATCCTTGTTCTGGAACTGGGAACGTTCATTCTGGCACTGTACGACAATGCCTGTAGGAATATGGGTGATGCGGACTGCGGAAGACGTCTTATTGATATGCTGGCCGCCTGCGCCGCTGGAACGATAGGTATCGATACGCAGATCGTCCGGATTGATCTCCACATCCAGGTCTTCTTCAATATCCGGCATAACGTCGCAGGATACAAAAGAGGTCTGGCGTTTTCCCGCAGCATTAAAAGGAGAGATCCTCACAAGACGGTGTACTCCCCTCTCAGATTTCAGGTAACCAAAAGCATTTTCTCCGTTGATCTGTACAGTGACAGACTTGATCCCGGCTTCGTCGCCGTCTAAAAAGTCCAGGACTTCCGTAGAAAATCCCTTGCTGTCCGCCCATCTGCAGTACATGCGGTAAAGCATGCTGCACCAGTCGCAGGACTCCGTGCCGCCGGCTCCCGCGTTCAGACGGAGGATCGCGTTGCAGTTATCGTATTCCCCGGACAGAAGAGTGCTGATCCTCATGGATTCCAGCTTTTCCGTAAATTCCTTCAGCATCTGCTCCACTTCCGGGATCACTGAAGGATCGTTTTCTTCATTGCCCATCTCGATCATCAGCTCGATCTCTTCATAAGCTTCCTCCAGCTTATGGTATCCCTCTACGGTATCCTTCAGATTCTTCGCTTCTTTTACGATCCTGGTGGAGCGCTCGGCATCATTCCAGAAATCCGGCTCCTCCATGGATTTGTCTAATTCATCGATCCGCTTTAACTTATTATCTAAGTCAAAGTGAATCCCTCACTTCCACTAATGGTTTTTTAAAGGTAGATAATGTATATTTGTACTGATCCAATTCGACCATCGTGTCACCTTCTTTCATTATTTTAATCTATGGTGCGCGCTGCAAAGCGGGCCTTAAGCCCGCTTATAGGCATGCTCTTCCCCTGCAGGTCCGGCCTTATACGACCTTTCTTCCGCAGCACTGCTTATATTTCTTGCCGCTTCCGCATGGGCATGGGTCGTTCGGGTAGATCTTCTTCATCTCTCTGCGTTTTGGCGCCTGAACCGCTGAATCGTCCCGGTTCGTTCCTGTCACTTTGGCAGCCGGCTCTCTCTCTACTTTCTGCTCGACGCGGATATGGAACAGGATTCTTACTGTATCCTCCTGGATAGCGGCCGTCATACCCTCAAACATCTCATAGCCGCTCATCTTATATTCAACAAGCGGGTTGCGCTGTCCGTAAGCCTGCAGGCCAATGCCCTGGCGCAGCTGATCCATATCGTCGATATGGGACATCCACTTATTGTCGATCACTTTCAGAAGCACAACGCGTTCGATCTCACGGATCTGCTCTGCATCCGGGAATTCCGCTTCTTTTGTTTCATAAAGCTTGATCGCCTTCTCTTTCAGCATATGCTTCAGTTCGGCTTTCTTCATGGATCTGATCTCATCTGTAAGAGTCACAGGCTCCAGCGGGATGATCGGAAGCAGAAGGCTGTTCAGTTCCTTCAGATCCCAGTTCTCTGCAGACTGTTCGTCAGAAATAGACATATCTACAGCGTTCTCTACGATATCTGTTACCATCTTTAAGATAACGTCGCGCATATTGTCCCCATCCAGCACTTTTCTTCTTTCTGCATAGATGATCTCGCGCTGCTCATTGTTCACTTCGTCATATTTCAGAAGCTGTTCGCGGATACCGTAGTTGTTGTTCTCGATCTTCATCTGCGCTTTCTCGATAGCGTTGGAAAGCATCTTGTGTTCGATCTGTTCCCCTTCCGGAACGCCAAGAGCGTTAAACATCGTCATAAGACGTTCGGAACCAAATAATCTCATCAGGTCGTCTTCCAGAGAAATATAGAATCTGGATTCTCCCGGATCTCCCTGACGGCCGGAACGTCCTCTCAGCTGGTTGTCGATACGCCTGGATTCATGGCGCTCCGTACCGATGATCTTTAATCCGCCTAATGCTCTGGACTCCTCGTCCAGCTTGATATCCGTACCACGGCCGGCCATATTGGTGGCGATCGTAACCGCTCCGTGGATACCTGCGTCTGCTACGATCTCTGCTTCCAGCTCATGATATTTAGCGTTCAGCACTTTGTGAGGAACGCCGCGCTTCTGAAGCATGCGGCTGAGCATCTCGGAAGTCTCGATAGTGATCGTACCAACCAGGACTGGCTGTCCCTTCTGATGCGTCTCTACGATCTCGTTAACGACCGCATTGAATTTCTCTTTTTTAGTCTTATAAACCGCATCCTCGTGGTCGATACGGATAACCGGCTTATTTGTCGGGATCGCGATAGCGTCCATGCCGTAAGTGTTGCGGAATTCCTTTTCCTCAGTAAGAGCCGTACCGGTCATACCTGCCTTTTTCCGGAATTTATTAAAGAAGTTCTGGAATGTGATAGTCGCCAGAGTCTTGCTTTCCCGTCTTACCTTTACATGCTCTTTTGCCTCGATAGCCTGATGGAGACCGTCGGAATAACGGCGTCCCGGCATGATACGTCCGGTAAACTCGTCTACGATCAGGACTTCGTCGTCCTTTACAACATAATCCTTATCGCGGAACATCAGGTAGTTGGCGCGCAGCGCAAGGATGATATTGTGCTGGATCTCCAGGTTCTCCGGATCCGCCAGGTTCTCTATATGGAAGAAATTCTCCACTTTCTTTACGCCGTCGGCTGTCAGGTTGACGATCTTGTCTTTTTCATTGACAACAAAATCGCCTTCCTCTTCGATCTCCTCGCCCATGATGGCGTTGATCTTGGAAAATTCGGCAGATTCCTTGCCCTTTACCAGCTGTCTGGCTAAAACGTCGCAGACTTCGTAAAGCTTCGTGGACTTCCCGCTCTGTCCGGAAATAATAAGAGGCGTTCTGGCTTCGTCGATCAGAACAGAGTCCACCTCGTCGATGATAGCGTAATCCAGATCCCGCAAAACCATCTGCTCTTTATAAATAGCCATATTATCTCTCAGATAATCAAAGCCCAGTTCATTATTCGTAACGTATGTGATATCACATGCATAGGCTTTCTTTCTCTCGTCATTGTTCATGCTGTTCAGAACAACGCCTACAGTCAGTCCCAGGAACTCATGAACGCGTCCCATCCACTCCGCGTCTCGCTTGGCCAGGTAATCGTTGACCGTAACGATGTGGACGCCCTTTCCTGCCAGCGCGTTTAAATATGCCGGCGCTGTGGAAACCAGGGTCTTACCTTCACCAGTCCTCATCTCTGCGATCCTGCCCTGATGAAGGACGATACCGCCGATCAGCTGTACCCGGTAATGCTCCATATTCAGAACTCTTCTGGCTGCTTCTCTTACGGTGGCGAACGCCTCAGGCAAAATATCGTCCAGAGTCTCTCCCGCGGCCAGGCGCTCCTTAAAGACTCTCGTCTTGTCACGAAGCTGCTCATCGCTCAGTTCCAGCATCTCAGGTCTTAAGCTTTCTATCTTATCTACGATCGGATAGATCAGCTTCAGCTCCCGTTCACTGTGCGTACCAAATATCTTTTCAACAATATTCATAGAGTCTCTCCTGCTTCTTATCTCTTTCTTTTTCGTTCTCCGCGCCCAAAATGCAAAAGACCTTATCTCATGTCTCCTGTGCTGTGCTCCCGTCTTCCACAGTCTGGCGCTAACATATCAAAAGGTACAATCCTATACATTGTAACACCTTCCTTTACTTTATTCAACTGCGTTCACAAAAATTTAAGATACACGGCTGAACTGTTACCATTTTTGTTCCGCCACGCAGCGACAGCAATTGACATAATCGACAAAATTATCGTTAACTTAGCAAATTGCACAGAAAATAGGTTCTGTCTTCCATTTATCCACATTATCCACAATCCTTCTGTGAAAAAGTCCCCTTTTTTATCCCCACAGAAAGTGACCTGTTTTACTGGAAAATCCACTTATACACCAAGTTATCCACATTATCCACATTTTTTTCTGCTTCATTCTCTTTTTTTAAAAAAATTTTACACCCATTTTATTTTTGTACACTTATCATAAAATTACACTTTTCGACAAAAAATACATCGTACCTATTGACTTTTCAGGATCACCACATATAGTTTTTCAACTGTCTTATACAGCCGCAGAAGAAAAAATTTTATGAAAAATTCAGAATAATTGTCATAACATTCATGTAGGTCCTGTTGAGTTTTACAACTTTATGTGGTATAATACCCTTATCATAAGAAAAAGGAGTTGATGGTTTATGCGTTATGTGATCAAGGGTAGAAATATTGAGGTAACTCCTGCACTGAAATCCGCAGTGGAAGAAAAGATAGGAAAGCTGGAGCGTTACTTTACTCCAGACACCGAGGTGATCGCTACATTGAGCGTTCAGAGGGACCGCCAGAAGATCGAGATAACCATTCCGATAAAGGGCAACATCATCCGCGCCGAAGAATCCAGCAGCGACATGTATGTTTCCATTGATCTGGTAGAGGAGATCATTGAACGCCAGATTAAAAAATACAAGAAAAAACTTATTGATAAAAAGCAGGCAGCTCTTTCTTTCTCCGAAGCATTTATGCAGGAAGAGTATGATATGGACGATGAAGTGAAGATTGTAAAGACCAAGAGATTCGGGATCAAGCCAATGGATCCGGAAGAGGCCTGCGTACAGATGGAACTTTTAGGACACAGTTTTTACGTATTCCTCAATTCCGAAACCGAGGAGGTCAATGTCGTATATAAGAGAAAGGGAAACACATACGGATTGATCGAACCAGAATTTTAGTAACAGTTAGCGAAAGACAAGATTTTCGGCGGTCAGACTGACCGCCGATTTTTCGTTTCATAAAAAAGACTAATCTATACCACCTGGAAATTCAGCCATTTTCTGCTGACAAACCGCCAGCCGAAAATAATACCGCGGATCGCCCAGTCGGAGAACATGCCGATCCAGGCGGCCTCAGGCCCCATCCCGACGCAGCGGATCAGGAAAACCGTAAGGGTGACGCGGCAGAGCCACATGCTCAGACAGGATACGATCATAGCAAATTTCACATCTCCCGCCGCTCTCAGACCATAAGCCGGCACAAATGAAAAGACCCAGATCAAAGGCTTTATCACCGTGATCATTGTAAGCAGGAAAAGAAACTGATCTATGCTTTCCGGTTCCATTCCTGATAAAGTCACGATCGGCCTGGCCAGCACAAAGAGCAGAAGGCAGCTGGCTACTATGGCGACCTCCGCGATCACACAGAACTTTTTCACATAGTATACCGCCTCTTCTTTTCGTCCGGCTCCCAGGCACTGTCCAGTGACCGTCATAAGGCCGATCCCTACGCCGATCCCGGCGATCCCGTTGAAATTTTCAAAATTGGCCGCCATTGCCTGAGCCGCCATTGCGGTCACTCCCAAAGTAGAGATACTGGACTGGATCGCAAGCTTTCCAAACTGGAACATTCCATTTTCGATCCCGGAAGGAATACCGATATGAAGGATCTTTTTTATCAGCGGCGCGCATGGACGGATCCGGAAATAATGTTTCACCGTGATCTTCTGATCCGGCCTTTCCTGGGACAGGCGGTAAAGCACCAAAAATGCGCAGAGCGCTCTGGCAAAAAGCGTGGAGACAGCCGCTCCCCCTACTCCAAAATCCAGCCACAGCACCAGGAGCACATTTCCCAGGATGTTTACCACATTGGCCAGAGCGGACATGGCCATAGGGAAGCCAGTCCTCTCCTGCGCCCGGAAAACAGAAGACCCGGAGTCATACAGGGCGATGAACGGATAGGACAGGGCCGAAAAAAACAGATAAGTCCTGGACGCCGCGAATACATCCTGATCTACAGTTCCGAAGATCAATCGGAGAATAGGCCGGTCGAAAACGATAAATACTGCTGCTGTGACCAGTGAGATCAATGTCACGATAAACAGAGTCTGCTCCGCCCCGTGTACCGCCCGCCTGACTTTTCCCTGGCCCAGATACTGGGCGCAGACGATCGTCCCTCCTGCGCCAAGGGCGTAAAACGCCTGGATCACCAGTACGTTTACGGAGTCCACCAGGGAAACTGCGGAAATAGCGTAGGATCCCACATGGGCGACCATAAACGTATTGACCATTCCCATCATCGTGATGAGAAGCTGCTCCGCCATCAGAGGGAGCAGCATCGCCATGATCTGTCTGTTACTGAATAAATGCCCGTCTTTCTGAAAGGAACAGGCTCCTGTCTGCATTGTCATTGTATTATCATTCCATCTTATCCTGTCTTCTTCTCAGATCCCACAGTACGCTTCCTTCCGGCTCGTCTACCATATCATAGGTAATGATCGTGCCCTTTGGAACGTCGCAGTTCAATGTCTTGCCATTCAGCATGTGAGCCGGGATCGGTCCTCTGCCGTCTACCGGTGAAGCCGGGACCATATGAGTCAGAAGCCTCGGATCATGGTCGCTTCCCATCCTGTCTCCTGCCTTTAAGTCTTCTTTTGCCTCCTGGACAATATCAAACTTCTGGTGGAATTCTCTGGATCCTGTATCAATGTGGAGAAGGCCTGCGCTCAAAAGCGTGCTGGAAGCCTCGACACCGCACAGGTGATAAGGCCTGTAGACCAAAGACACAGTGCCGGCGTCATTGCTCAGGCATCCCTTGGTCGCCAGGATCATCTGAGAATAAGCATTTGTACTCCTTACTACCAGGAAAACGCCGCCTCCCAGTCCGGCCTCTCCTTTTTCATGAAGATTGGTCACAACCTCGATGACTCCTTCCTGGGTCAGGATACCGCCGTCCTTTTTCCCGCAGAGTACCATCGGGATCTCCGGAGTCCTTAAGATCTCGTCGTAGAGCAGGGAAGTATCCGGAACAAGCCCTGTGGCGTTGGCCGCGATCACCATCTCGCACAGATCGAAGCCTCCCCTTGGATCCAGTTCTTTTAAAAGATCCTTCCTTGCAGCCAGATATTCGCCCATCTTTTCCGAAGGCATGGTCTCCATATACTCTGCCTCTTCTTCGGAAAGGTGCGCTGTGATCGTTTTTGGGATCGTGATCCCGCCGTCACAGTAAACTGTTACAGTCCTTGCCGCTCTGTCATAGATAAACTCCGCGTCTCTGCTCTTTCCTGCAGAAACTACTTCCAGGCCCAGATCCCTGGCCCATTCTATCATCTGCATGAGAGCTCCGTGCTGATCTCCGTCGATAGGCGTGCACACAACTCCCTTTTCTGCTGCGATCTTTTTCAGGATCGGTCCTACGCAGGAATCCACTTCCTTATTGACCGTGACGATATTTTTCCCATGGTCGATGGCTGACAGGCAGTAGGCCGCTCCAGCCTCCGGATTACCTGTAGCTTCTACGATCGTATCCAGAGGAAGTTCCATCAGGATCATAGGATCTGTAACCGCGATGACCTTTCCTTCTTCCCATTTCTGTCTGGCCTCTTCCAGAGTCTGACACATAGCTACGTCTTCTTTCGGGATAGCTGCCTTTTCCACGGCATTCCAGATCGCGTCTGGATTCTTGTCTGCGATCCCTCCTACTTTCAGCTGAGGCTGTATCACAGACTGTCCGATCACGGCAATGCCAAAATGGCCTGTGCCGATCAGTCCTACGGATGTCACCTCTCCTTTGTGTTGATCATAGAGCTTATGATAGATCACAAAAACCCCTCCTTTTATTATGTATGTTTGTAACAGTTCAGGACGGCACATCTTCTTGCCCGGCCCGTTGCTTTAATTCAGGAACGTGACCGCTTTATACGGCGTCCTGTAATTAGACTTTGTAATGGTAATGCCTGTCTTCGGCGTGCTGGAGTGGATGATCTGTCCGCCTCCGATATAAATGCCCACATGATTGATATAATCGCCGCTGGCGTAGAATAGCAGGTCTCCAGGCTGAACGCTGTAAACAGGGATCTCCTTTCCTTTTGCCGCCTGATCTCTGGAGCTTCTTCCTGTAGAGATCCCGAAGTGAGCGAATACGCTCATAACAAAGCCGGAGCAGTCCGCGCCGTCAGTGAGGCTTGTCCCGCCGTATACATAAGGATTGCCCAAAAACTGCTTCGCGTAAGCCACGATAGCGCTTCTGGTAGCTGTCGTTACCTGATCCGGCACATAAACGCCGGCTGAACTGCTGCCTGAAGATGCGCTGCCGCCCGGTCCGACCTCTGAGGACGACGGGCCTGCCTGCTCTGGCGTCTGTGCTTCTGTCTCGTTTGCTGCAGGGCTTTCCGCGTTAACCGGCGGCGCGGAAGAATTGATCTCGTCGTCTCCTTCTGGATTTGCCTCGATCACGCCTGGCGCCGAACTGTCTGCAGAAGATCCGGATGCGCTTTCCTGGGATCCCTGCGCCGCCTGTCTTTTTACTTCTTCAAGATTCTGGATCGCCGCTTCCGCCTCCTGCTTCAGCTGCTGTTCTTCCGCCGCCTTCGCGGCTTCTTCTTCCAGGGAAACTGCCTGTTCAAATTCGACAGTGATATTTATGTAATCAGTGGAAACGTATCCTTCCAGATCCATATCGATCTGAAGCTTCGCAAAGCCATCTACTTCTTCGATCACCTGATACCTGGCGCCCTGAGCCAGAAGCGTAAGGGTCGGGCTGTCCAGGCTGGGGGATTCGTGAAGCCTTAAAGTAGTGGCATTGACGATCGTAGCATAGCTGGTGCCTACTTCTCTTGCGATCTTGGCAGCTTCGTCCCCGGTAATAAAATACTGTGCTTTGATGTAGCCCTGTACGGTTCCTGACTGGATCTGATACCATTTTCCGCCTTCCCCGTCCACTTCAGCCAGTATGGTAGCCGCGCAGTTGTTGTAGATCTTTCCCACAATGGCGCTCTGGGTATTGGCCTCCTGGCGTACATTTACATAATCTGTCACCTGGGAGATCGCCACATTATCATAGGACTGTTCCTCCGCCATGACCACCGGCGCGCTGCCAGCGCTTTTCGTGGGTTCAGCGGCCATAACGATATGGGCCGCAGTAAAAGGAAGACCTGCCTCCAGCCCTCCGTCCAGCAGGGTCAGGCAGCCGGCAGCCAGAAGTATCTTTATATAATTCCCCAAATGGGATCTCTTCTTCATTGGAATGCCCGCCTCCTATTTGATCAGGTATCTCTCTACGCTGGTAACGGCATTGGCTCCGTCGGAGACCGCTGTAACGATCTGGCGCAGCTGCTTCGTCCTCACATCGCCTGCTGCAAAGATCCCCGGAACTGACGTAGCGCAGTCTTCTCCTGCTGTAAAATATCCATTTTCCATGGCGGCCAGCCCCTCGAAGCCCTGGGTGTTAGGCGTGATCCCTACTGCGATGAACACTCCGTCTACTGGAAGATCTGTCTTTTCTTTCGTCTTCACATTAACAACGCTCAGAGACTCCACATGATCGCTTCCTTTGATCTCGTCCACAACGCTGTCCCAGACCATCTCCACATTGTCCAGGGAGAACAGCTTTTTCTGCAGGCTCTTTGCCCCTCTCAGCTCGTCGCGCCTGTGGATCAGATAGACCTTTTTGCACAGCCTGGCGAGGAAGATCGCATCTTCCAGAGCCACGTCGCCGCCGCCGACCACAGCTGTAGTCTTATTTTTAAAGAACGCGCCGTCGCAGGTGGCGCAGTAAGATACTCCCAGACCTGCCAGCTCTTCTTCTCCCGGAACGCCCAGCTTCCTGTGGCTGGCCCCTGTGGCGATAATGACCGTCTTTGTCTCGTAGGTGTCATTTTCACAGATGACTTTCTTGATCTCTCCATCCGCTTCTATCTTTAACACTTCATCTTCTACAAAAGTAGCTCCCAGACCGTCCGCGTGCTCACGGAACTTCATACCCAGGTCGAATCCTCCGATCCCCCTGGATCCTGGATAGTTGTCCACCTCATAAGTAGTAAGGACCTGTCCTCCGCTCACTACATTTTTCTCTATAACAATCGCCTTTAATTCCGCCCTCTCGGCATAGATCGCCGCAGCCAGGCCTGCCGGTCCGGAACCAATGATCACAGTATCAAAAATCTCAGCCATATCAAACCTCTTGCTTTCTTAAACTGATTAAACGTCACTTTTATAGTATAACACAGAGGAGTTGGAGAATACAATTCATTCCTGTTCACTGTAATAAAGTTTTAAGAAAACGCAGCGTATATCCTTTTTGATACGGGCTGCAAACAGTGATCGCGGATCTTTTGCAAAGCAAAAATGCGCTTCACTGCAAACGCTGCAATATTCTCAGTTTTTCTGCAAAACTGTAAAAATATCACCAGATCGTTTACATATGAAACGCATTATTTTGCAATAGTTCAGCCGTGCGCCAGGATATATGGTAACAGTTCAGGACGGCGGGAAAACAGGGGTAAAAACAGACATTAAGCTTGCTTATAAGCAAAGTGCCCTGCGGGTATGCTTTTGCCCCTGTTTTCACATCGGACAGCGCGCCCCCTAGGGTATGGACATCCGATGCTTCTTGCCCAGCCTTGGCAGGGCAAGAAGATGTGCCGCCCTGAACTGTTACGGTATAGGGATAACATCCTAGGCTTCCCTCCAGCACAGAATGTGCTGGAGGGAAGATATACGGCTGAACTATTGCTTATTTTTTAATTGCAGATGAGCGTCTTCAGATCCTGCAGCCGCCGCAGGCAGCGCAGGCGGACGGAGTTACGGCGCACCCGCCCAAAGCAGTCTCCCGCAGTTCGGAAGGCATCTTCTTCCCCACGGCGTACATAGCTTCCAGCATCTCGTCAAAGGGGATCAGCTGGCGGATCCCGGCCAAAGCCATCTCAGCGGCGATCAGGCTGTTGGCTACGCCGGCCGCATTGCGGTTCTGGCAGGGATATTCTACAAGGCCTCTTACTGGATCGCACACAAGGCCGAGCATGTTCATAAGCACTGTAGATGCTGCATCCAGGCACTGTTCCGGACTCCCGCCTCTCAGTTCTACCGCTGCGGAAGCCGCCATTGCGGAAGCAACTCCCACCTCCGCCTGGCAGCCTCCCACCGCTCCGGCCACTGTAGCGTTGCGCATGGCGAGATAGCCGACCGCCCCGGCATTAAAGAGCGCCTGTATCACCTGCCTGTCGGAATAGCCGTAAACCTCCTGCAGCGCCAGCAAAAGCCCCGGAACGATCCCGGAAGAACCTGCCGTTGGCGCCGCTACGATCAGTCCCATCGACGCGTTTGTCTCCAGGATGGCCATAGCATGAGCAATCCCTCTGCCCAGCACGTCGCCGCAGATCCCCTTTCCTTCCTTTTGATGATCCGCCAGTTTTCTGGCTTCCCCGCCGATCAGGCCGCCCATAGACTTTACTGGTTTTTCCACCGGCTCGCAGGCGGAAGCTTTCATGATCTCCCACGCCCGCTCCATACGGCTGTCCACACAGTCTGCATCTGTCTCGCCCAATTCGATCTCTCTCTGGCGCATAACCTCTGATATGGGCATATTCCGGCTCCTGCAAAGCTCCAGGAGTTCTTTCGCGTTTTTTAAATCCGTCATCTTAAAAGCCTCCCTGTCTTTAGGTCTGAACGATCATAACTTCGTGGACGTTTGCATTTTCCCGTATCTTCTCCCCGATCTCTACCGGAAGCCGCTCATCCGACTCTACGATGGTGTAAGCGATGGCGCCTTTTCCTTTCCGGAACAGCCGCATAAACGCAATATTGATATTCATATCGCTCAGGCATTTTGTAATATGAGCCGCCACCCCCGGCTTGTCCTGATGGATCACGATCACAGCGCTGTATTCTCCCGTAAACTCCACCTTAACCTGATTGATCCGTACGATCCGCACTTTTCCGCCTCCAAGGGATTCCCCCCGGATGACCATTTTCCGGCCAGCTTCATTTTCCATGGAAATGTCCACGGTATTAGGATAAACTTCCGTCTCTTCTTCGTTGGGTGTAAAAGAAAATTCCAGGCCTCTTTCCTCAGCGATCCGGAAAGAGTCCCTTATCCTGGTATCGTCCGCGGAAAATCCCATGATCCCGCCTAAAAGCGCCCGGTCTGTTCCATGGCCTTTGTACGTCTTGGCAAAAGAACCGTACAGGGTAAAATCCACTTTTATCAATGGGGGACTGATCATTTTCTGGGCCAGAAAAGCAATGATCGCCGCTCCGGCCGTATGGGAGCTGGAGGGACCGATCATATTCGGCCCCAGCACGTCAAATACGCTGATAAAAGACATATCATGCCTCCGTTATGATAAATTTCTTGTAAATAGTATCTACGATCACGCCGATCGCATTGTCCCCGGATACGTTGCATGCGGTTCCAAAGGAATCCTGCGTGATATAAAGAGCCACCATGATCGCGCAGATCGGGCCGTTTGGATCCCCGGCTTCCGCGCCGAATACCATGTATAAAAATGGCAGAGCCGTCATAATGGATCCGCCTGGGGCGCCTGGAGAGGCGACCATGGCAATGCCAAGGGTCATGATAAACGGAACCACCGTAGCAAGGCTTATAGGCAGCTGGTTCATCAGGCATACCGCCGTAGCGCAGGCAGTAATAGTGATCATGGATCCTGCCATATGTATGTTGGCGCAGAGCGGAACCACAAAATTGCGGATCTGTTCGCAGACGCCGTCATTCTTCGCGCACTCCAAGTTGACCGGGATCGTAGCTGCGGAAGATTGGGTCCCCAAGGCTGTAGTATAACCTGGGATCTGGTTTTTAATAAGGACGAATGGATTCTTTTTGCTCACTGCGCCTGCGATCAGGAACTGGATCACAATGCAGATCAGGTGCATAAGGATCACTACCAGGAATACTTTCCAGAGGATGCTGAGGATGGCGAAGGTCTTCCCTGATTTTGTCATATCTACAAACGTTCCGCAGATATAAAGGGGAAGCAGCGGGATAATGATCTTGTGGAGCACCTTGTCGATGATCTTTGAAAAATCAGTCATGCCGTTATACAGGGTATCCCCCAGCTCTTTTCCCCTCATAGTGGAAAGGCAAAGCCCCATGATAAACGCCAGGACTACTGCAGAAAGAGTATCCAGCAGCGGCACGATATTAATGGAAAAATAAGTCTCCAGGGATACGCCCGCAGTCTCCGCGATCTGGTCCAGCGCCCCTTCGCTCATAAAGCTGGGGAACAGGTTATTCGCCACAAGGAACGAGGCCGAGCCTGCGAGCAGAGTCGACGCATAGGCCAGGATCACTGTGATCAGCAAAAGCTTTCCCGCGCCCTGGGACAGGTCTGCGATCCCCATGGTCACGTACGCGAGGATCATCAACGGGATGACAAATTTTAAAAAGGTACTGAAAATTCCAGATAATGTCACTACCAGACGACAGACGCTCTCCGGCAGGAACTGTCCGATCAGGATACCAAGTATGATCGCGATGATCAGTTTCGGCACAAGGCCAAGCTTAAATTTCTTCCTTTCCATATAACATTCCCTCCTGAACACATATAAATTTCATTTCACGGATCAGTGTACACTCTGCACAAATTTACGATTGACGTCTTCGTAATTGTATTATATCATGGACATAGGAACGAATCAAATTCATAGTTTTTATGTAATAGTTGAATAATTTTCATAACAGCCAGCCGTGCGCCAAGGCTCGACCATAACCGTGGAGGCAAGCTTGCTTGCCGCAGCGGGTATGGACGGGCCTTGGCATAGGGATGGCCATCCCGGCTTCTTGCCACAGCGTATGCGAAGGCAAGAAGATTCCACGGCTGGCTCCAGCCGGCCCCTGTCCGACCGTAACCGCGGGGCAAGCTTGCTTGCCGCAGCGGGTATGGACGGGCCTTGGCATAGGGATGGCCATCCCGACTTCTTGCCGCAGCGTATGCGAAGGCAAGAAGATTCCACGGCTGGCTCCAGCCGGCCCCTGTCCGACCGTACCCGTGGAGGCAAGCTTGCTTGCCGCAGCGGGTATGGACGGGCCTTGGTATAGGGATGGCCATCCCGGCTTCTTGCCGCAGCGTATGCGAAGGCAAGAAGATTCCACGGCTGGCTCCAGCCGGCCCCTGTCCGACCGTAA
>DWZA01000088.1 GCA_019118365.1 Candidatus Lachnoclostridium stercoravium | reverse complement strand
TTAAATTTTGTATATGGTGCATACATGGTAACAAAAATGTATTCCGGATCGGCGCTCTCATGGCGTCCGTTTTTGATATAATCAAGCAGCGGATACTTCACTTCGTCGGTCAGGGGGAGGGACAGAGGATTTCCTGTTTTCTGCTGTTGATAATGGATCGTTCCCGTTTCCCAGTTAATATCAGAAAATTTCAGCCTGATCACGTCTCCGGCCCTCATACCCAGGTAAGCCAGGAGACAGATCATGCTGTAGGCACATTTGCCGGAAGGTGTTTCCGTGTCAATGCAGGAAAGCATCTGCCCGATTTCTTCTTTTGAATAATAAGATAAAAGTTTATTCCGAGGATCTTTTCGGATCATCGGAAAGATCTGCTTGCCGGAGTAAGGTGTATAGCTGCGCGAAAACATCCAGTCATAGATTTCGCGGAGTACTGTTTTGATACACCGGATCGTTGCAGGCGCAAAAGAGGTAAGGCTGTTGATATATTCATGGGCGGCCTGAAAGGGGATATCCGTTGTTTTCAGGATTCCTTTTTGTTCCAGATATCCGAAATATTTCACAAATATCCACAGTTTTCGTTCCTTAGAGTTCTGGCTTAAGGAAGTGGCATTGATCACGTCACGATATTCCAGGAAAAGATCCTTGTAAATGAGAGGAATCTCCGTTGTAGAACCTTTCTGATGTGTTTTGAGACAGCTCCCAGATTCCTCGAATTCGATCAGGATCATAAGGGGACGGCGCAGTACCGACTGCATCCGCGCCGTAAGATTGTAATAGTCAAAGCCAAAACAATCCTGTACAAAAGCAGCAGCCACGGGGACTGTGATCTCAGGAATCCCATTCCTGAGACAGTAATTCTTGAAATGCCCCAGTATCCAACGGGTGTTGTCGAGAACCGTGGCGCTGTAACCGTCTGCTTTTAACTTTTCGTATAAAGCCGAGGTTATTTCTGGTAAATCTTTTGTTTTCATCACGAAAACCTCCTTGAGTTTATTACAACCACTCATAAGTGTTTGTCTCTTGAAGGTATCATGATTTTATGCTAAGTTAAAGAAAGAAAAAAGCCCTTGTTTCCGATAAAACAAGAACTTTCTTTGCATAACTATTAACTTCGCATAACACCGCAGTTATCTGGATCATGGCACGATTCAGGTTGCGATATATGATAACCGATTAGAAATTACTTCTCCGGGGAAATTGCCAATGGGACAAACGTTGGAGCGTATGAAGGAAGGTTATTCTAAAATCAGGAATGAAGCGCTTGCCCATGCGTTTTCCTATATGAATCTCATTGAACACTGGGGAAGCGGGATTCCGAGAATTATCGGCAAAGTAAAAGCCGCTGGCCTGAGGGAACCGGAATTCATTGGCGGCGAAGTGGACTTGCGTATCAATATCTATCGGGGACAGGCTGACGATATAACTGACGCTGATAATGCCGCTAAAGAGTCGGAAAGTGCTAGGACAGCGCCAGAAAGTGCCGGAAAGGTGCCGGAAAAGTGCCGGAAAGTGCCGGAAAAGTGCCGGAAAGTGCCGGAAACTGATCAGGAGTTGCTAGTTTATAAAGTTGTCCAGAAAACGGAAGGAAGGTAGCACTGTGCGGAGATAGAAAAAGTAATACAGAATCTGCAGCGTAGATTTGCGGCTCTGTTACCGAAATATTATCATCGCCGCATCATTTTTTGGAAGAATGGAGATCGGGAATTTGAGGACAAGCGGGACGAGATTCAGCTGGATAATGCCAGGATAGTTGATTTGGCCGGCAGCAATACATTTTTGATAAAAAAACTGCTGGGTAGCGATGGTCAGACAACAAAGATAGAACCGTTGACAGAGCCTTCATAGTAAACAAATAAAGGGAGGACCTGCCGTCAGGCAAGTTCCTCCCATTTTTGATAAAGCTCTTCCAATTCTGAGGCAATAGCCTCTTTTTCTTTATTCAGCTCTGCAAGCCGGACGTGGTCGGTGTATACTTCCTCCAGCGCCAGGAGGCTGTCGATCTCCCCGTCCCGCTGCTCCAGCTCTTCGATAGCCTTCTCCGTCTTCTTTAAGTCGTTTTCCCGCTTCCGCAGACGGGCCTGTTCTTCCTTGTGAGCTTTCCAGTCCTGCTTCGTCTCAGACACAGCGGCAGTCTGTCCGGGCTTGTTGGAAACAGGCTGCGACAGATGAATCTGCTCCATCGTCTCTTTCTTTTCCAGGTAATAATCGTAATTTCCAATATAATTGATCAGAGTCTGGCCAGTCAGATCCAGGATCCGGGTGGCTGTACGGTTGATAAAATAACGGTCGTGGGATACATACAGCACAGTGCCGGTATACTGATTTAAAGCATCCTCCAGGATCTCCTTGGAAGTAATGTCCAGATGGTTGGTAGGCTCGTCCAGGATCAGAAAATTCGATTCAGAAAGCATGAGCTTGGCAAGAGAGACGCGACCCCGCTCGCCACCGCTTAAATCTCCGATACGCTTGAACACATCGTCTCCGGTAAAAAGAAAAGCGGCCAGCACGTTGCGGACATGGGTATTGTCCATATTCGGGTAATCATCCTGGATCTCGTCAAATAAGGTCTTTTCCATATGGAGCACCTGGTGGTCCTGATCGTAGTAGCCGATGTGGACGCGGGAGCCGAGGGTGATCTCGCCGGTATCCGGCTCCACCAGCTGATTGATGATCTTTAAGATCGTCGTCTTTCCTGTGCCGTTGTTTCCAATGATGGCAACCCGCTCGCCGCGCTTGATATCGATATCCACGTGGGAAAACAGAAGGTGGTTTCCATACGCCTTGCTCAGATTCCGGACGGTGAGGACGTCGTTGCCGCTGGTGATGTTCGGTTCAAGAGTAATGTGCATCTCGTCGTTAATCTCAGCCGGCCGTTCCAGAAGCTCCATCTTTTCCAGCATCTTTTCGCGGCTTTCCGCCCGCTTGATGGATTTTTCCCGGTTAAATGACTTTAATTTTGTAATGACTTCCTGCTGGTGGCGGATCTCCTGCTGCTGGTTCATCCAGGCTTTGATCTGCGCCTCCCGGATCATGGCCCGCTTTTTGCGGTAGTCGTCGTAGTTGCCGGTAAAAACAGAAGAGCGGCCGTTATCCAGCTCCACTACCTTGCCGGCGATCCGGTTTAAAAAGTAACGGTCGTGAGCTACGATGATCACGGCTCCCGGATAGTTGAGAAGATAATTCTCCAGCCATGCGATGGACTCCATATCCAGATGGTTGGTAGGCTCGTCCAGCATGATCAGATCCGGCTTTCCCAAAAGGATGCGGCCCAGGGACACGCGGGTCTTCTGGCCTCCGGAAAGAGCGGACACCGGTTTGGAAAATTCATCCTCTGTAAAGCCCAGACCCTTTAAAACGCCGGTCACTTCGCTTTTCCATGCATAGCCGTTCTGAAGCTCAAAATCGTGGCTTAAGCGGCTGTAGAGGGAGAGCATATCCTCCAGCTCCTGGCCCTGAGCGTGCTTCATCTCCGTTTCCAGGGAGCGGATCCGTTCCTCCATCTCGATCACAGGACGCTTTACTTCCAGCATTTCCTCGTAAATAGACCGGGAACTGTCCAGGTCCTGATTCTGGGCCAGGTAGCCTACGGTAGTTCCTCTGGCAAGATATACTTCTCCTTCGTCAGCGGAAAGCTCGCCGGTGATGATCTTTAAAAGCGTGGATTTTCCGGCACCGTTTATACCTACGATGGCGGCCTTTTCCTGCTTCTCTATGTGAAAAGAGACATTTGACAGCACCGGCACGCCGTTAAATGATTTGCTTATATTATTACATGATAAGATCATGGATCTTCCTCCTTCAGGTACTGCCTGTTAAGTATAATATAGGTTTTTCCTTTTTTCAAGAAAAAGCTGATAGTCTCTGCTTTTAGCAGGAATGCAGAAGAGGATCTCCTTGTCAGATCGCTTTTACAAGCAAGCTTGCCCGGCCCTGGCCGGGCAAGAAGATGTGCCGTCCTGAACTGTTACTATCATATATCCTGGCGCACGGCTGAACGGTTGCCATAAAGTAGTTACGCAATGGAACAAAGTGCAACAAATTGTTTGACATTTATTTGACATACCAGTATAATAATAAGAAAGCTATTTACGATGGGAGGGCAGTTACTGCTATGGAAAAAGAAATATCAAAAGCTGTTATTTCCAGGCTTCCACGGTACTACCGGTATCTGGGAGAGCTGATGGAAGACGGCGTAGAAAGAATTTCATCGAACGAACTAAGTCAGAAGATGAAGGTGACAGCGTCCCAGATACGTCAGGATCTTAATAACTTTGGTGGGTTTGGCCAGCAGGGATACGGCTATAACGTAAAATATCTCCATACAGAGATAGCCAAGATCCTGGGCATAGACAGGCAGCATAATCTGATCATCATAGGAGCAGGCAATTTAGGTCAGGCCCTTGCGAATTATGCAAATTTCAAGAAGCACGGTTTTGTGATCAAAGGCATGTTTGATATCAATCCCCGTCTGATCGGGCTGGTAGTCCGGGGGGTCGAGATACGGGGAGTAGACGACCTGGAGAAGTTTATTGTGGAAAATGAAGTCCAGATGGCGGCTTTAACGATCCCGAAGACCAAGGCGCCGGAGATCGCGGACAGACTGGTAAAAGCGGGTATCAAGGCGATCTGGAATTTCGCCCATGTGGACCTGGTCGTTCCGGACGACGTGGTGGTGGAAAACGTTCACCTTTCCGAAAGTCTGATGCGGCTTTCCTACCGGGCCAGCAGTCTGCAGGACCAGAAGAAAAAAGAGGAAAAAAAGAAAAGATGATCAAGGGTGTAGGAACCGATATGGTGGAAATCGAAAGGATCAGGAAAGCGTGCGAAAAGGATTCTTTCCTGGTCCGGGTATACACAGAAGCGGAACGCCGGCAGGTCGGGATGGATATCTCCCGCCTGGCCGGCAGTTTTGCTGTTAAAGAGGCAGTGTCCAAGGTCCTGGGCACCGGCTTTCGCACATTTCTCCCCGCAGATATCGAGGTGCTGCGGGACGAGATGGGAAAGCCCTATGTCCGCCTGTATCAGGGGGCGGAAGAGAGACGGAAAGAGGTTGGTATCGACAGGATCGAAGTGTCGATCACAGATACCAGAGAATACGCGATGGCATTCGCGGTAGGGGAAGGAGAGTAGCTTATGAAATATCTGGCCGGCAGCGCGCAGATGAAGGAGATCGACCGTTATACCATAGAAGAGATCGGCATACCGTCCCTGGTATTGATGGAACGGGCGGCTATGGCGGTGGCAGAAGAGGTGGAAAAGACATTTTCTTCTCCGCTGTTTGATAAAAAGAGAGATACCATACTGGCAGTGTGCGGGAGCGGAAATAACGGGGCGGATGCGGCCGCGGCAGCCAGGATGCTGGCGTTAAAAGGATTTCAGGCTTCGATCCTTCTTGCGGGGCAAAGAGAAAAGTGCACGCAGGAGATGAGACGCCAGCTGGAGATCGCAGGAAAGCTGGAAATTCCGGTCATGGAGTATGGCGAATTTCTTCCAGGGGAGTGTTCCGTCCTGATCGACGGGATCTTTGGCATAGGTCTTGGCCGCAAGGTGGAAGGAAGATACAAAGAAGTGATAAACATGATGAACCGGCTTTCCGCGAAAAAAGTGATCGCAGTGGACATACCTTCCGGGATCCATGGAGAAACCGGGGCGGTAATGGGCTGCGCGGTAAAGGCGGACGTGACGGTTACGTTCGGATTTGAAAAAATGGGAACAGCCGTTTATCCCGGAAGAGAGTACAGCGGGATAGTAAAGGTCGCCGACATCGGCTTTCCGGATCAGAGCAGGCGGCAGGCGGAGGAAAAGACAGGGAAAATGGCGTTTGTCCTGGAAGAAAGCGACCTTTCTCTGATCCCCAGGCGGCCGGCCTATTCCAATAAAGGCACCTTTGGGAAAGTGCTGATCGTAGCGGGAGCAAAAAATATGGCGGGAGCCGCTTATCTTTCCGCGCTGGCAGCCTACCGGACCGGAGCTGGGCTGGTAAAGGTGATGACCCCGGAGGAGAACCGGCTGATCATTCAGGAGAGTCTTCCGGAGGCGGTAATGATCTCCTACAACGCAGGAAAGATCATGGAGGATGAGGAAGAAAGGGACCGGTTCGCCCTTCAGATCGAAAAAGAGTGCATGCAGGCCTCCGCAGTGGTCCTGGGACCGGGCCTGGGGCAGCAGCCTTATGGAAAAATGGTGGCAAAACATGTGTTAAGCTCCGTTTGTTCTCCGGTGATCGTAGATGCGGACGGGCTGAACGTGATCGCCGCCAATCCGGAGCTGACCGGGTATTATACGGAAAATGTGATCATCACGCCTCATCTTGGCGAAATGTCCCGCCTGGCGGGAAAGGAGATCCGGGAGATACAGGAGGATCTGGCAGCGGCTGCTGCAGAATATGCGGAAACTTACGGGATCACCTGCGTGTTAAAGGATGCGGCGACAGTGGTGGCGGACCGGGACGGCAGGATATCTGTAAATAAAAGCGGAACCAGCGCCATGGCGAAAGGCGGATCCGGCGACGTGCTCACCGGTATGATCGCGGCGCTCATCGCCCAGGGGATGGACGAGGTGATGGCGGCCAGGATGGGCGTATACCTCCACGGCCTCTGCGGCGAAAAAGCGGCTGAAGAAAAGGGAGGATATGGAGTGCTGGCCCACGAAATTGCAGATCAGGCAGGAAAAGTATTGAAGAACAGAGGGTAATTGTGGTATGCTTGATAAAGCCTGCGCCTGGAAAAGACGTTTTAAATCGCGTCTGACAGGCTTATGGAAAATGTAACAGTTCAGGCCGGCCTGAACTGTTGCTGGAAAATAGCTGAAATGCAATTGAAAAGAGGGAAAGCAGATGGAGATTTCCATTGAAGATAGAAATGAAGACAGCGGACTGTGCAGAAAGAAGCTGGAGGAAAGAGTTTCCACTTATGAGCGGGGATATGCCGAGATAGACCTGGATGCGGTCAGGAGCAATATGGAAGCCATGGCGGCGGCCATGGATCCCCGCGCGTTTATGATGGCCATGGTAAAGGCGGACGCCTACGGACACGGCGCGGTGGAGATCGCCAGAGCCGTGTCTCCCTACGTCCGCGGATATGGCGTAGCCACCATCGAGGAAGGGCTGATCTTAAGGCGGCATGGGATAAAGAAGCTGATCCTGATCCTGGGTGTAACTGGAAAAGACCGGTTCCCGGAGCTGGTGAAGGAAGATATCCGTCCGGCTATCTTTCAGTATGAAAAGGCGGAAGCGCTGTCTGACGCCGCCGTTTTCATGGGAAGAAAAGCGAAGATCCATCTGGCTGTGGACACGGGGATGAGCCGGATCGGCATGATCCCGGACGAGAAAGCGTTTCAGGAAGCTCTGGCGATCAGCCGCCTTCCTGGGATCGAGATAGAAGGGATATTTACCCATTTTGCCCGCGCGGACGAGGCGGATAAGAAGTGGGTAAGGGAGCAGTACGAAGTATTCGTGTCCTTTATCCGAAAGCTGGAAGAAGCGGGGGTAAAGATCCCTATGCGCCACTGCTCCAACAGCGCCGGGATCATTGACTTAAAAGATATGGAACTGGACGGCGTAAGGGCCGGGATCTCCATATACGGCCTTTATCCTTCCGACGAGGTGGATCATCTTCAGATCAGCCTCAGCCCGGCCATGAGCTGGAAGAGTTTTGTCAGCTATCTGAAGACAGTTCCGGCAGGGACTCCGGTCAGCTACGGCGGAACCTTTGTGACCGACAGGCCTACCAGGATCGCTACCATACCCGTAGGATATGGAGACGGCTATTCCAGAAACCTTTCCGGAAAGGGAGAGATCCTGATCCACGGAAAACGTGTGCCGGTCCTCGGCCGCATCTGCATGGATCAGTTTATGGCGGATGTAACAGATGTGGACGATGTAAAAGAAGGGGATATGGTGACCCTGATCGGACGGGACGGCGGCGAGGAGATCACAGCGGAAGAGATGGCCGAAAGAAGCGGCGGTTTCCACTATGAGATCCTGTGCAACGTAGGAAAACGTATGCCAAGGGTATATGTGGAAGGCGGAAAGATCGCGGCAGTAAAAGATTACTTCGACGAATAATATGATACCAGGGTCCCAAGGCAGAAAATCCGATGCAAGCTTGCTTGCAAGAGGATTTTCGACCTTGGGACCCGCCGGTATCAAAGGGGTCAAAAGACTTTTTGCCCCTAACATCATAATATCCCAGGTCTTAAAGGGACGGATGGAAAAACACGGAAGAAAGATCCGGCTCATATAATACGTTAGCGTATTCAAACCAGCAGCTGTTTCAGACAGCGGAAAATTCCGGGATGAATAAGAGGCCCGGAACGGGGAATAATAAAAGCAGGAATACGAGTAACGGAGAGTGAGACAGTGGTTATCAGACGCGGCGATATTTATTATGCGGATCTAAGGCCTGTGGTGGGTTCGGAGCAGGGCGGAGTGCGCCCGGTGCTGATCATACAGAACGACGTTGGCAATAAGCACAGCCCGACTGTGATCTGCGCAGCTATAACGTCAAGGATGAACAAGGCGAAGCTTCCTACCCATGTGGAGCTGGATACGAAACGCTGCGCCATGGTGAAGGATTCCGTTATCCTCTTAGAGCAGCTGCGGACCATCGACAAGCAGCGGCTGAAGGAGAAGATCTGCCACATCGACGAAGATATCCAGGAAAAGGTGGACCGGGCCTTAAGGATCAGTCTGGAACTGGCTACATAGGAGATCGCGCCCGTGATCCGTGAAAGTTTTTTCTTGCCATGTGCCAAAAATGATGGTAGAATACTAAAGATGTGCGTATTATAAACTGCCGGCAGGAAGGGGAGAGCCTGAGCTGCCGCGAAAAAATAGAAGATAAAAAAGGAGAGATACAGGAATATGTCAGGACATTCCAAATTTGCGAACATTAAGCATAAAAAAGAGAAAAATGACGCCGCGAAGGGCAAGATCTTTACTGTTATCGGAAGAGAGATCGCAGTTGCGGTAAAGGAAGGCGGACCTGACCCTGCGAACAACAGCAAGCTGCGCGACGTTATCGCAAAGGCAAAGGCCAACAACATGCCAAATGATACGATCGACCGCGGGATCAAGAAGGCGGCAGGCGACGCCAATTCTGTAAATTACGAAGTGATTACATACGAAGGCTACGGCCCAAGCGGCGTGGCGATCATCGTAGATGCTCTGACTGACAACAAAAACCGTACGGCAGCCAATGTCCGCAGCGCCTTTACAAAGGGCGGCGGAAACGTAGGCACTCCAGGCTGCGTTTCCTATATGTTCGATAAAAAGGGACAGATCATCATTGACAAGGAAGAGTGCGAGATGGATCCGGACGAGCTGATGATGGTAGCTCTGGATGCAGGCGCGGAGGACTTTTCTGAGGAAGAGGACAGCTATGAAGTCCTGACGGATCCGGACGATTTCAGCAAGGTGCGCGAAGCTCTGGAAGCTGCTGGGATCCCGATGGCGGAAGCGGACGTGACTATGATCCCACAGACATGGGTAGAGCTGACTGAGGAAGACGACATCAAGAAGATCAACAGGATCCTGGATCTGCTGGATGAGGACGACGACGTTCAGGCAACTTATCACAACTGGGACGAATGATCTGAAATACAGAATCTCCATACTGGTTTGGAAACAGGGGCGAAAGGAGCAGCTTTTGCTGCGCCGCCCATTACAGGCCGAAGATCCTGGACTTGCTTTACAGCTGAGACAGAAGATCTTCGGCCTGCGCTATGCCCGCGAAACAGCGGGGACCCTGCGGAAGCGTTTCCGGACCGGCATGGGGATTCTCTGTCCATTACAAAGAATATAACAGTTCAGCAGTGTATCTTCCCTCCAGCACAGAATGTGCTGGAGGGAAGATACGGCCGATGGCAGTCAGAACAGGAGTGTGGATCGATGGATTTTAGAAAAATGTATATGGATGCAGTGGATGTGGACGCATCCTACCGTTTTGCAAAGAAGATGGAGACATTCCGGACAAATCCGGTTCTGGGATTTCGTACCGCCGGATCGGAGGCGGAACGCCAGACCGGAGAGATGATACGGGAGGCCATGGAACGGATCGGCCTGTCTGATATCCACAAGGACGAGATCCCGGTGGATGCCTGGGAATTTAAAAAGGCGGTCATGGAATATACGGACCGCAGAGGAGAAAAACACGTATTCCAGCTGGGCGGATATCAGACAGATTTTTTTACGGATGGTTTTAAGGAATTTTCTCTTGTATATGTCGGAAGAGGAAGAGAGAAGGATTACAGGAAACAGGACGTGAAGGGAAAGCTGGTACTGGCGGATATCAATCAGAGGGACGAGTGGTGGATCAATTTTCCAGTGTATCAGGCGTGGCTGAAGGGAGCGGCCGCCTTTATCGCGGTCCAGGACAACGGATACGGAGAAGTGGACGACCATTCCTTAAACACGCAGGATATCGCAGGACCGGCTTACGCGCCGGCATTTTCCATGTCGAAAGCAGATGCGGCGGTCTTAAAGGCGGATCTTGAAGAGGCAGGAGAGATCACGGTGCGCTTTGACGCCGAATCCAGGGTAAAGGCTGGACAGGTATCCTACAATATCTGGGGAACGATCCCAGGGGAAGAGGAAGACAACAAGATCCTGCTGTCCGCCCACTATGATTCTTATTACAGCGGTTTCCAGGACGATAACTGCGCGGTAGCCATGATGCTGGGGATCGGCGCCGCTCTTATAAAGATCGGTTATAAGCCGAAAAAGACCCTGGTCTTCTGCGCTATGGCGGCGGAAGAGTGGGGGATCACAGATTCCAAATACGATTGGTCCACGGGAGCGTGGCAGCAGGTGTTCTGCGTGCGGCCCCAGTGGCAGAAGGAAGTCATGGCGAACTTGAATTTCGAGCTTCCTGCCCATGCCCACGGAAGAAAGGGAGCTGTGAGAGGGACCTACGAATACAGCAGTTTTTTGAAGGATTTCCTGGACGGCCTGCCGGAAGAGCTGGATGTGGAAAAGATCTATCCGGCCGGGATCGAGGTGAGAAAGCCTATCGAAACCTGGTCCGACGATTTTTCCATTGCCATATCAGGCATCCCGTCTATCGTCAACGAATTCAGCGCGGGAAGCTTTATGGAAACCCATTATCACTCTCAGTTTGACAACGACGATTACTATGACAGGGACGTATTTCAGTTTAACCACTGCCTCTACGGCCTGCTTTTAATAGCGCTCGATCAGGCGCGGGTAGCTCCTGTGGACCTGGAAAGGGTGTTCCGCGCTGCCAGAAGGACCATCGAGCCGGTTACAGGAAAGGAAGATAAAGCGGCTGCGGACCGCCTGGTAAAACGTCTGCTGGAGGGAGAAGAACTTGGAAAAGACCTGTACAAACAGGTAGAGAAGATAAACAGGAGAAGCGCGTCCTCCTCCCCGGAGCAGAGAAAAGAGGAGAGAGAGCTTCAGCGGCGGCTTCTGGATCTGTTCCGCAGGGAGCAGGATCATTTCGTACGCCTGGACTGGCAGGATGGAGTTTTGTTTCCCCATGAGGCGGTACAGAACAATCTGACCTATCTGGAAGAGGCGATCCGCTGCCTGGAGGAAGGAGACGGAAAAGAAGCGCTGCGTGCGATCTATAAGATCGACAACAACAGCTATGCCTTCCAGTTTGAAAAAGAGGTATTTTCCCATTTTACCGAGTACGTCCTTTCCCAGGATAGAAAAAGGCTCCAGTGGGGAGCGGGACGGATCGTCCACCACGAAAATCTGTTTGACGTAGTAAGCAGCCTAAAAAAGAAGATCAAGGCGGAAAACGAGGACTTTTCCCAGGAAAAAAAGATCCTGGAAGAAGTGGAAGAAAACCAGCTGATGTGCTATGATGACGATATCCGTTATATGACAGTAGCGGTGGAAGAGATGATCGAAGAAATGACGATGTTACAGGGGCTTATAAGAGAGGTGCGATGATGGAAAGCCAGAAATTATACCGGGTGCAGAGAGAGGACCTGCCGAAGCTTCAGGAGCTTCTGACAGAATGCTTTGCCGAAGATCCTCTGTATCTTAGTCTGATACCAGATGAGGATACGAGAAAACGCCTGCTCCCGGAATTATTTGAATGCGATCTGACGGAGTTTTTTGAAAACTGTGAGATCTATGCTGACAGCAGAGACTTAAACGGGATCCTGGTGGTGGCGGACAGCAGCGACCATGTGAATCCGATCCAGTATTTCCTGACAGAGATGCGGGCAAGGCTTAAGACAGACGAATACCTGATCAAGGAGGATATGAGCTTAAGGACCCTGTGGCATTTTATACTGGGAAGGGATTACTTAAATTCTTCATGGACCGACCAGCTGCATCAGCAGAGAAGGCTGCACATCATCTATCTGGCCGTGCGCCCGTCCATGCAGCATCACGGCATATCCGCCCTGCTGATGGAGGAAGCCATTACATATGCAAGTAAGAACCGGATGATGATCTCCCTGGAGACGCATAATGAAAAGAACGTGGACATGTACCGCCATTTTGGATTTAAGCTGTTCGGCATTGTAGAGAAGCACTTTGGCTTGAAACAGTACTGTATGGTCCGTGAGATCTAGGAAAATGGGAACTGTTACGGAAAATGAAGGAAGGAATATCCAACAAAATATGAACAGAAGAGAATTTACACTTGGCCTGCGCCACGGGGTCCCTATCTGCCTGGGATATTTTTCCGTGTCGGCGGCTTTTGGGATGATGGCGGTGCTTTCCGGCCTTCCTCTGTGGACGGCGGTGGCCATTTCCCTGACAAATCTTACCAGCGCGGGCCAGTTCGCGGGACTGAACCTGATCCTGGCAGGCGGCACCTATCTGGAGCTGGTGGTCAGCATGGTGGTGATCAATATCCGGTATTTTCTGATGTCTCTGTCCCTTTCCCAGAAGATCGATGAAAGGATGGGATATCTGAAGCGGCTGTGCATTTCTTACGGCATTACAGACGAGATCTTTGCGGTTGCGGTCCAGAGGCCGAAGACTGTGACCGCTTCCTATATGGCGGGGCTGATCCTGCTTCCTGTCGTCGGATGGACAGGCGGGACTTTTGTGGGCGGAGCGGTCACGGAAGCGCTTCCGGAAAGCGTTTCTTCCGCTCTCGGCATAGCCCTTTACGGAATGTTTATCGCTATCGTTATCCCTGTGGCCCGTTATCAGAAGGCAGTGCTCTTCACTGTGATCCTGGCAGTGGCCATGAGCCTGATCCTGACCTATGTCCCGGTATTTTCCATTGTTTCCGGCGGCTGGGGGATCATCCTTATCACAGTCCTTGCCAGCGGCGCGGCGGCTCTTTTATTCCCGGTAAAGCCGGAAGGGGAAGCGGAAAGCGGGCAGGAAGAAAGGCAGGAGGCATAAGAATATGGAGATCAATATGACCTATGTTCTCACATCGGTGGCTATCATGGCGGGGACTACCTATCTGATCCGGATGCTGCCGATGGTGATCTTTAAGAAAAAGATACGCAATGTATTTATACAGTCTTTTTTATATTATGTTCCCTATGCGGTATTGTCGGCGATGACGTTTCCGGCGATCTTTTCCTCTACAGGTTCCACCGCTTCCGCAGCAGCAGGCTGCGCGGCGGCCGTCCTGCTGGCCTACTTTAACAGAGGGCTTCTGACCGTGGCCGTAGGAGCGTCCGTTGTGGCGTGGCTGGTGCAGGCAGCGGGACTGTAGCAGCGGAAACCGAACATATTTCTGATCCAGGAGGAAGCAATGGAAGAAAAGAAGAAAGTCAGCCTTGGCCGTCTGTTTTTCGCGACTCTTATCCTCAGCGCGTTTACATTCGGCGGCGGCTACGTGATCATTACTTTGATGAAAAAACGGTTTGTAGACGATTACCACTGGATCGACGAAAAAGAGATGCTCGATTTTGTCGCTATCGCCCAGTCGGCTCCCGGCCCGATCGCGGTAAACGGGGCTATTATCACCGGATACAAGGTGGCGGGCGTTCCAGGGCTTTTTGTGGCCGTGCTTGGCACGGTGCTTCCGCCGTTTGTGATACTTTCCGTCATATCGTTTTTTTACGACGCCTTCCGGTCCAATGAGATCGTTTCCATGGCTCTTGCCGGTATGCAGGCGGGCGTAGGGGCGGTGATCGCCTCTGTGGTATGGGATATGGCCGGCGGAGTGATAAAAGAGAAAGACAGGATCAGCGACCTGGTTATGGCGGCCGCTTTTTTCCTGTCTGTTTTTTTAAATGTAAACGCAGTCTTTATCATCCTTGGCTGCGGGCTTCTGGGAGTGGTCCGGACCCTGGCTCATAGAAAGGGGGAAAAACGATGATCTATCTTCAGCTGTTTTTCAGCTTCTTTCAGATCGGCGCCTTCAGCTTCGGCGGCGGTTACGCCGCCATGCCTCTGATCCAGCATCAGGTGGTGGACCTTCACGGCTGGCTGACCCTTGGAGAATTTACGGATCTGGTGACGATCTCCCAGATGACGCCCGGCCCCATAGCGATAAACGCGGCTACTTTCGTGGGAGCAAAGGTAGGCGGCATGGCCGGTTCCGCAGTGGCTACAGCAGGCTGCGTATTTCCCTCATGCATCCTTGTTTCCATGATCGCCTGGGTATATTTCAAATACAGGAAAATGGAGCTGCTCAAAGGCGTTTTAAAGGCCCTCCGTCCAGGAGTGGTGGCCCTCATCGCGGGAGCCGGCCTTACGGTCATCCTTTCCACCTTTTTTGGAGAGGGTGCCGCGCTCACTGCAGAAAACTTTCACCTGCAGGAAGCCTGCCTTTTCGCGGCGGCCTTCCTTATCCTCAGATGGAAAAAGTCAGACCCCATCCTGGTAATGGTACTGTGCGGGGCGGCGGAGATCCTTTTGTGCACGTTATTGTAAGAAAGAGCGTATGCTGCCATAGGCGGCGGAGCAAAAGCTGTTCCGGAGCGCCGTGTCTGAATGGGCGGGGACGGCTTTGCTTTTAGAAAAATTTTTGAAAAAAATGAACCAAATTCCCTTTTCGTGTCTCTTATATACAGGTGCACCAAAAAAGAAAGGAGATCTGCTATGGATGGGACAGAGATTGAGATCATACGGAGCATGCGCCGGGGAGAGGAAGATGCCTTTGCATGGCTGTTTCACAAATATCAGGCAAAGGCTTTCCGCGCCGCATGGCTGATCACCGGCAATACGGCAGACAGCGAGGACATCGTGCAGGAAACGTTCCTGAAATGCTATATGGAAAGAGGACGGCTGAAAGAGGAAAGGGCTTTTGAAAGCTGGCTGTTCCAGATCCTGACCCGGACGGCATGGCGCCATATGAAAAAGAACCGCCGGGAACAGCCCTCAGACCAGGTGCTGAAGATAGGTGAAAAAACGGTTCAGGGCAATCCCCTGGACGAGGCTTTGGAACGGGAACTGCGGGAAGATCTTCTGGCGGAAGTGAGAGATCTGGACGTAAAGCAGAGGACCGTGATTGTTCTGTATTATTTCAATCAGTTTTCCACAAAGGAAATATCCCGCATCATGGGCTGCATGGAGGGAACCGTGAAGTCCAGGCTGTATACGGCCAGAAAGAATCTGAAGGAAAGGCTGGAAAGATCCGGACAGGAGGGAAGATATGAAGAGAGAACCGTTTGACGATATCATGGCCAGAACCCTGGAAGAGGAAGGAAAGAAGGTTTCCTTAAGCAGCAGAAAACAGGAGGAGATCCTGGGAGAGATCCGCAGAATAAAAGAAAATGAGGAGAGAGGCGCGATGGTAAAGATGAGATCAGTAAAAAAGACGGTCCTGGCGGCGGCAGTTATGTGTATATTCGCTGCATTTGGAGTAATGGCGGCAGGAAAGGTTACAGGCTTAAGAAGCAGCATAAACCCGGATGAGGTCACTTATACGGCCTTTTCCCAGGTCAGGGAAGACGGGGAACGGATCGGCTTTGAGCCTTATGGAAAAGAGTCTTATGATAATGGCCTGACATTTGCAAAGGGCTACCTGACTGATGTGGAAGGCTTCGACGAAGGCGGAAACGCGGTGGAGGTCAGGCCGGAGCTTATGCTGTATTATCAGGAGGGAGACAGGGAAGTACTGCTTACTGCCAATCAGCCGTTCAATACAGACAAGATAGACGGAAATGTAGTCAGAAAGGAAGAATATAAGGGCCTGGAGCTGAAATACGAAGAAAACAAGTATCTGTTCGTGCCGGCAGATTACCAGCTGGACGAGGCGATGAAAGAAGAGGAAGCGGAAGGAAAGGTGACGATCTCTTACGGCCTTCCGCCCCAGGATGACGGAACTCCAGCAGAGCCGGAGGAAGAAATGATGTACAGCGTTTCCTGGGAAGATAACGGGATCGATTATCTGCTCCTTTCCACAGGAGACGAGCCGGTCATGGGAGATTCCCTGGTGGCTATGGCAAAAGAGACGATCGACGCAAAGGACAGCGAATAAAAATCCTGTTGCAAATCCACCGCTGGTATGATACACTAAAGACCGCTTAAGATAAGGAGGGTGTTCAAAGGACGGAACACCTTCCTTTTTGCACGATAAACCCGGCAAGCGGCGGCCATGCCCTGCATGAGCATCCATTTGCCGGGAAATATTCTGGAGGAAAGAATAATGAGCCTTTTTACGTTATTTATCCTGGCGGTAGGACTTTCCATGGATGCTTTTGCCGTAGCCGTCTGCAAGGGGCTGGCGATGAAAAAGATCACTGCCGGAAAGGCGGTGACCGTAGGTCTGTGGTTTGGCGGTTTTCAGGCTGGAATGCCTCTTGCCGGTTATCTTCTGGGAATACAGTTCCGGAACGCCATCACGGCGATCGACCACTGGATCGCATTTATCCTGCTGGGGATCATTGGGATCAACATGGTAAGGGAAGCGCTGCAGGAAGAAGAGGAAGAGACGGATATGGAAGGAGAGGCCTCCCTTGAAATAAAAGAAATGTTTCTGCTGGCGGTAGCCACCAGCATCGACGCCCTTGCCATCGGCATCACCTTTGCCTTCCTGGACGTAGAGATCGTTCCGGCAGTGGCCTTTATCGGGATCATCACGTTCGCCCTGTCTGTGACCGGCGTAAAGGCGGGGAATATTTTCGGCGAAAAATATCAGGCAAGGGCGGAGTTGGCAGGAGGAGTCATCCTGATCTTCCTGGGATTTAAGATCCTTCTGGAGCATCTGGGGATCCTGTAAAAAATTGTTTCAGGACGGCACATCTGATGTAAAAACAGGGGTAAAAGCATGCGCGTAAGCAAGCTTTTACCCCTGTTTTTTCGCCGTCCGGAACTGTTGCGAAAAGTTAATTTCCGCATTCAATGCTGATGGCATTGAACTGGTCTAAAATATCGTCTACTTTCATCGCGGCTTTTTCCGGCCCTTTTTTATCTACCACCGCATGTCCCTGGTGCATCATGAGAAGGCGGTCCCCATACTCTACCGCGTACCGCAGGTTGTGGGTGACCATGACTGTGGTAAGCTTTTTTTCCTTCACGATCCTGTCTGTGAGGATCATGATCGTTTCCGCAGTTTTCGGATCCAGGGCGGCGGTATGCTCGTCCAGGATCAGAAACTCAATAGGGGTCATGGTGGACATAAGAAGCGCCATTGCCTGCCGCTGGCCGCCGGAAAGAACGCCCACTTTCACATGAAGCTTATCCTCCAGCCCAAGGCCCAGGGTCTTCAGCTGTTCTCTGTAAAAATCGATCCGTTTTTTATTTGTTCCGGGAAGGAGATTAAAAGGCTTTCCCTTATTATCGGCTAAAGACATATTTTCCAGGATGGTCATATGGGGACAGGTCCCCATGGCGGGATTCTGGTACACCCGGCCGATCCGGCGCTGGCGTACAAATTCCGGCATTTTTGTAATGTCCTGTCCGTTTATGGAAATAGTGCCGCTGTCGACGGGAATGCTGCCGCAGATGATGTTCAGCATGGAAGTTTTTCCGGAGCCGTTGCTCCCTACGACAGAGACAAATTCATGGTCGTCAATGGAAAGATTAAAATCCTGGAACAGGCACATTTCATTGACTGTCCCGGCGTTGTAATATTTATTGATATTTTTCAGTTCAAGCATGGTTTTTTATCCTCCTTGTCCGGCTGTTGCTGATGACCAGGATAATAAGAAGCAGGGCGGCAGTGATCAGTTTTAAGTCGAATGCCTCCAGTCCAAAGGAAATGGCAAAGGAGATGCAGGCCTTATAAAGGATGGAGCCTACGATCACGGCGGTGGTTGCTTTTACAAAGCTTAAGTGGCGCAGAAGCTGGGTCCCGATGATCACGTTGGCAAGGCCGATGACCATGGTGCCGGTTCCCATAGAGATCTCAAATCCGGATTTCTGCTGGCAGTAGAGGCAGCCGGCTAAAGCGGCGAAACCATTGGCGATGGCAAGTCCGATGATCTTCACCTTTCCTTTGTCCATTGCCAGGGAAGTGACCAGAGTTTCGTTGTCCCCTACGGCCCTCAGAAGGTAGCCGGAACGGGTCTTTAAATACAGGTCCAAAAGCACCTTGCAGATCAGGGTCACGATCAGCAGGATCGCGGTGATGGTAAAAGGCGCCAGGGACGAAGGTACAAAGGAGGACAGGAAGCTGTTGTCAAAGATCGTTTCCTGGTCAAATATAGGTACGTTCGCCTTGCCCCCTGCAATGCGCAGATTGATGGAATAAAGGCCGGTCATGACAATGATCCCGGCAAGGAGGTCTCGCACTTTCAGCTTTACATGGATCAGTCCGGTGGCGCAGCCTGCCGCGGCTCCCATCAGGAAAGACAGGGGAAGCGTAAGAAGGGGCGAAAAACCGGAAAGGATCATGGTAGCGGTAAACGCGGATCCCATAGGAAAGGTCCCGTCTACGGAAAGATCTGGAAAATCCAGGATCTTATAAGTAATGTAAACGCCCAGGGCCATTACTGCATAGACAAGGCCTTCTTCCAGAATGCCCAGGATCAGCTGCAGGATCGGATTGACAGACTGGGCTTTGTCATTTTCAGCCAGAGACTGCTGTTCGTCCATACCGGAAGAGAAGACCTCCGCCGCAGATGAGATCAGCTCATCAGGAATGGTGATGCCAAGGGCAGCAGCTGTATCCAGATTTCCATAAAAAGCAGCTTCTTCGATCACTTCATATGGGATTTCACTGGCCTTTGCCTCGCCTTTCAGGACTTTTGCAGCCATACGTCCGGTCTGTTTGCCAAGTTCCACATAATCCAGGCCCATAGCGGCAAGGCAGCCGCTTCTCACCTGTTCGATCTCGCTTCCAAAAACAGGCTTGTTCTGTTTGGAAGCCTTGTCCAGGATCAGCGGGAGAGAGGAAACTACAGTGTTGTCAGTGAGGTTTGTCAGGCAGTCGACTTTGGAAAGAAGACTGTCGGCTGCAAGAGGGATATCCGCGGAAGCGGAAACGCCTCCCTCAACGATCTCAAAGCCGTATTCCGGAGCCAGCTTTTTATATTCTTCGATAGCGGACAGAGAGTTGGCTTCGCTGGTGGTATAGAGGATACCGATGGTCTTGGCGTCTGGAAGGACCTTCCGGATCATATCCAGCTGCTGTTCTACCGGGAGCTTGTCGCTGGTGCCGGTGACTTCTCCCACAGGAGAGCCGTCCGCGCCGGCCAGTCCGGCGGCTGCAGGATCTGTCACAGCCGTATAGATAACGGGAATGTCATTTTTCCTGCCTACAGAGTAGGCGCTCTGGGCGGACACTGTGGCGATGCCGCAGATCAGATCCGCGCCTTTGGCGGCGAAGTTGTTGGAGATCTGAGCCGCGATCCCGGTATCCGCCTGGGCGTTTTCATACATGACCGTCAGATTTTCTCCCTCAATGAACCCTTCTTCCGCCAGGCCTGCGAGAAAGCCTTCCCGGCAGTTATCCAGGGATGGATGGATAGCAAACTGCTCGATACCGATGGTATATTCCCCGTCCGCAGCCGTTACGTCCTGGGAAGCGAAGGCTATTTCAGACTGGGATCCGAAGCAGCTGATGGAAAGGAAAAAAACTACAGCGAGAAAGAAAGCTGCGATATTTTTCTTCATGATCATTGTCCTCCTGATTAATCAATATAGTCTTTCCTGTGAAATAAAAAAGTCCCAGGCATAATGTATGCCTGAGACGAATAACCTATCCGCGGTGCCACTCAAATTGACAAAAGTCCACTTTCTCCATATACAAACATATATGCCGCCCTGGTAACGGCTGCGGAAGCCGTCATCCCATACTTGGAAAGATCCGTTCAGGAATGCCCTCGAAAGTCCATTCAGCCAGCGACTCCATACCGCTATCCCACCATCAGCGGCTCTCTGTGATATCATCCGGAGGCTTACTCGTCTCTCTCAACGGTTTGTGTTTATTTACGGCTCTAATCATAATACAGGACCTCCCTGTTTGTCAACTGGAAAAATAACTGGAAGAACAGTAGGAAGTATGGTAAAATGAAACGGACGTTAAATGTGACATCGTTCGGAAAAGAGGAAGGTATGGATATACGGAAAGAAACAGAACCGAAGGAGATGGGGAAAGCGACAGAAGGGACCGGTTCCGGCCGGGATGAAAAGATCTGGACAGAAGGATACGATACGCGGGATGAAAACTGGTATCAGGAAGATCCGGATCCATGGGAACAGGGAGACGGCCGGGAAGACGGAGGCTGGGGAGAGGCTGAGGAAAAGAAAAGGCCATGTATCGCCCTGCGCTTCTTCCGGATCGTTTTAAAATATCTGGGGATCATTTTCCGCCCGCTGTTTAAGCTGCTGGGCTTTCTGTTCCGATCCCTTTTTATCCTTTGCGTCCTGGCTCTTGTGGTATGTGTTTTTATCGGCGTGTACAAGATATACCCTATGTATCAGGAGTATAAAAAGGAGGCTGTAGAACTGGTGGCGAACAGCACTTATGAGACGTTTCGCCTGCAGGAGTCCAGCTTTATCTACGATCGCCAGGGCGAGGTGATCGCGAAGCTGACCAAGGACGAGGATTCCCAGTACCTGCCTTATGACAGTATTCCAGAGAATGCGATCAATGCGTTCGTGGCTATTGAGGACAGGACGTTCTGGGAAAATTCCGGTTTTGATCTGAGGGGGATCATCCGGGTAGCCCTTAATTACTTCAAGACAGAAGGGGAAGAAGTGCACGGGGCCAGCACGATCACGCAGCAGCTGGCGAGGAACCGGTTCCTGACAAGAGAAGTGTCCATTGAGAGGAAGGCGAAGGAGATCCTGATCGCCATGGAGCTGACAAAGAAATATACAAAAGAAGAGATCATTGAGTTTTACGTCAATGACATCAGCTATGCCAACACCTTTTATGGACTTCAGTCGGCGGCAATGGGATATTTTGGAAAAGATGCATCCGAACTGACTCTGAGCCAGACCGCGTATCTCTGCGCGATCCCCAATTCTCCCAGCTATTACAATCCCTACCGCCATCCGGAGAACGCGCTGAAACGGCGTGACAAGATCCTGGATGATATGCTGGAGCTGGGATATATCACGGAAGAAGAACACGATACGGCGATAAAAGAAGAGATCGTTATCCAGAAAGCAAAGTACGAGTTCCGCAACTATGAGACGACTTACGCGATCGAGTGCGCGGTCAGATACCTGATGAAGCTGGATGGCTTTGAATTCCAGTATGGCTTCAGCAGCTATGACGATTATAATGCCTATTCAGAGGCTTACGATGAAGCCTACGCCGCAGCGAGAGAAGAGCTCTATACCGGCGGGTACCAGATCTATACGTCCATCGATCCCCAGAAGCAGGATGAGCTGCAGCAGGCGGTAGACGAGGGGCTGGGTTTTGAAGAGCATATTGGAGACGATGGGATCTATGATCTGCAGGGGGCGGCGACTCTGGTGGACAATCGGGACGGAAAGGTTCTTGCCATCGTAGGCGGAAGGAGCCAGGAGGCAGATACCTATAATCTGAACCGGGCGTTCCAGTCATTCCGCCAGCCGGGAAGCTCGATAAAACCGCTGATCGTATACGCGCCGGCTCTGGACAATGGATATACGCCGGATACTCCTGTGAAAAATATCAGCGTGGATGCGGCCAAGGAAAAGGGAGCGGATGTGGAGAACCTTCCGGGCCAGGTGCTGCCTCTCCGCCAGGCAGTGGAGAGAAGCTTAAACGGCGTTGCATGGTATGTGTACCATGCCATTACCCCGGAAGTCGGCATGAGCTATCTGACAAAGATGAGCTTCAACAATATCGTGCCTGACGATTATTACATGGCAAGTTCCCTGGGCGGTTTTACATACGGAGTGACAACGGAAGAGATGGCGGGAGCATACTCTGCCCTGGCCAATAAAGGAGTGTATAAGGAACCGACCTGCCTTATGATGCTCCTGGATAATGAAGGAAACAATATTTACACAGAAAGCCCGGAGATCCAGGTGTACGGCGAATACGCCGCGTCCACTATGGTGGATATCCTGGAGGGAGTCGTTACAAGAGGAACGGCCAGCAGCATGGGCTGGAACAGTCCAGTAAAAGCGGCTGGAAAGACAGGAACGACAAATAACAGCAAAGACGGATGGTTCTGCGGCATCACTCCATACTACAGCCTTGCAGTCTGGGTAGGCTACGACCAGCCGAAGACCCTGTCTAATCTGTGGGGTTCCACATATCCGGCGAATATCTGGAAGACCGCTATGAGCGAGTTTGTAGAAGGGCTGGAACCAGCTGATTTTGCGGAACCGGTGGCTCAGGCTTCCCCGTCTGAGGGGATTTACAGCCAGGGAGACGGCGAATACCTGCCGGGAAGAGACGACTCTGAGGTGCTTTCTCCAGGATATACAGTGGGACATTACAGACAGGACCACGCGCTGGCGGACGAGGCCCAGGCCTTGATCGATCAGATGGGCGGAGCAGATGCAGGAACGAAGGCCAGGCTTCAAAGTCAGGCTCAGGCCCTGATCGACCAGATCTATGGAGTTACATTAAAGGGGCAGATGAACCAGGCTCTGGATGCAGCCCGGTAAAAGAAGGCGGCTCAGCCGGCCCCATGACCTGCAGTTTACGATCGGATATATGGGGCTGTGAAAGATGCAGCCTGAAAACAAAGAAGGACCATGGCTCAAAATAAGCCAGAGGTCCTTCTTTAGCTTTCCGCTTTCAAGCAGCGCTCGAAGATATTTCCGCGTAAAGTTTTTTGAATCCTGATAGCCGCAATGGTGCATGATCGCTGCCTTAGAGCAAGGCTCTGTACAGAAAGCAAGAATTGCATCCTGGGGGTCACTTAGGGGGTCACTTAGGGGGTCACTTGGATCGCTTCCTGTGGTCCAACCTTTTCCATCGCGATCGGAGTCAGCGGAATGACTGTGCGAAACACATAGGGAACTTTATGCTCAGCGGGCCAGGCGGGCAAGATCTTCATAAAATCCCGGATAGGAGATGTTGACGCATTCGGCGCCCAGGATCTCTGTCTCGCCGTCAGCCATGGATCCGGCTATGGCGAAAGTCATAGCTATGCGGTGATCCAGGCGGCTGTCGATGACGGCGCCGTGAAGCGGCTTTCCGCCGCGGATGATCATGCCGTCTTCAGTTTCCTCCACATCCGCGCCCATAGCAGTAAGATTTCTGACCATCACTTCAATGCGGTTGGATTCCTTTACCTTTAGTTCCGCCGCATCCCGGATCACAGTGGTTCCTTCGGCAAAGCAGGCAGCGGCGGCGATCACAGGCAGTTCGTCGATGAGGGTCGGGATGATCGCCCCTTCGATCACCGTGCCGTGAAGGGAGGAAGACCGAACAAGAATATCGGCGGAAGGTTCTCCAGAACCTTCGCAGGTGTCAACAAAGGTGATATCTCCGCCCATGTCGCGGAACACTTTTAAAATCCCGTCTCTTGTAGGATTGATCCCCACATTTTTTATCAGAACTTCAGAATTAGGAGCGAGAAGTCCTGCGGCCAGGAAGAAAGCTGCGGATGATATATCGCCGGGTACGCGGATATCCTGGGCGTAAAGCTCTTTTGCCGGCTGGACGCTGGCGGTAGTGCCTCCGGTTTTGATCTGAGCGCCAAAAGACTCCAGCATAAGTTCCGTATGGTTCCGGGACAGATAAGGTTCTGTCACGGAAGTTTCCCCATCTGCATAAAGCCCCGCCAGGAGAATGGATGATTTCACCTGGGCGGAAGCGACGGGAGAAGTATAATGGATGCCGTGAAGCTGGCTGCCTGTGATCGCAAGAGGAGAGCAGCCGTTGCCTTTTACGCTGGAAATATCCGCGCCCATGGCGGTGAGCGGATCAATGATACGTTTCATCGGCCTTTTTTGGATCGAAGCGTCCCCGGTCAGGATAACGTCAAAGTCCTGGGCGGCCAGGATACCGCAGATCAGCCGGGTAGTGGTGCCGCTGTTGCCGCAGTCTAAAATATTGTCCGGAAAAGGTTTTTTCAGACCTCTTAAGCCGTTCCCATGGACCAGCACTTCGTCTCCGGAATTTTCGATTTCAATTCCCATGCGGGAAAAGCAGGAGATAGTAGAGAGACAGTCCACGCCCTGCAGGAAATTAGAGATCCGGGTCGTGCCTTTTGCAATGGATCCAAGCATAACGCCGCGGTGGGAAATGGATTTGTCTCCGGGGATACGGAGCTCCCCCTTTAAATGAGAAATTTTTCTGAATTTCATAATGTCTCCTTTTATGTCGATACTATATTTTCATCAGTTCGTATTTGTAATGGGTAAGCTGCTTCCAGGCAGCTTCCATGGAAGCTTCATCATAGAAAGAGATACGCAGAGCGCCTTCTCCATGTTCCCGGTTATGATTGATCCCGATATTTTTAATACTGATTCCCTTGGCGGCAAGGATCACGGACAGGGTGGAGATCGATCCTACTTCGTCTACAATGTCTACGGAAAATGCATATTCCGGCTCGATCGCGCCTCTGGAAATGTCGGAAATGGAATTGCGGTAGCTCCGGGAGTCCTCAAACAGGCGGTATACTGCCTGGCTGTCCCCGGCCTGCAGAGCTTCCAACACCTGTTCCAGAGAATGGATATATCGTTTCAGCATATCGGAAATGTTAGGAGTATTTGTCATGCAGATCTGCTCCCACATCTCAGGCGAAGCGGAAGCGATCCGGGTGATATCTTTAAAACCGCCGGCTGCGATCTGTTTCATGATCCCGTCCTGGCTGTCAGAATCGTGGACCAGGTTGACCAGGCTGGAGGCCACGATATGGGGGAGATGACTGATGGCAGCTACAGCCATATCGTGCTCCTGGTAACTGATCACTTTTGGGATCGACCCCAGAGCCTCGGCGACGGCTACCAGCCGTCCGATCTGTTCGTCCGTGGACTCTGGAGATGGCGTGATCATATAATAGGCGTTTTCCAGAAGGTGGTCGGTAGAATTTTCATAACCCGTCTTTTCCGAGCCGGCCATGGGATGGCCGCCGATAAAGAAGCTGCCCATGGAAAGAGCAGAGACAGCCTGATGGATACTTGTCTTTGTGCTTCCTACGTCTGTGATGATCGTGCCGGGCCGTATAAGCGGCTTCAGGCTGGAAAGATAGGAAGCGTTATATTCTACAGGGGTGCACAGAAAGATCATGGTGCAGGAGCTTAAACGTTCGTCCACTCCGTCCAGGATCTCGTCCACAACGCCTTCTTTAAACGCCTGCTCCAGTTTGGAGCGTGTCCTCATATAGGCCATGATACGGATGTCCGGGCAGGATCTTTTTAATCCCCTGGCGATGGAGCCTCCGATCAGGCCGAAGCCGATAAAACCGACAATGGATTCCATGATTAAAACTTCCTTCCTGCAAGTTTGGCATAAGGTTTTAATTCTGCGGTAAGTTTTTCAAAATCGTCAAATGTCAGGGACTGGGGACCGTCGGACAGGGCGCAGGCCGGGCATGGATGAACTTCGATCATCAGTCCGTCAGCTCCGGCGGCGACAGCTGCCTTGGACAGAGGAGCCACATATTCCCGTACACCTGTGGCGTGGCTGGGATCTACGATCACCGGAAGGTGGCTCTTGCGGCGGATCACAGGCACGGCGCTCAGATCCAGAGTATTTCTGGTGGAAGTCTCATAGGTCCGGATCCCCCGTTCGCACAGGACGATATTGGGATTTCCTTCCGAGATAATGTATTCCGCGGCATTCAGCCATTCGTCGATCGTCGCAGCAAGCCCCCTTTTTAAAAGAACGGGGAGTCCGGATTTTCCGGCTTCCTTTAAAAGCTCGAAATTCTGCATGTTCCTGGCTCCGATCTGGATCATATCCACGTATTTCGCAGCTGTCTCCAGAGCGTGGAGGCTGGTCACTTCGCAGATAACAGCCAGTCCAGTAGCCTCTCTGGCTTCTTTCATATATTTTAAGCCTTCCTCTTCCAGGCCCTGGAAGGAGTAGGGGGAGGTCCTGGGCTTATAAGCGCCGCCCCGGAGGATCGCAGCTCCAGCTTTTTTTACAGCTATGGCTGTATCCAGCAGCTGTTTGCTGGATTCGATCGCGCAGGGACCGGCCATGATCGTAAGGGTGTCCGGTCCGATCACCGCATTTCCCACAGAAATATAGGACGGGTTCGGATGAAATTTTTTATTGACCAGCTTATAAGATTCTGTAACAGGAACGATCTTTTCCACGCCTTCAGCCAGCTCAAGATTTGAGTCGGCCAGGAGCGTTTTATCGCCTACAACGCCTACGATCGTCACCTGAGTACCCTCGGAAAGATGGGCGCGCAGCCCCTTGGATTCGATCAGGTCGGTTACTTTTTTCACAGCCTCTTTCGAGGCGTCTGGTTTCATGATAATGATCATCGGTCATGTACTCCTTTGAAATAAGATGTTGGGCTCGAACGGTATTCTGCCCCAGGTATCATAATAAATAATTATAGTCTAACCGGCAAAAACACCGACGGTGCAGATCGCCGGATCGGACAGTTCGCACTGATAAGGCTGATTGTAAATGATGGGAACGGGATTGTCAATGATTTCATACATTAAACTTTAAAACTTTAAATCTAAAAAGCTGAATCTTCCTGTCCGCATATCATGCGTCCAGGAAGCAGGGATTATCATCCCTATGCCAGGATATCCAGTCAGCCGCATAGAAAAGCAAGCTTTTCCTGCGTCTTCCCGGATATCCTGGCGCACGGCTGAATTATTATAAAAATTGTGAAAATTCGCAGATTTTTGCTTGTAAAAAGTCTGATTTTTTAGTAGAATATACACATGGGCTAAAATTTTGCACAGGAGGTAGCATATTATGAATGTATATGGGACACAACAGATCCGCAACGTAGTATTATTAGGTCACGGCGGCGCCGGAAAGACGACAGCAGCAGAGGCTATGGCTTATCTGACAGGCGTTGTAAAGAGAATGGGAAAAGTGACTGATGGAAATACTATCAGCGACTATGATAAAGAAGAGATAAAGAGACAGTTCTCCATTTCCACATCCCTGATCCCGCTGGAATATGAGGGTGAAGACGGACCGATCAAGATCAATCTTCTGGATACTCCAGGTTATTTTGATTTTGTAGGAGAAGTGGAAGAGGCGATCAGCGTAGCTGATGCGGCGATCATTGTTGTGAACTGCAAGGCTGGTATTGAAGTAGGTACGGAAAAAGCATGGGAGATCTGCGATAAGTACAATCTTCCAAGACTTATTTTCGTTACAAATATGGACGACGACCATGCAAGCTACCGTGAGCTGGTTATCAAGCTGGAGAAGCAGTTCGGAAGAAAGATCGCTCCGTTCCAGCTGCCGATCCGCGAGAATGAAAAGTTTGTAGGTTTCGTAAACGTTGTAAAGATGGCAGGACGCCGCTTTACAAATCTGAGCGATTATGAAGAGTGCGATATCCCGGACTATGTACAGAAGAACCTGAGCATCGCCAGAGACGCACTGATCGAGGCTGTTGCTGAGACAAGCGAAGAGTACATGGAGCGCTATTTTATGGGCGAAGAGTTCACCCAGGAAGAGATTTCAGCGGCTCTGCGCGAGCACGTGATCGACGGCAGCATCGTTCCGGTGCTTTTAGGATCCGGCATCAACTGCCAGGGCTTCCGCGGCCTCTTACAGGCGATCGACAAGTATTTCCCGACTCCGGACAGATATGAGTGCGTTGGCGTGGACGTATCCACAGGCGAGCGTTTCACAGCAAAATACAACGACGACGTTTCCCTGTCTGCAAGAGTATTTAAGACTATCGTAGACCCGTTCATTGGAAAGTATTCTCTGATGAAGATCTGTACAGGCGTCTTAAAGCCAGACAGCACTATTTACAATGTAAATAAAGACACAGAAGAGAAGGTCGGCAAGATCTATGTCCTGAGGGGCAAGGATGCCATCGAGGTTCCGGAGCTGAAGGCCGGCGATATCGGCGCGGTATCCAAACTGACGGTTACACAGACCGGAGATACGATCGCATTGAAATCCGCTCCGATCGTATATCACAAGCCGGAGATCTCCACACCTTATACTTATATGAGATATAAGACAGTGAATAAGGGCGACGACGATAAGGTTTCCAGCGCACTGTCAAAACTGATGGAAGAAGACCTGACCTTAAAGGCAGTGAACGACAAGGAAAACCGCCAGCTCCTCCTTTACGGTATCGGCGACCAGCAGCTGGAAGTTGTAGTAAGCAAACTGGCAAACCGCTATAAAGTTGCTGTAGAACTCAGCAAGCCGAAATTCGCTTTCCGCGAGACGCTGAGAAAGAAAGTGGAAGTACAGGGCAAATATAAGAAACAGTCCGGCGGACACGGACAGTACGGCGATGTTAAGATGGAATTTGAGCCGTCCGGCGACCTGGAGACACCATATGTATTTGAAGAGAGAGTATTCGGAGGCGCTGTTCCGAAGAACTACTTCCCTGCAGTAGAAAAGGGTATCCAGGAGTGCGTTCTGAAAGGACCGTTGGCTGCATATCCGGTAGTAGGCGTTAAAGCTACGCTTGTAGATGGTTCTTACCATCCGGTAGACTCCTCCGAGATGGCCTTCAAGATGGCTGCTACTCTGGCATTTAAGAAGGGCTTTATGGAGGCAAATCCAGTTCTCCTTGAACCGATCGCTTCCTTGAAGGTTACAGTTCCGGACAAGTTTACAGGCGATGTTATGGGCGATCTGAACAGGAGAAGAGGCCGTGTTCTGGGAATGAATTCCAACCACCACGGCAAACAGATCATCGAGGCAGACGTACCGATGTCCGAATTATTTGGATATAACACAGACCTTCGTTCCATGACCGGCGGTATCGGCGAATTTGAATACGAATTCAGCCGCTACGAGCAGGCTCCTGGCGACGTACAGAAGAAAGAAGTGGAAGCAAGGGCTTCCAAGCTGGATGCTGAAGAAGGCTGATGAAGACGGGATTACTATATAAGTATTAAATTTAAGACGGCTGATGGGAAAAGATTCTCATCAGCTGTTTTTTATATCTTCATACCCATAGAGTCCTCTGTTTTTTATAAATTGTCATGTCCCGGTATAAATTTCCTGTAAAAAGGGATATTAATTGCATGTATAAAATTGCAGCAATCATGAAAACAGGAGGAGTTGGTAATGATGGATTTAAAAAGCAGTGAAACTGCAAAAAATCTGATGCGGGCTTTTGCAGGCGAAAGCCAGGCCAGGAACCGCTATACCTTTGCAGCTGCGGCGGCAAGAAAGGAGAAACTTCCGGTGATCGAAGCTGTATTTACATTTACAGCAGGTCAGGAAAAAGAGCATGGAGAAATTTTTTATAACTATCTGGCTGAAATGACAGGGGAAACCATATGTATTGACGGAGGATATCCGATAGATACGTATTCCAGGACCTTAGATCTTTTAAAGGCGGCAAGGCATAATGAATATGAAGAACACGATGTAGTGTACAGCCAGTTCGCCCGGACAGCAAAAGAAGAGGGATTTTCCCAGATCAGTTCGGCATTTCAGATGATCGCAGAGATTGAACGGATCCATGGGGACAGATTTCAGCTGTTTGCGGATCTGCTGGAAAAAGGGCAGTTGTTTGTTTCAGAAATGGAAACAGGTTGGATGTGTTTGAACTGTGGATTTGTTTATATAGGAACCAGCGCGCCGGCGGTATGCCCGGTCTGCAGCCATGAGCAGGGGTATTTTATCCGCCTGGAAATGGCTCCTTACATCCGGTGAAATGGGCTTCACAACGGATTTTGCCGGAGAAGCGCTATGACGGTTTGAGGATTCAGAAACGCATATTTCATCCGTACCGTTAGTCGGCTGGTACCGCTGCGGAACTGAAAATTTCTTGTTTATCCGTACTTTTAGCGGCTGGGTACCGCTATGAAACTAAAAATTTCCTTTTTATCCGTACTTTTGATAGCTGAGTACCGCTATGGATTTGGAAATATCTTTCATATCCGTACCTTTAGCCGATAAGTACGGCTACATATAACAAAAAGTAAAATCCAGGGTGTACCATGCGGCATAAAGGTACAGATGAAAATGCAAAAAACTCTTTTGCAGTGGTACAGTGCGTCTACTACTACGGCCTAAAATCTCAAAAATAACTTGTCACCCGTACTGAGAATCCCAAACTGGACGGCTGGTCCTAAAAACAGCCAGGTACAGCTGATCTCCGGCTTTTCATCAGGGACTTTTGCGCGCGCATTTTCTTTTTTCCGGCATAAAATAAGGGGAGAACAAAAAAGAGCGGAAGACCTATGGAAATCTATCTTGTATCAGAGGGGGATAATGTAGACCAGATCGCCTCCCGATTCGGGGAAGACGTAAACCAGCTGGTCTATGACAATCAGATCGAATATCCCTATCGGCTGGCAGTGGGCCAGGCGCTGGTGGTCCAAAATGATATCCAGCCTAAAAGAATAAAGAGAGCTGCAGCAACCTGCGGGTACGCCTATCCTTTTATCAGCGAATGGGTCCTGGAACAGACGCTGCCGTACCTGACGGAACTTCCGGTATTTTCTTATGGATTTACGGAAAGGGGAGAACTGATCCCTCCTTTTACAGACGACAGCTGGGTGATCGAAAGGGCAAAAGAGTATCAGACGATGCCGGTCCTTACCCTGACTCCTCTGGGAGACGACGGACATTTTAATAATATGCTGATCTCCAGGATGCTTCACGACAGCCGGATACAGGAGCGGCTGATATGGAATCTGGGCGATAAAGTGACAGAAAAAGGGTACGGCGGGATCAATGTGGATTTCGAATATGTCCTTCCGGAAGACAGAGATCTTTTTACTGCGTTTGTAGAGCGCATAAGAAAAGTGATGAATGTGTTTGGCTACCGGGTATCGGTCGCGCTGGTGCCAAAGACATCGGCTGCCCAAAGAGGTCTGCTGTACGAAGGGATGGACTACCGGGGGCTGGGAGAAGCGGCAGACGAAGTGTTTATCATGGCTTATGAATGGGGATATACCTACGGGCCGCCTATGGCGGTCGCTCCAATGAACATGGTGCGCCGCGTGGTGGAATATGCTGTGACGGAGATCCCGGAAGAAAAGATCATCCTGGGAATGCCGAACTATGGATATAATTGGCCGCTTCCTTTTGAACAGGGAGTGACAAAGGCGAGGACTATGGGAAATATTGAAGCGGTCCAGCTGGCCATCGACTATGGGGTGCCGATCCGTTTTGATGAAAAGGCGCAGGCGCCTTATTACCGTTACTGGCAGTATGGGATCAACCACGAGGTCTGGTTTGAAGACGCAAGATCCGTATGGTCGTCTATGGATCTGGCGGAAGAATTTCATCTGAAAGGAATGGGTTACTGGCATATCATGCAGCTGTTCCGTCCCGGCTGGTCGATCATAAACGATCGGTTCGACATTATAAAGCAGCCGTTTAAAATGTAAGAGAATGCAGGGAAAACACAGGAAACACAGAAACGCGGGGAAACGTGGGAACCGGCAATTGTCCGATTGACGGGAGCGGGGATTTTGATTAAAATAAGAGCATAATGTCGGCAGCAGGAGGAAAACAGGATGGAAGCGAATGAAGCAGCAGTAAGGAAACATGCAAGAAAAACTTTTTCCAGGCTCGGCCTGGGGTTTTTCCTGTTTGTAGCGGCAGCCTTTGCCGTTCAGCTGGCAGTGATCGTCATTGCAGGCTTTTTTGGAAACATAGCTGTGTTTGACGACCAGAACCGCCAGATCGTCCTTTCCATCATTTCTATGTATGGGATCGGTTTCCCGGTTTTCTGGCTGGTCGTAAGAAATATGACAACCGGATATGGGGATCCGGATACTTTTCCCGAAGGCGGCGCAAGCTTCTGCCAGGAAGGACTGGAAAAGGAGAGATGGGGCTTCCTTCCGATCCTTACGGCTTTTGTGATCGCAATGGGCGTCATGGAAGCGGGGAATTTTATTGGAAATGGTCTGATGAACGCGCTGAGCAGGAAGATGGGGGAAGAATCGGTCAACGACGTATTTACGCTGATCATGGACAGCAACTGGTTTTTGATCATCTTTTTTGCCGTGATCCTGGCTCCAGTGATGGAGGAACTTATGTTCCGCAAGATCCTGATCGACCGGATCATCCGTTTCGGTGAACTTCGGGCGGTCATTGTATCCGGCGTGCTGTTCGGCGTTGTCCACGGGAATTTTTACCAGTTCTTTTATGCCTGCGGACTGGGCATGATCTTTGCCTATATTTATGTGCGCACCGGGAAGATATGGATCACTATGGGGCTCCATATGACCATCAACGGTATGAGCTCCATCATTGCAGGCGGGCTTATGAAACACATGGATTACGGACGTTTTCTGGAGCTTTCTGAGGCCGGGGATATGAATGGGCTTGTGATGGTCGTGCAGGAACACTGGCTGGCTTATCTGCTTCTTGTACTGTACGGACTGGGATTGATGGCTCTTGCTTTTGTAGGGATCATCCTGCTGATATGCGTCTGCGCTATGGGAAAGATACATTTTCTCCCGGCCGCTGTCCGGATACCGGGACGCTTTACATATGTGCCGGTGTTCTTTAATGTGGGAATGATCCTGTTCCTGGTATTCTGCGCCGCGCAGTTCTTTATCTTGTAGCGGCAGCGGGATCATATTTTTACGTGCTTTAGAGAAAAGCATGGGGGAGACGGTTTATGGATAATGACAAGACAAGATACCGCATGGCGGAAGCGATCAAACATCTTATGGCGCGGATGCCCCTTGACAAGATCACGGTCAAGGACATCGTGGCGGACTGCGGGCTGACAAGACAGACCTTTTACAGGAATTTTCAGGATAAATACGATCTGGTGAACTGGTATTTTGAAAAGCTGGTGCAGCAGTCCTTTGAAGAAATGGGGGTCAGCCTGACGCTGAAAGAGGGGCTTACGAAAAAATTTCAGTTTATACAGGCGGAGCGGACGTTTTTTACCTGCGCCTTTGCATGTAACGATCAAAATTCTCTCATCAGCTATGATTACGAATATATTTTGAAATTTTACAGAAAGATCCTTGTGAAAAAGCAGCAAAAGCCTTTGGAGGAGGACGTGGATTTTCTCCTCAGGATGTACTGCCATGGATCTATCCTCATGACGGTCGAATGGGTGAAAAACGGCATGAGGCAGGAGCCTGAAAAAATGGCGGAACTGATGATACAGGCGCTTCCGGAAAGGCTTAACAGCCTGCTTTCTTTTCTGAAAGAGTGAGGGCGAAGATTGAAGTTACGTAACAGTTCAGGACGGCACATCTTCTTGCCCTGCCAAGGCCGGGCAAGAAGCATCGGATGTCCATACCCTAGGGGGCACGCTGTCCGATGTGAAAACAGGGGCAAAAGCATGCTTATAAGCAAGCTTAATGCCTGTTTTTACCCCTGTTTTCCCGCCGTCCTGAACTGTTACGAAGTTACAGATATTAAAAAATGTAACATTTGTGACACATCCTGGGATGTGTCACTTGTTTTATATGGATATGAAATGTTAAAATTTTATCATAAACAGAAGCATCTTACATCTTTGATGCCGGACCGCTTTGCCCTTAGGCGCTTTGCAGTCCTGGTATCATCATCAAAAGAAAAGGAGAAATGGTATGAGCAACAGGATCGTATTGAATGAAACATCTTATCATGGAGCAGGAGCGATCAAAGAGATCGCTGCGGAGGCAAAAGCAAGGGGATTTAAAAAAGCATTTGTATGCTCTGACCCGGATCTGATCAAATTCGGAGTGACAGCAAAAGTTCTGGACGTGCTGGATGGAGCAGGTCTGGCATACGAGGTATATTCCAATATCAAGCCAAATCCGACAATTGAAAATGTGCAGACTGGCGTAGCAGCGTTTAAGGCTTCTGAGGCTGATTATCTGATCGCTATCGGCGGCGGTTCCTCCATGGATACGGCAAAGGCTATCGGCATCATCATTGCAAATCCAGAATTTGAGGACGTAAGGAGCCTGGAAGGCACAGCGCCTACAAAGAACCCTAGCGTTCCGATCATCGCCGTTCCGACTACTGCAGGCACAGCGGCTGAAGTTACCATCAATTATGTTATCACAGATGTGGAGAAGAAGAGAAAATTCGTTTGTGTCGATACTCACGATATCCCGGTGGTAGCAGTGATCGATCCGGAAATGATGGCTTCCATGCCAAAAGGCCTGACTGCGGCAACTGGAATGGATGCCCTGACACATGCGATCGAAGGCTATATTACAAAGGGCGCATGGGAAATGACAGATATGTTCCATTTAAAGGCGATCGAACTGATCTCCAAGTATCTGAGAGGAGCTGTGGAGAATACAAAAGAAGGCCGCGAAGGCATGGCGTTAGGCCAGTATATCGCCGGAATGGGATTCTCCAACGTAGGTTTAGGCATCGTACATTCTATGGCACATTCCCTTGGCGCTGTTTATGACACGCCTCATGGCGTTGCCAACGCGATCCTCCTTCCGACAGTTATGGAGTACAACGCTCCGGCTACAGGAGAGAAATACCGCGAGATCGCAAGAGCGATGGGAGTGGAAGGCGTTGATTCCATGACCTGTGAGGAATACAGAAAGGCAGCGGTTGATGCAGTGAAGAAATTGTCTCAGGACGTTGGGATCCCGGCGGACTTAAAAGAGATCGCAAAAGAAGAGGATGTACAGTTCCTGGCTGAATCCGCTTTCGCAGATGCATGCTGTCCGGGAAATCCAAGAGATACAAGCGTGGAAGAGATCGCGGCTTTATACCGGTCATTAATGTAAAACGGAACGATCTGAACAAAATAAGTAGGGGCTGGCGCAGCGCGCCGGCCCTCTTTTGCCCTGCAGGAAAGCAGAAACATCAGTTTTCTCGGATGATGTGTTTTTCCCTACCTTCCGGCCAGCTGCCGGCGAAACTCCTCAGCCGTCTGGATCCGTTTCTTTGCCGAAAGGCTTAACCCGGCCATGAGCGCTTTTTCTGCTTTCCTGGACAGCGGGATCCCTGACCGGGACGGCGGTTCCAGGGAATCGTCAGACATCCGGTCCAGGCTTTCCGGCGGGACCTTGCCTGTGATCATGTGATAAAATGTGGCGGCCGCCTCGTAAACATCTGTCCATGTTCCAAGATCAGCCCTGATCCCATACAGTTCCGGCGGGGCGTACCTGGGATCCATCACAAGAGCTCTGCGTTTTTTTGCATCTTCAATAGAGACAGAAGCATTAAAATCTGTGATCCTGACATCTCCATTTTCTGAAAGAAAGATGTTGCAGGGGCGGATGTCCAGGACGAGTGTGCCGGATCTGTGGATCGATTCCAGATTTTCTAAAAGTTTGTCCATGATCTGCAGAGCCTGGTCAGGCGGAAGCGTTCCCTGCTTCTTTAATAATTCTTGTAAAGATCTGCCGTTGAATTCTGAGTCAGCCATGATCATCCTCCTTGAAATTTTCAATCATACATTTGTGTTCCTTGATGTTCTTGTTATGACCGATTCCGACGAAAAGTACTTTAATATTATATCATGTCCACGAAACTCTTGGAAGACCTCGTTAAGTATTAACCTGCCGTTAAAATATCGCAGGAAGCAAAAAACCTCCTGTTTTCCCCGGCTCCCGCTTCCTGTCGAAACTTGCAACTATCTGGCGGATATAGTATAATACCGTGAAGATGAAGTTTTTTGTGAGAAGGAGAGTCAGGAAACAAACGATGACAGAAGAATACCAACAGCTATTAATAGGCATCGATGTAGGTTCGACGACGACAAAGGCGGTCGCCGTCAGGGAAGACGGCAGGATCCTGTATTCCGACTATCGAAGGCACAATGCGGACCAGCTAAAGAGCGTGATCTATGTACTGCGGTCCCTGAGCCGGAGATTTCCGGGAGCGAGAGTCCGTATGGCTCTTACCGGTTCCGGAGCGCGCGGTATCAGCGAAGCGGCAAGGCTGCCTTTCATACAGGAAGTTGTGGCGAACTCCATCGTGCTGAAGAAAAAATATCCGGATGTCCGGACCGCCATTGAATTAGGCGGCCAGGACGCAAAGATCATCTTCTTCCATAAGGACGGAGCGACGGGAAAGATCCAGGTTTCAGATATGCGTATGAATGGCACATGTGCCGGGGGCACAGGTGCCTTTATTGATGAGGTGGCTTCCATACTGAAGGTAAATGTGGAGGATTTTAACGCCCTGGCGGAAAAGGGAACGAGCGTGTATGATATTTCCGGCAGATGCGGGGTATATGCCAAGACGGATATCCAGCCGCTGATCAATCAGGGGATCGCCAGGCCGGATCTTGCCCTGTCGTCTTTTCATGCGATCGCGAAGCAGACGATCGGCGGCCTGGCGCAGGGCCTTGATATCGAAAAACCAGTGGCCTTTGAGGGAGGCCCGCTGACGTTTAACCCGGTCCTTGTAAGAGTATTTGCCGAGCGCCTCGGCCTCAAAGAAGAGGAGACGATCCGTCCGGACCGTCCGGAGCTGGTGATCGCTTACGGAGCCGCCCTTTCTCTGAACGAGATGTTTGCGGACGACGCCAGGACCTTTGACATGGAAGAGCTGGCCGGCGACTTAGAGAAGCTGGGACGGATCCGCAAGCTGCGCCCGGAGGGGCAGACGCGGCCGTTTTTCTGGACGGAAGAAGAAAAAGAAGAATTTCTGAAGCGGCACCAGAGAGCAGAACTGCAGCTCCGTGTGTTTCAGCCCGGCGAGACGGTACGGGCTTATCTTGGCATTGATTCCGGAAGCACCACTACAAAATTTGTTCTTATAGATGAAAACGAAGAGATCCTGGATTCCTTTTACGCGCCAAATGAAGGGGAACCTCTTTTGGTAGCCAAAGAGGCGCTGATCCAGGTCAGGGACCGTTACCGCAGGATGGGAGCGGATCTGAGGATCCTGGGAGCGGGTACCACCGGGTACGGGGAGCTTTTGTTTTATAAGGCGTTTCAGGCGGAGTACCATGTTGTGGAGACGGTAGCCCATGCGCGAGCGGTGGAAAAGTACGTATCAGATGCGACCTTTATCCTGGATATCGGCGGGCAGGATATGAAGGCCATATGGCTGGATCACGGGATCATTACCAATATCCTGGTCAATGAGGCCTGCTCTTCCGGCTGCGGCTCATTCCTGGAAAATTTTGCCGCCACCTTAAATATTCCCCACGATAAGATCGCAGAGGCCGCCTTTTCTTCGGAGAATCCGGCTGCTCTGGGAAGCCGCTGCACTGTATTTATGAACAGCAGCATTATCACAGAACAGCGCAACGGCAAGCTCCCGGAGGACATCATGGCGGGGCTGTGCCGTTCGATCATTGAAAATGTATTTACAAAAGTGATCCGTATTTCCAACCTGGACAGCCTGGGAGATAAGATCGTCGTCCAGGGAGGCACGTTCCGCAACGACGCGGTGCTGCGGGCGATGGAACAGTACATAGGCAAAAATGTGACGAGGGCGCCTTATCCGGGGCTTATGGGAGCCATCGGCGCCGCGCTGCTGGCAAAGGAACATATGGAGCGGGAGAAGGCAGAGCGCACGTTCATCCGCCTGGATGAACTGGACGGCTTTTCCTATACCCAGGAGGCCAATCTCCCCTGTCCCTTCTGCGGAAACCACTGCAAGCGGACGGTCATCCGTTTCTCCAACGGAGACTGCTGGATCACCAATAACCGCTGCGAGCGAGGGGAGATCCTGGGCGATCCGAAGGATGAAGCGGTAAAAAAACAGCTGCTGGAAAAGAAGAAGGAAAAGGATCAGATCCCCAATCTTTTCCAGGTGCGGGAAAAGCTGCTGTTTGCCGATTATCCGTTTACGCTCCTGGAACCGGACAAAGGGATCACGATCGGCATTCCAAGAGTCCTTTCTTTCTGGGAGACCATGCCTTTCTGGACCGTATTCTGGAAATCTCTTGGTTACCACGTAAAGATCTCTCCGGAAAGCACCAGAAAAATGTATGAAAACGGTCTGTCCGCAGTGGCTTCAGATACGGTCTGTTTTCCGGCAAAACTGGTGCACGGCCATGTCCGCAGTCTGGCGGAAATGGGGGTGGACCGGATCTTTATGCCGTCGGTGACGACGGTGAAGTCGGAAAATACAGAGGCTACCAGTCAGTCTATGTGCGCGGTGGTAAAAGGCTATCCTATCGTGATGCGCAATTCCGACGATCCGGAAAAACGCTGGGGCATCCCCTTTGACGCGCCGCTGTTCCACTGGTATACCGACGAAGACAGGGAGCGGCAGCTGACGGCCTATATGAAAGATAAATTCGGGATTTCCGGGTCCCATGTAAAAGCAGCCATCGCGGCAGGCGATAAGGCGCAGAAACAGTTTAAAGAAGAACTTTTAAAAGCAGGCGAAGAGGTGTGCAGGAAGGTAAAGGAGGAAGGCGCCTATGCGGTCGTCCTTGCTTCCCGGCCCTATCAGAACGACAGCCTGGTCAATCACAGCCTTCCGGATATGTTTATTAAAATGGGCATTCCAGTGCTGACTGCGGATTCCCTTCCGGAAGCGGATCAGGTGGATTTAAGCAGGAGCCGTCTGGATGTAGTAAACAATTACCACGCAAGGATGCTTTCGTCCGCCATACTGGCGGCGAAGTCGGATCATCTGGAATATGTCCAGATCGTAAGCTTCGGCTGCGGCCACGACGCCTACCTTTCCGACGAGATCATACGGCTGATGAAGGAGATCTCCGGAAAGACGCCGCTGATCCTGAAGATGGATGAAAGCGATATACAGGGACCTCTGCGCATCCGCGTAGGATCCTTTATCGAGACGATATCCATGAGCCGAAGGAGGAAAGCGGCGAAGGATATCCATGAGCTGCCGGATCCTTATCCGGTCAAATTTACAAAAGACAGCAAAAAAGAAAAGATCGTGCTGGTTCCCAATACCTCCCACGCTTTCAGCCGGATCATGTCCGCGGCCATGGCCGCCCAGGGGATCAAGGCGGAACCTCTCCCCATAGGAAGGGAGGAAGCCATCCGTCTGGGAAAACAGTACGTTCATAACGATATCTGTTTTCCTGCCCAGATCGTTATCGGAGAGGCCCTGGAGGCTTTAAAGAGCGGCTGGTACGACGACAAGGAAGTCGCCATTGGAATGGGAAAATACATCGGAGACTGCAGGCTGACCCACTACGGATCCCTTTTGCGCAAAGCCCTGGACGACGCGGGATTTTCTCACGTGCCGATCCTCACCAATGACGATCAGGATTACCACAACATACATCCAGGTTTTCACATGAACATGCTCACCGCCGCCAGGATCGCCTGCGCCCTTCCTATGATCGACGTATTGGAAGAGCTGTTAAGAAAGATCCGCCCTTACGAACTCGTAAAGGGAAGCGCGAACGAAGCCTTTGAAAAGGCCATGGACCAGGTGGTGGAAGGCCTGGAAAAGCGGGGCGTATCAGGAGCGAGGAAAGGCTTTGAAAAAGCGATCGATATCATGAAGAACGTAGAATACGACCGCTCCGTTTTGAAACCGCGGGTGCTGATCGTAGGAGAGTATCTGCTGAATTTCCATCCGGGAGCCAACCATGATATCGAAGACTACCTGGAAAAGAACGGCTTCGAAGTGATCGAGGCCAGGATGGCCGACGTGATCCAGAAAACCTATTTTTACCAGTACGCCCAGATCCGGGAGTACCACATTAAAAAGCCAGCGGCACAAAAGGTGTGGCTGCATACGGCAAATCAGATGTTCCGTTTCGCCCACCACATCACAGATTCCATCGCCTGCAGGCACCCGCTGTATCAGCCGGCCGCTACCATCGAGGATCTTGCGAAGGAGAGCGATCCGGTGATCCAGCATACCTTTGACGCCGGAGAAGGGATCCTGATCCCAGGAGAGATCCTTCATTATGCGAAAGAAGGGTGCCGGGCTTTCGTGATCCTGCAGCCTTTCGGCTGCCTTCCGAATCACGTAGTAGGCAGGGGGATCTGCAAAAAACTGAAGGAAATGTATCCGGACGCCCAGATCCTTCCTTTAGACTACGACCCGGACGTAAGCTTTGCGAACATTGAAAACAGGCTCCAGATGCTGATCATGAGCCAGAAAAGCTGAAAGGGTTTTGATGCCCTTTTCAAAAATCGTTTTGTATATTCCAGTGAATGAATACTAGATATTGACACTGGATGACGTTCGAGGTACTATATATAGGAGACGGCAATGGCCAGGGATGTCCGGGACCATTGCAGGAAATACTTATAGAGACTTTGTATCGGAGGTTTTGCGGATGAATGTACGGAAGCGCAGCGGAAAGGTAGTTCCTTTTGACGCTGATTTTATTACGCGGGCCATCTCCCTGGCGGCTGCCGCCGCAGGAGAGCATGACGAAGAGGAAGCGGCCCGCATCACCCAGTGCGTGGTGGACAAACTGAAGGAAAGAAAAGAAGAGATCTGGGATATTGAGACCATACAGGACGCGGTGGAGGAAACGCTGTTCGACGAGCACCATTACCAGACCGCTAAGGCTTATATCCTGTACCGTATGGAAAAGGAGAAAGAAAGGGCGGGAGGCGCGCGCAAGGAAGGTTTGCTTAGCCGGGAATTTTTAAGCCCATACAAACATGCTCCAAACCCTATGGAACAGCTGGGAGCGTTCGTATATTCCCGTACCTATTCCAGGTATCTGCCAAGGATCGGACGCCGGGAATTCTGGTGGGAAACCGTATGCCGGGCGGTAGAGTATAACTGTTCTCTGGCGCCTACCTCCAGGGATGAGGCGGAAAAGCTGTTCGACAACATTTATCATATGAGGCAGTTTTTATCCGGCCGCACCTTATGGGTAGGCGGAACGCCGGTTGCGGATCAGTATCCTATGGCCAACTATAACTGCGCCTTTACAGTGATCGACAATTTTAGTGCGTACCACGATCTGTTCTATCTGCTGATGGTAGGAAGCGGAGTTGGAGTCCGGGTGCTCCAGGCGGATGCGGATAAGCTCCCGCCGGTGCGGACTGATATGGAGATCCTCCATAAATCCTATGATCCCCGTCCCCACGACAAGAGGCTGGAATATACGGATCTGACATTTTCCCATGATACGGCTACTCTGGAAGTGGGAGATTCCAAGGAAGGCTGGGCGCAGGCCCTGACCCATTATTTTGACATTATGACCAACCGGGAGTACCGGGGGATCTGCCGCCTGATCGTAGTTTATGATTCTATCCGGCCAAAGGGAGAACGGTTAAAGACTTTTGGGGGAACAGCCAGCGGCTACGGTTCCATGATGACTATGATCGATAAGATCCACAAGGTGATCCGGGCTGCAGGCCAGAGAGACGGCGCCGTCTGGTCCCAGCTAAAGCCGATCGACCTTCTGGATATTGCCAACATCATCGGCGAAAACGTGGTTTCCGGCGGCGTGCGCCGGACGTCTGAGATCGGTCTGATCGATGCGGATGACAAGACCTGTATCCAGGCAAAGAGCCATCTGTATCAGCAGATCGGCGGGCGCTGGGAGATCGACAAGACTATCGCTCACCGCCAGATGAGCAACAACTCCATCTATTACCGGAAAAAACCGGAAAGGGACAAGCTTCACTGGCACCTGCAGCAGATGCGCTATTCCGGCGAGCCGGGGTGGATCAATGAAGAAGCGGGAGCAAAGAGAAGGCCGAACTTTAACGGCTGCAACCCCTGCGGCGAGATCCTTTTGGACAGCAACGGCCTCTGCAACCTGACGACGGTCAATGTGATGGCCTTTGTGAAAGACGGCAGTCTGGATGAGGCCGCGCTGCTGGAAGCGCAGCGTTTGTCCGCCAGAGCCGGATACCGTATGACCTGCAGGGCGCTGGAAATGCATCGGTGGAACGCGGTGCAGCAGAGAGACAGGCTTTTAGGCTGCTCCCTTACCGGCTGGCAGGATATGGTCAACGCCACAGGCATGTCCCGCGACCAACAGATCCGCCTTCTGGAAAGCTTAAGAAAGACCGCCCATCAGGCGGCTGAGCAGATGGCGGCAAGACTTGGCGGCAATGTGCCGCTGCTGGTCACTACGATCAAGCCGGAAGGGACCCTTTCCCTTCTTCCTACGGTATCCAGCGGCGTCCATTATTCCCATTCGCCCTATTATATCCGCAGAGTAAGGATATCCGCAGCGGATCCTCTGTGCCGCGTCTGCGAGGACCTGGGCTATCCGGTGCTTCCGGAGGTGGGCCAAGATCCTTTAAACCCTGTGACAAAAGTAGTGGAGTTTCCGGTAAAGGCTCCGGCAGGAAGGGTAAAGGCGGATGTATCGGCTATCGAACAGCTGGAAAATTACAAGATGTTCATGACCCATTACGTAGATCATAACTGTTCCATTACGATCCATGTAAGAGACAATGAATGGGACGATGTGGAGCAGTGGGTATGGGACAACTGGGACGACGTGGTCGCCCTGTCCTTCTTAAGCTACGACGACAGCTTTTATGAGCTGATGCCTTATGAAGAGATCAGCCAGGACGAATATGAGCGGAGAAAAGAGAAGATGAAAGCCTTCAATCCATCCCTCCTTTCCAGATACGAGCACGAGGAGACAGAACTGGATATCGGGGATTCCGAATGCGTGGGCGGCGTGTGCCCCGTAAGGTAAAGATATTTGAAAAAGGAACATCCGTAAGGAGCTGCTGCAAAAGTAGATGATCTACTGGAACAGCAGCTTCATTTTTATACATGAAACCTGACGATGATTTTGCGGCGCCACTTTTTCGATCTGTGGATGAAAGTAATTGACATATGGAAAACTCCAGAATATTATGAGTGAAAAAGAGCGCAATGAAGGAAGGAGAAGGAAAATGATCTATACCGTGACCTTTAACCCGTCCCTGGACTATATTGTTTCAGTAAATCATTTTCGGACAGGCATGGTGAACCGGACGGAAAAGGAAGTGATATTTCCAGGAGGAAAGGGGATCAATGTTTCTATGGTCCTCAGCAATGTGGGAGTGGAAAGCAGAGCCCTGGGATTTCTGGCAGGATTTACAGGAGAGGAGATCAGAAGGAGGCTTGCAGCGGCCAACGTTAAAGAGCAGATGATCTGGCTGAAAAACGGCCATTCCAGGATCAACGTCAAGCTCCGTTCCGACGAAGAAAGCGAGATCAACAGCCAGGGACCAAAGATCCGGGAAGAAGCGCTGAAGGAGCTGTATGGCTGCCTGGACAGGCTGAAAAAGGGAGATTTTCTGGTGCTGGCGGGAAGCATTCCCCGGTCCCTTCCGGACACAGTATACAGCGAGATCATGGAACGGATCCGGGACAGAGGCATAGAAGTCATAGTAGATGCTGCAGGGGATCTTCTGGTAAACGTCCTGCCCTGCCGTCCGTTCCTGATCAAACCTAATAATCATGAGCTGGGAGATATATTTGGAAGGAACCTTTCCGAAAAAGAAGAGATCCTTTCCTGCGCAAGGAAGCTTCAGCAGATGGGGGCCAGAAATGTTTTAGTCTCTATGGCAGGGGACGGGGCGGTGATGATCGATGAAAACGGGGAAACTTACGACAGCCCGGCGCCAGAGGGACAGGTGATAGGTTCCGTAGGAGCAGGGGATTCCATGGTAGCAGGTTTCCTGGCGGGATATCTGAAAACAGGAAGCTTCCGGGAAGCGTTCCTGTTTGGCGTCGCCGCAGGAAGCGCCAGCGCATTTTCAGAAGGACTTGCGGATAAAGAGACTGTGGAAGCGATCCTGGGGCAGTTAAAGGATACACGGCTCAACGGTTACAAAAGATAAAGACAGGCTGCGTTTATCGCTTTACAACCAGGGATTTTAAAGGTATTATGGTGATAAGACTTTCAGGATCCGCCATATGGATAAGAGAAAGGGAAAGAGAGAACACGACTATGTATGATGTAACTGCGATCGGTGAATTATTGATTGATTTTGCCACATTGGGAACGGATGAGGCCGGATATCCGACTATGAAAGCCAATCCCGGCGGAGCGCCTGGAAATTTTCTTGCCGCTTTAAACGCTTACGGGGCTAAAACAGCTTTTCTGGGAAAAGTAGGAGACGATACTTTCGGACGGCTTCTGATAAAGACGCTGGAAAACGCGGGGATCGAGACAAAGGGGATCGTTGTGGATCCGGCGGTATTTACCACGCTGGCCTTTGTAACCTTCAGCCCGGAAGGCGACAGGTCGTTCAGCTTTGCCAGAAAGCCTGGAGCGGATACGTGCCTGACCTTTGAAGAACTGGACTTAAGCCTGATCGATACGGCCAGGATCTTCCATTTCGGGACATTGAGCCTGACGGACGAGCCGGCAGGGACCGCCACAAAAAAAGCGGTCGCTTACGCAAAAGAAAAAGGGAAGTTGATCACCTTTGATCCCAACCTGCGGCTGCCGCTGTGGAAAAGTGAAGAAGCGGCAAAAGAAGCGATTCTCTGGGGACTTTCTCAGGCTGACGTAGTGAAGATCAGCGACGAAGAAGTGGAATTTTTGTGGGGGATCACAGAGCCGGAAAAGGGCGCTGAAAAGCTGCTGGAAGAATACGGCGTGAAGCTGGCTATGGTGACTCTTGGGCCCGACGGGGTATACGCGGCCAACAAAAAGGCTTCGGCCAGGGTTTCCTGCCCGAAAGTAAAGCCGGTAGATACCACAGGGGCGGGAGATATTTTTGGAGGCAGCGCGGTCAGCCGTCTGCTGGCTGTCCAAAAAGCGCCTCAGGATCTTGATGCAGAAGAGATCCGCGGGATCATTTCCTTTGCATCTACAGCGGCCAGCCTTTCAACAGAACGGCCGGGAGGTATTCCCAGCATCCTGCCAATGGACGAGGTGCTTGCCAGACTATAAAGGTCACTCCGGCCTTTTCAAATGGAAAAATTTATGCTATAGTATTAAGGAATAGCAGCGATCGCTCAGAACGCCAGAAAGCGGCGCGGACATGCGATCGCAGACAATAAGAACCAGGAGACAGACAGATGAAGAACAAGAGAGTGCTGCTGAAACTCAGCGGGGAAGCCCTTGCCGGCCCAAAGAAGACGGGATTTGACGAAGATACTGTCCGCGAAGTGGCCAGGCAGGTTAAGATATCAGTAGAAGCCGGAGTCCAGGTAGGCATCGTCATCGGCGGAGGCAATTTCTGGAGAGGCCGGACGAGCAATGCTATCGACCGTACGAAGGCGGATCAGATCGGGATGCTCGCCACAGTGATGAACTGTATTTACGCTTCCGAGATATTCCGTACAGAAGGCATGAAGACCGCGATCCTTACGCCTTTTGCCTGCGGTTCCATGACGGAGCTGTTTTCCAAGGACAGGGCGAACGGATATTTTGAAGAGGGCGTTGTTGTATTTTTCGCAGGAGGCACCGGCCACCCGTATTTTTCCACCGATACAGGCATCGTACTGCGGGCGGTGGAGATGGAGGCGGACTGCATCCTTCTTGCAAAAGCCATAGACGGCGTATATGACAGCGATCCGAAGATCAATCCTGCGGCGAAAAAGTACGACACCATTTCCATTGAGGAAGTGATCGAGAAAAAGCTTGCGGTAGTGGATCTGACCGCTTCTATCATGTGCATGGAGCACAAGATGCCTATGGCGGTATTTGATCTCAATGAAAAAGACAGCATTGCCAATGCGATGCAGGGAAAAATAAATGGCACAGTAGTGACCGTGTAACAGGAGGATTTTATGGACAAGGAGAAATTTCAGGTTTATGAGGACAAGATGAACAAATCGCTGGACGCACTGCTGAACGAGTATGCATCCATCCGCGCAGGAAGGGCGAATCCAAAAGTATTGGATAAGATCCGGGTGGATTATTACGGCACTCCGACGCCGATCCAGCAGGTAGGCAACGTTTCCGTTCCGGAAGCGAGGATGCTCGTTATCCAGCCGTGGGAAAAGAGCCTGTTAAAGGCCATCGAGAAGGCGATCCTTACATCTGACCTGGGGATCAATCCCACAAACGACGGCTCCGTGATCCGCCTGGTATTCCCGGAGCTGACCGAGGAGCGCAGAAAAGAGCTTGCAAAAGACGTGAAGAAGAAAGGCGAAGGCGCGAAGGTAGCAGTCCGCAACATCCGCAGGGATGCCAATGATTCTTTCAAGAAGATGGAAAAGGCTGACGAGATCTCAGAGGATGAGAAGACAGAGGCAGAGGAGAAGATCCAGAAGCTGACAGATAAGATGATCGAGAAGATCGACAAAGCGGTCGAGACTAAGATGAAAGAGATCATGACAGTATAAAAGCGTGATTTTGAAGACATTCGGGGCGGGAACAGCAGGACCCGCCCTGCTTTTATGCGCGATAAGCCCGGCAGGCGGCGGATAGGGAGATTTCGCCCCTTATCCGATCGCGATTCATACAGGAAGGTGGATGATTATGGAAAATAATCTTGAGAATATGGTGATCCCGCAGCATGTAGCCCTGATCCTGGACGGAAACGGACGGTGGGCGAAGAAAAGAGGGCTGCCCAGGACCATGGGACATAAAGAAGGCTGCGTGACCGTAGAGAAGACGGTGGAGATCGCGGCCAGGATGGGGATCCGCTATCTTACAGTATACGGATTCTCCACGGAGAACTGGAAGCGCTCCGCAGAAGAAGTGGGCGCGCTTATGCAGCTGTTCCGTTTCTATATGGTAAGGCTTTTGAAGATCGCGAAAGCCAATAATGTAAGAGTGAAGATGATCGGTGAAAGAAGCCGTTTTGATAAAGACATCGTAGAAGGCATCAACCGTCTGGAACGGGAGACAAAGGACAACACCGGTCTGACCTTTGTCATTGCCGTTAACTACGGAGGCAGGGACGAGATCGTGCGGGCGGCCAGAAAGATGGCGGAAGACGTAAAAGAAGGAAAACTGGATCCGAAGGACCTTACAGAGGCTTCCTTTGCTTCCTATCTGGATACGGCGGATATGCCGGATCCGGATCTTCTGATCCGTACCAGCGGCGAATTGAGGCTTTCCAACTACCTCCTGTGGCAGCTGGCCTATACGGAGCTTTATGTTACAGACTGCCTGTGGCCGGATTTCTCCAAAGAGGAATTGGAAAAGGCTATCATCGCGTATAATAGCAGAGACCGCCGGTTTGGCGGAGTCAAAGAAAAATGATCGGAAGGGGATGATATGCATGTTTACAAAAAGGCTGCTAAGCGGCATCATCCTCGTCCTGATCGCTCTGGCGGTAGTGATCAAAGGCGGAAGCATACTTTTCTTTGTGACGGGAATCCTTTCACTGGCCGGACTCTTTGAATTTTATCGGGTCCTGGGGATCCATAAAAACGTCCTTGGAGCTATGGGCTATCTGCTGGCGGCGGTCTATTACGGCCTTCTGTGGTTCGACGGAAAGCAGCATATCGAATTTGTCATCATCGCCGCGGTATTTCTTTTCATGACCATGTATGTGGTGACTTTTCCCACATACAAGACCGACCAGGTGACGGGAGCGTTTTTCGGCGTGTTTTACGTGGCGGTCATGCTGTCCTACCTTTACCAGACGCGGATGATGGAAGACGGCATGTACGCGGTGTGGCTGGTCTTCATCAGTTCCTGGGGCTGCGACACCTTTGCTTACTGCAGCGGCATGCTCCTTGGAAAGCATAAGATGGCGCCTGTCTTAAGCCCGAAAAAATCCATAGAAGGAGCCGTAGGAGGAACCCTGGGCGCCATTATCCTGGGAGGCGTATATGGCCTTGCGTTCGGGGGCAATATGACAGAGATGGAAGCGCCTGTTCTGATCTGCGCCGCAGCCTGCGGGGCAGCCGCGGTCATTTCCCAGATCGGAGATCTGGCGGCATCTGCGGTAAAGAGAAATCATAATGTAAAAGATTACGGAAACCTGATACCGGGACACGGAGGGATCCTGGACCGGTTTGACAGTATGCTGTTCACAGCTCCGGCGATCTTTTTCATCCTGACATTTTTAAGTTACTAAAAGGTAACCGTTCAGGACGGCACATCTTCTTGCCCGGCCAGGGCCGGACAAGAAGCATCGTATGTCATCCGATGGGAAAACAGGGGCAAAAGCAAGCGTATAAGCAAGCTTAACGCCTGTTTTTGCCCCTGTTTTCCCGCCATCCTGAACTGTTACACAAAAAGATAAACGGGGGAAACTGCGCTATGAAAAAAATAGGGATTCTCGGCTCTACCGGCTCGATCGGCACCCAGACCCTGGAAGTTGTGAGAAACAACAGGGATATCCAGGTGACGGCGCTGGCGGCGGGGAGCAATATCGACCTTTTAGAGCAGCAGATCCGGGAATTTAAGCCTGGACTTGCGGCAGTCTGGTCGAAAGAAAAGGCCGACGATTTAAGGATAAGGGTCAGGGATCTTCCTGTACGGGTAGTATCCGGCATGAACGGGCTGATGGAAGCCGCTACAAAAGGCGACGTGCAGATCCTGGTGACAGCGGTTGTAGGCATGATCGGCATCCGCCCCACCATCGCCGCCATCAAGGCAGGAAAGGATATCGCCCTGGCCAACAAAGAGACGCTTGTGACAGCGGGCCATATCATCATGCCGCTGATCCGTTCCTACCATGTGCGTCTTCTTCCTGTAGACAGCGAACACAGCGCGATCTTCCAGTGCTTAAACGGAGAGAGGGAAAACAGGATCAGCAGGATCCTCCTTACTGCTTCCGGCGGGCCGTTCCGGGGAAAGACGAGGGAAGAGATGAAGGATATCCAGGTGGAGGATGCCTTAAAGCATCCTAACTGGTCTATGGGAAGAAAGATCACTATCGATTCGTCCACCATGGTCAACAAGGGCCTGGAGGTCATGGAGGCTCACTGGCTCTTCGACGTGTCCATGGACGAAGTAGAAGTGGTGGTCCAGCCCCAGAGCATTATCCATTCCATGGTAGAATTTGAAGACGGGGCGGTGATCGCCCAGCTGGGGACTCCTGATATGAAGCTGCCGATCCAGTACGCCCTGTATTATCCCCAGCGGCGGTATCTTCCAGGCGAACGGCTGGATTTTTCAAAGCTTACAGAGATCCGCTTTGAGAAGCCGGATCTGGAGAATTTCCGGGGTCTGGCTCTTGCTTATGAAGCCGGAAGGACCGGAGGTTCCATGCCTACGGCCTTTAACGCGGCCAATGAAAAGGCGGTCAGCCTGTTCTTAAACCGCAGGATCTCTTACCTTGAGATCACGGATATCATCGAAGGAGCCATGAGGGAACATAGATTTATCAGCGATCCAGGTCTGGAAGAGATCCTGGAGACAGAACAGGAAGTTTATCAATATATAGAAAGCAGGTGGTGAATTGCTGAATATCATTTTGGCGGTGCTGGTGTTCGGACTGGTGGTGCTGGTCCATGAGTTCGGGCATTTTCTGCTGGCCAAGATCAATGGGATCGGCGTGGTGGAATTTTCCATCGGCATGGGGCCCAGGCTTTGCAGTTTTCAGAAAGGGGAGACCCGGTATTCCATCAAGATACTTCCTTTTGGAGGATCCTGCATGATGGTGGGAGAAGACGCAGACGACCCGGATCCAAAGGCATTTAACAATAAGCCGGTGCTGGGACGGATATCTGTGATCTTCGCAGGCCCGTTTTTTAACTTTATACTGGCGTTCCTTTTCGCGATCGTTATCGTACTGTCCATCGGACAGGACACGGCTTACGTATATGGAGTATCGGAGGGAACGCCTGCAGCTGAGACAGATCTTATGCCGGGAGACAAGGTAGTGGAGATCAATGGGCAGAAGATCCGGACTTACCGGGATATCATGCTCTATATGATGTCTCACAGCGGACGGGAGGTGGAGCTGACCTACCAGAGGCCGGCAGACGGAAGCTGGGAAAACGGCGGGGATTATGAGGAGCGCACGATTTCCATCACTCCGGAATATTCCCCGGAAGCAGGCACTTATCTGATGGGGATCAGTTTTTACAATATCTACGAAAAGCCGGACAGCATTGCCGGGATCATCGGAGACAGCCTCTATGAGGTGAATTACTGCATCCGTTCTACATTTATCAGCCTGAAGATGCTGTTTACAAAGCAGATCGCCGCAGACGAGGCGGTAGCAGGTCCGGTACGGATCGTTTCCATGATCGGCGGCACTGTGGGAGAGAGCAGGGAAGCCGGCGGTACGGCGATCCTCCTTACCCTTTCCTACTGGTGCCTGATCTTAAGCGCCAGCCTGGGGATCATGAACCTTCTCCCCATACCGGCCCTGGACGGAGGACGCCTGGTCTTTTTGCTCATCGAGCTGGTGCGGGGCAAGCCCATTGACAGCGAGAAAGAAGGAATGGTCCATATGGCCGGCCTGGCCTGCCTGATGGCGTTAATGGTCATCGTTTTATTTAATGATATACGAAGCCTGTTATAAATGGAGGATGAGAAAATGTTTCGGGAACATACAAAAATAGTCAGGATCGGGGACCGGGTGATCGGGGGCGGCAATCCGGTGCTGATCCAGTCTATGTGCAATACGAAGACGGAAGACGTGGAGGCGACGGTAGCCCAGACCCTTAAGTTGGAAGCGGCAGGCTGCGAGATCATCCGAGTGGCTGTGCCGACGATGGAAGCGGCCCAGAGCCTGAAGGAGATCAAAAAGAGGATCCATATCCCCCTGGTGGCGGATATCCATTTTGATTACCGGCTGGCAGTGGCCGCTATCGAGAACGGAGCGGATAAGATCCGTATCAATCCGGGAAATATTGGGGACAGCGGACGGGTAAAAGCAGTGGTAGATAAGGCGAAGGAGTACGGGATCCCTATCCGGGTAGGCGTTAACAGCGGCTCCCTGGAAAAGCCGCTTCTGGAAAAATACGGCGGCGTGACGGCGGAAGGCCTGGTGGAAAGCGCCCTGGACAAGGTGCGGCTGATCGAGGATATGGGTTACGACAACCTGGTCATCAGCATCAAATCTTCCGACGTGATGATGTGCATCCGGGCCCATGAGCTGATCGCAGAAAAGACGGATCATCCCCTTCATGTGGGGATCACAGAAGCGGGGACCATTACGGCTGGCAACATCAAATCCGCCGTGGGACTGGGCGTGATCCTGTACGAGGGGATCGGGGATACGATCCGCGTTTCCCTTACCGGCGATCCGGTAGAAGAAGTGAAGTCCGCAAAGATGATACTGAAAGCGTTGAACCTGCGGAAAGGCGGGATCGAAGTAGTTTCCTGCCCTACATGCGGAAGGACCAGGATCGATCTGATCAGCCTGGCTAACCAGGTGGAAAATATGGTGACGGAATTTGACGGCCTGGATATTAAGGTAGCTGTCATGGGCTGCGTGGTAAACGGTCCGGGCGAAGCCAGGGAAGCGGATATCGGCATTGCCGGCGGTATCGGCGAAGGCCTGCTGATCAAAAAAGGCCAGGCGGTGAGAAAGGTGCCGGAGGACCAGCTTCTGGAAGTCCTCCATGAGGAACTGAGAGAAATGGCTTTAAAAGCCGGAAGGTGACAGAGAGAATGGCAAAAAAATTTCTGGATGTATTTCCTGACCTGAATATGACGGACGAAATGAGGGGGGTCCTGTCGATGGTGGAGGTGGAAAAGGTTTCCGCCCCCAGAGATAGGAGCGCCCTCCGCATCTATATTATCAGCCCAAGGCTGATCCATAAGAAAAATATCTATGATCTGGAGCGGGGCATCCGGGACCAGCTGTTCCCAGGAAAAAAGCTTGCGGTAAAGATCATGGAACGATACCGGCTGTCCAGCCAGTATACGCCGGAAAAGCTTTTGGCCGTATACCGGGACAGCCTTCTTTTAGAACTGAAAAATTACAGCATCGTAGAGTACAACATACTGCGGAAAACAGAATATTCCTTCCCTCAGCCGGACGTGCTCCAGATGACGGTAGAGGATACCATGGTGAACCGGGAGCGGTGCGGGGAGCTGAAACGCATCCTGGAAAAGGTGTTCCACGAGCGCTGCGGGCTTCCTGTTGAGATCGAATATAAATATATCCAGCCAAAACCAGATAAACGAAAGGCCTTAAAAGAGGCTCAGATGGAGCGGGAGGTCATGGAGATCGCTCAAAAGGCGTCCCTCTCTTCTGAGGAAGAGATCCCCTTTGCAGAAGATATTCCCGCAGCTGCGAAAAAAGAGACAAAAGCTCCGGCGGCCAGACAGGAACGGCCGGAGGGGCGGGGGCAGAAAGCAGCGCCGTTTGAGGCGAAAAAGGACGGCGGGAAGAGAACTTATAAAAAGCCGGATAATCCGGACGTCCTTTACGGACGGGATTTTGACGACGACGGCCTGGTGGAGATCGACAAGATCGAAGGGGAAAACGGAGAAGTGGTCTTAAGAGGAAAGATCATCGCAAAAGAGTTCCGGGAGCTTCGCAGCGGCCGTACCCTTGTGATCTTTGACCTTACGGACTTTACCGACACCCTGACGGTAAAGCTGTTTCCAAGAGAGGATATGCTGGAAGCGGCGAAGGCCGCGATCAATGAGGAAAGCTTCATAAAGATCAAAGGCGTTACCACCATTGACAAGTTCGACGGAGAGCTGACTCTGGGCTCCGTAGTGGGCATCAAAAAGTGCGCGGATTTTACCGGCAGCCGCATGGACAACAGCCTGGAAAAACGGGTGGAGCTTCACTGTCATACGAAGATGAGCGACATGGACGGCGTTTCTGAGGTAAAGGATATCATCAAAAGGGCGAAAAAATGGGGGATGCCGGCGATCGCGGTGACAGACCACGGCTGCGTGCAGGCCTTCCCGGACGCCCTCCACTCTCTGGACAAGGGCGACGACTTTAAGGTCCTTTACGGCGTGGAAGGCTATCTGGTGGACGACGCCAGGGAGATGGCGGAGAACCAGCATGGACAGAGCCTGGACGATACCTACGTGGTCTTTGACTTAGAGACTACCGGTCTGAGTCCGGAAAAGAACCGCATCATCGAGATCGGCGCGGTCAAGGTGGAAAACGGAAAGATCACAGACCGTTTCAGCAGTTTTGTGAATCCGGACGTGCCTATCCCTTACGAGATCGAAAAGCTTACGGGGATCAATGACAACATGGTCCTTGCGGCGCCGTTTATTGAAGAAGCCCTTCCGAAATTCCTGGAATTTTGCGGCGACGCAGTCCTGGTGGGGCACAACGCCTCTTTTGACGTAAGCTTTATCGCCCATAACTGTGCGAGACAGGAGATCCCATTTTCCCCTACTGTGGTGGATACGGTGGCTCTGGCCCAGCTGCTCCTTCCTAACTTAAGCCGTTTTAAGCTGGACACTGTGGCCAAGGCTCTTGGAGTTTCCCTGGAAAACCATCACAGGGCGGTGGACGACGCGGGAGCTACAGCGGAGATCTTTGTAAAATTTGCAGAGATGTTAAAGGAACGGGGTATCGCCGACCTGGCCCAGCTGAACGCAGAAGGAAAGATCGGGATCGAGACGGTACGGAAAATGCCTACCTACCATGTGATCATCCTTGCAAAAAACGACGTGGGGAGGGTGAACCTGTACCGGCTGGTATCTCTTTCCCACATCACTTACTTTGCAAGAAGGCCCAGGATCCCGAAGACCCTGTTAGATCAGTACAGGGAAGGCCTGATCATCGGATCCGCCTGCGAAGCCGGAGAGCTGTACCAGGCAGTGCTGCGGGGAGTATCCGATTCGGAGATCGCCAGGATCGTAAATTTCTACGACTACCTGGAGATCCAGCCTTTGGGCAATAACGCGTTTATGCTCAGGGATGAAAAAAGCACGGTAAAGACCATGGACGACTTGATAGACATGAACCGCAGGATCGTAAGCCTGGGAGAAAAATTCGGAAAGCCAGTATGCGCCACCTGCGACGTTCATTTCCTGGATCCCCAGGATGAGATATACCGCAGGATCATCATGGCGGGGCAGGGCTTTAAGGACAGCGACGAACAGGCGCCCCTTTACCTGCGGACGACGGAAGAGATGCTGAAGGAATTTGAATACCTTGGGCCGGATAAGGCCTATGAAGTGGTGGTGAAAAACACCAGGATGATCGCCGATATGTGCGAAAATATCTCTCCGGTGCGGCCGGACAAATGTCCGCCGGTCATTCCGGATTCAGACAAGACCCTGAGAAAGATCTGCTATGACCGGGCCCACGAGATCTACGGGGAAGACCTGCCGGAGATCGTCGTAGAACGGCTGGAAAGAGAGCTGAACTCCATCATCAGCAACGGCTTCGCCGTGATGTACATCATCGCCCAGAAGCTGGTGTGGAAGTCCAACGAGGACGGCTACCTGGTGGGCTCCCGTGGTTCCGTCGGTTCCTCCTTCGTGGCCACCATGGCGGGGATCACGGAAGTAAATCCCTTAAGTCCTCATTATTACTGCCCCAACTGCCACTACTCCGAGTTTGATTCGGAGGAAGTAAAGAAGTTTTCCGGCATGGCCGGCTGCGATATGCCGGATAAGAACTGCCCGGTATGCGGGACTTTGCTGAAAAAAGACGGGTTTGATATCCCCTTTGAGACGTTCCTCGGCTTCGAGGGAAATAAGGAGCCGGATATCGACCTGAATTTCTCCGGAGAATACCAGAGCAAGGCCCACGACTACACAGAGGTCATTTTCGGAAAAGGACAGACCTACCGCGCCGGGACCATCGGCACCCTGGCGGATAAGACCGCCTACGGATATGTGAAAAATTATTTTGAAGAACATGGAGTGAGAAAGCGGAACTGCGAGATCAACCGGATCGTCCAGGGCTGCGTGGGAGTGCGCAGGACTACGGGCCAGCATCCAGGCGGTATCATCGTGCTGCCTCTGGGAGAGGAGATCTATTCCTTTACCCCGGTGCAGCATCCGGCCAACGATATGACCACGTCCACCATAACTACCCATTTTGACTACCACTCCATTGACCATAACCTTTTGAAGCTGGATATACTGGGACACGATGATCCTACCATGATCCGTATGCTCCAGGACCTGACGGGCCTGGATCCGGTAAAGGACATCCCTCTGGACAGCAAAGAAGTTATGAGCCTGTTCCAGAGCACAGAAGCTCTGGGGATCAGGCCGGAGGACATCGGAGGCTGCAAGCTGGGAGCCCTGGGAGTGCCGGAGTTCGGTACGGATTTCGCTATGCAGATGCTTCTTGACACCCAGCCGAAGTATTTCTCCGACCTGGTCCGCATCGCAGGCCTTGCCCATGGTACGGACGTATGGCTGGGCAACGCCCAGACCCTGATCCAGGAAGGAACGGCCACGATCCAGACCGCTATCTGCACCAGGGACGACATTATGATCTATCTGATCCATCAGGGGCTGCCGCCGGGACACGCCTTTACCATCATGGAGAGCGTCCGGAAGGGCAAGGGCTTAAAGCCGGAGTGGGAAGAAGAGATGCGTTCCTTTAACGTTCCTGACTGGTATATCGGTTCCTGCAAAAAGATCAAATACATGTTCCCCAAGGCCCACGCCGCGGCTTACGTTATGATGGCGTGGCGTATCGCCTACTGCAAGATCTTTTATCCTCTGGCCTACTACGCCGCGTTTTTCAGCATAAGAGCCAGCGCTTTTTCCTATGAGATCATGTGCCAGGGACGGGAGAATCTGGAACGGTATCTGGAGGATTATAAGAAACGCTCGGATACGCTTTCGAAAAAAGAACAGGATACGCTGCGGGATATGCGGATCGTACAGGAAATGTACGCCAGAGGCTTTGAATTTATGCCCATTGACTTATCCAGGGTAAAGGCGAGGCATTTCCAGATCATCGACGGAAAGCTCATGCCGTCTTTAAGCAGCATTGACGGCCTGGGAGAAAAGGCCGCCGATTCCATTGTGGACGCGGTAGCTGCAGGCCCGTTTTTATCCAAAGAGGATTTCAGGGGAAGGGCAAAGGTGAGCAAGACCATCTGCGACCTGATGAGCAGCCTGGGGATCCTGGGAAATCTCCCGGAATCCAACCAGCTTTCCCTCTTTGATATTGCCTGACGGCGTATCCTGTCGCAATTTGCGGCGGCTTTTCTTCATAGGAAGGCCCTCCCTTTCATAAATATGGTATTAGCTTACAAAGCAAATATTGGTTTATGAAAGAGGAGAAAGATACTATGTCAGAAAAAGTGATCGAAAACAACAAAGTGAGTGTGATCGGAACCGTCGTAAGCGGATTTACCTTCAGCCATGAAGTCTTCGGAGAAGGATTCTATCTGGTGGACTTAAAAGTAAACCGGCTCAGCGACCAGACGGACGTGATCCCCCTTCTGGTATCGGAACGGCTCATGGACGTAAAAACCGATTACACAGGCTCGACCATAGAAGCTATTGGACAATTCCGTTCTTATAACCGCCATGAAGGGGTAAAAAACCGTTTGGTCCTTTCTGTATTTGTAAGAGAAGTGAATTTCCTGGAGGAGTTTACCGACTATACAAAGACGAACCAGATCTATCTGGACGGATACATCTGCAAAGAGCCTATTTACCGGAAAACGCCCTTAGGCCGCGAGATCGCCGACATCCTGCTGGCAGTAAACCGGCCTTACGGCAAGTCCGATTACATACCCTGCATCGCCTGGGGAAGAAACGCCCGGTACGCCTCCGCCTTCCAGGTGGGGACCCGCGTCCGCCTCTGGGGGCGCGTCCAGAGCCGGGAGTACACCAAGAAGATCAGCGACGTCCAGTGCGAAAAGCGCACCGCCTATGAAGTCTCCGTCAGCAAGCTGGAGGAAGTAGAATAGGTCATAACCGTTCAGCCGTGCGCCAGGATATACGGTAACAGTTCAGGACGGCGGGAAAACAGGGGTAAAAACAGGCATTAAGCTTGCCGGCGCTGCTTTTCCAAGTTGCAAAATACAGAAAAATATGATAGGATAAGCGTAATTGGTGTACATTGAGAGGTGGAACATGGATAAAAACAGAGTTTGCGTGATCTGCGGTTTCGGCCGGGGCAAGACAGCGGCTGCCCTGGGAAGAGCGATCCAGGAACTGAATAACGGCAAGTCCGTGATCATGATACAGTTTATGAAAGGTACGCTCCATCTTGCGGACGACGATTTTTTAAAACGTCTGGAGCCTGAGATGAAGGTGTTCCGTTTTGAAAAACTGGCGGTTCCCTTTGAGCAGCTTTCCGAACAGGAGAGAAGCGAAGAGATCGGCAATATAAAGAACGGCCTTAATTTTGCCAATAAGGTGCTGGCTACAGGAGAGTGCGACGTCCTGATCCTGGACGAGATCCTCGGCCTTCTGGACCACCAGATCATATCGGTGGACGACATCCGGACGATGATCGCCAACGGAGAAGACGATATGGAACTGATCCTTACGGGACAGAAGCTGACGGAGGGCCTTGCGGGCTGCGTAGGAGAAGTTACTACGATCCAGCGCGCAGAGGTTGACAACCAGTGACATTGGTGATAGGATAAAAATACGTAAAGAGGGTAGAGGTTGCGTAAATCAAGAGTAACCTGTCGGATGCTTCAGGAAGCGCGGGAAGACAGGGGAAAGGGAAGCACGCCGAAGGAAAATACGACCTGATCATATTTTCCTGGGCGCAGGGTGAACAATCCTGCGACTGTCATCCGGACGGATGGGGAGCTACTAAAAGAGGTTTTCAAAGAACTTAGGGGCTGGCCATCTGGTCAGCCCTCTTTTGCGCGATACTACAAAATCTGCAGCAGTTCATAAGACGATGAAAGAGAGGATTACATATGGCTATTTTTGAAGGAGCAGGCATTGCGTTGATCACACCATTTACCCCGGACGGGGAGATCAATTATCCAAAACTGAAGGAGCTGGTGGAAGAGCAGATCGCGGCGGGAACGGACTGCATCGTAGCCTGCGGCACCACGGCGGAGTCCGCGACCATGACGCACGAAGAACACATTGAAGTGATCCGTTTTATCTGCGAGACGGTAAATAAGAGGATCCCGGTGATCGCCGGCACAGGCTCCAACTGCACCCATACGGCGGTATATCTGTCCCAGGAGGCGGAAAAAGCAGGGGCGGACGGGCTTTTAGTCGTATCTCCATATTATAACAAGGCGACTCAGAAAGGCCTGATCAAGCATTTTACCACAGTTGCGGAAGCAGTGAGCCTTCCTATCATCCTTTACAATATCCCAGGAAGGACGGGGGTCAATATCGAACCGGAGACGATCGCTTACCTGTGTAAAAATGTAAAGAATATCGTAGGTGTAAAAGAAGCCAGCGGCAACCTGTCCAAGATCGCGCTGATGATGCATCTGGCAGGGGACTGCATCGACATGTATTCTGGAAACGACGACCAGATCGTGCCGCTGATGGCTCTGGGAGCAAAGGGCGTTATCTCCGTGCTCTCCCACGTAGCGCCGAAGCAGACCCACGACATCTGCGCCGCATATCTGGCAGGCGACGTTAAGAAAGCGGCGAAGATGCAGCTGGACGCTATCCCGCTGGTAGAAGAACTGTTCCGCGAGGTCAATCCGATCCCGGTAAAGGCCGCTATGAACATGATGGGAAAAGAAGTAGGGCCGCTGCGCCTTCCTCTGACTGAGATGGAGCCGGAGAACCAGGCGAGATTGAGAAAGGCTATGGAAGAATACGGTATCCTGTAGAAAGGGGAGACATTATATGGTAAAGATCATCATGCACGGATGCAACGGCGCCATGGGCCAGACCGTTACTTCCATTGCTGCAAAGGACGGGGAAGCCAGGATCGTTGCGGGGATCGATATCACAGGAGAACAGAAAAATGATTATCCTGTTTATAAGACCCTGGAGGAATGCCGGGAAGAAGCGGACGTGATCATAGACTTCGCTTCCGCCAAAGCTGTGGATCACTTGCTGGATTACAGCGCAGACAGGCAGATCCCGGTAGTCCTGTGCACTACAGGGCTTTCCGAGGAACAGGTGAAGAAAGTTGGAGAAGCCGCAAAAAAGACGGCCATCCTGCGCTCCGCCAATATGTCCCTGGGAGTGAACCTGCTTCTTAAATTAGTAAAAGAAGCGGCCAAGACTCTGGCGGCGGCAGGCTTTGACATAGAGATCGTAGAAAAGCATCACAACCAGAAGGTGGACGCCCCCAGCGGCACAGCCCTTGCCCTGGCGGATTCCATCAACGAAGCCATGGAAAACGCTTACTATTATAAATATGACCGGGCGTCCCAGCGGGCGAAGAGAGATCCGAAAGAGATCGGCATCCAGTCCGTAAGAGGCGGCTCCATCGTCGGAGATCACGACGTGATCTTCGCCGGACAGGACGAGGTAGTTACTTTCAGCCACACGGCATATTCAAAGGCCATTTTTGCAAAAGGCGCTGTTTCGGCGGCAAAATTCCTGAAAGGAAAAGAGCCGGGGCTTTATAACATGTCCGATGTGATCGGCTGATGTTCCTGTAACAGAGCGTTTATCCCGTTGAAAGCGTTACATTTTTTTCCAATATAGATCTGTCTCTTTTCACATATACTAAAGGAAAGTCCGGGACTGCGCAGGCTGTTTCCGCGCCCGGATCATTACGGCACAAAGATGCCATGGGAAAGGAGAATGGATTTATGAAAAAGATCAGACCATATCTTTTAGGGATCCTGCTTGCATGGGCGATGGTATTTATGGCCGCGTGCGGCAGTACGGACAGCCAGCAGCCGTCTTCGGCGACCTCTGAAGGAGCCGCCGTGCAGACCACCCAGTCGGAGAAAACTTCCTCCGGGGAGGATCCTTCGGATAAAAGATCCGGCAAAAAAACGGATGCAAGAGAAAGCACCGGAGTGATCGACGGCGCCATGGAGGATATGAAGGACGCTATCGACGACGGGATCGGAGCTGTGGAAAAAGAAATGGAAAAGATGAAATAGAGAAATGAAATGGGCCTGCCGCCGGATGTGCGGCAGGCCTTTGCGCGCCTTTTCATCTGTAAGGAGGGATCGGAGGATTTGTGGAAGGACAAGCGGAAAAAAGCATGGAGAAGGATACGGACCGGCGGGGAAAGGCTGATCCGCCGTCTTTGCCTGGCTGCTTTGATCCTGGAGGCTGCCTGGGGCATGAAAGGTTATATCCAGACGGGGATCAGCCAGAAGTATGAAGTGGTAGGCCAGTGGGAGGAAGACCAGGCGGATCCGGGGCCGGGAAAGAGCATATTCGGCATCACCATTGAACTGGAGGACGGAATGATCCGGATCTACCGGGAAGAAGAGCGCTGGGAATAGACGCAGCAGCTATGATTAAACAAAAAAGAAAATGGTATTCATTAGAAAGTTTAATGACTATTGCTCTTGCAATGGAAAAATCTATGCATTATAATTTCTTCTGAAAGTGAGTAGTTTTATAGTTTTAGCTTATAAATATGAAGAAAAGGACTGGTGATCACTTATGGAAAAGAAAGAATTGCTGTACGAAGGAAAGGCAAAGAAGGTTTATACAACAGAGGATCCGGATGTGCTGATCGTTGATTATAAGGATGATGCAACAGCATTTAACGGTCTGAAGAAAGGCACGATCGTAGGAAAAGGCGCCATCAACAACCGTATGACCAACCATATTTTCAAGATCCTTGAGACAAGGGGAGTTCCTACCCATTATATTGAGGAGCTGAGCGACAGAGAGACAGCAGTAAAGAAAGTGGAGATCGTACCGCTGGAAGTGATCATCCGTAACTTCTCCGCTGGAAGCTTTGCAAAGAAGATGGGTATGGAAGAGGGCGTGAAGTTCAAACAGCCGACTCTGGAATTCAGCTATAAGAACGACGAGCTGGGCGATCCGTTCATCAACCGTTACTATGCCCTTGCGCTCGGACTTGCTACAGAGGAAGAGATCGATGCGATCACAAAGTATGCGTTTATCGTAAACGACGTAATGCGCGAGTATTTTGACAGCCTTGGCATCGAGCTGATCGACTTCAAGATCGAATTTGGCCGTTACCATGGACAGATCATCCTGGCAGACGAGGTTTCTCCGGATACCTGCCGCCTGTGGGACAAGGAGACTCACGAGAAGCTGGACAAGGACCGTTTCCGCAGGGACCTTGGCAATGTAGAGGACGCTTACCAGGAAGTATTCCGCCGTCTTGGCATTCACTGATAAAACCGGAGGATACCCTATGAATGACAGATACCAAAGCCCGTTGTCAGAGCGCTACGCAAGCAAAGAGATGCAGTACATCTTTTCTCCGGATATGAAGTTTACCACCTGGAGAAAGCTGTGGATCGCCCTGGCAGAGACGGAGAAAGAGCTTGGACTTCCTATCACTCAGGAGCAGATCGACGAGCTGAAGGCTCACGCCGAAGATATCAACTACGACGTGGCAAAGGAAAGAGAGAAGATCGTCCGCCACGACGTTATGTCCCATGTATATGCTTACGGGCAGCAGTGCCCGAAAGCAAAGGGGATCATCCATCTTGGCGCCACGTCCTGCTATGTGGGGGATAATACAGATATCATCATCATGCGGGAAGGGCTGCGCCTGGTAAGGAAGAAACTGATCAACGTGATCGCGGAACTGGCCAAATTCGCCGCAGCCTACAAGGATCAGCCAACCCTTGCGTTTACCCATTTCCAGCCGGCCCAGCCGACGACAGTGGGAAAGAGGGCTACGCTGTGGATGCAGGAACTGTGCATTGACCTGGAAGATCTGGACTATGTGCTGGGCTCTTTGAAGCTTTTAGGTTCCAAGGGGACCACGGGAACCCAGGCCAGTTTCCTGGAGCTGTTTGACGGCGACCATGAGAAGTGCCGCAGAGCGGACCGGATGATCGCTGAAAAGATGGGATTTGATTCCTGCTATCCGGTTTCCGGACAGACCTATTCCAGAAAGATCGACACCAGGGTGCTGAACGTTCTGGCGGGCATTGCCCAGAGCGCCCATAAATTTTCCAATGATATCCGTCTGCTCCAGCATTTAAAGGAAGTAGAAGAACCCTTTGAAAAAACGCAGATCGGCTCTTCAGCCATGGCGTATAAGAGAAATCCCATGAGGAGCGAGCGTATCGCGTCTCTTTCCAATTATGTGATGGCCGATGTGATGAACCCGATGATGGTGGCTTCCACCCAGTGGTTCGAGCGCACCCTGGACGACTCCGCCAATAAACGCCTGAGCGTGCCGGAAGGCTTTCTGGCAGTAGACGGCATTTTAGACCTGTACTTAAACGTTGTGGACGGACTGGTAGTTTATCCGAAGGTGATCGAAAAGCACCTGATGGCCGAGCTTCCGTTTATGGCTACGGAAAATATCATGATGGATGCGGTAAAAGCCGGCGGCGACCGTCAGGAGCTCCATGAGAGGATCCGCGAGCTGTCCATGGAAGCTGGGAAAAATGTGAAAGTAAACGGACAGGACAACAACCTTCTGGAGCTGATCGCTGCAGATCCTGCGTTCGGACTTTCCCTGGATGAGCTGAAAAAGACCATGGATCCGTCCAGATATGTAGGCAGAGCGCCGAAACAGGTAGAAGAATTCCTGGAAGAAGTAGTAAACCCGATCCTGGAGGCCAATAAAGACCTTCTGGGCATGACGGCGCAGATCAACGTATAACGGGAGCTGCAGATGTATTTTTTTAGAAAATCCCTTTACTTACCAGTAAAATTGTTGTAAATTAAAAGAGGTTTTTTAGCAGGGGCTGAGAGATCAGCCCCTTTGCTTATCTGCAGCTACTCAAAGGAGGAAAATATAGAATGGTTAGAGCGATAGTTGGAGCAAACTGGGGAGACGAAGGAAAGGGAAAGATCACAGATATGCTTGCCCAGGATTCGGACATTATCGTCCGCTTTCAGGGCGGGAGCAACGCGGGCCATACGATCATCAACAATTACGGCCGTTTTGCCCTTCACCTTCTGCCGTCAGGCGTATTCTACGGACATACTACGAGCATTATCGGAAACGGAGTTGCCCTGAATATCCCCTATCTCATCAAGGAGATCCGGTCCCTGGTGGAACAGGGCGTTCCTGAGCCAAAGGTCCTGGTTTCCAATCGGGCGCAGATCCTTATGCCATATCACATCCTTTTTGATGAATATGAAGAAGAACGTCTGGGCGGAAAATCCTTCGGTTCCACAAAATCCGGCATTGCGCCATTTTATTCTGATAAATACGCGAAGATCGGCTTCCAGGTCAGCGAGCTTTTTGACGAAGCCGCGCTGAAGGAAAAGGTAGTAAGGGTCTGCCAGATGAAGAACGTCATGCTGGAGCATCTGTACCACAAGCCGGCCATCGACCCGGAGGAGCTTTATAAGACTCTTCTGGAATACAGGGATATGATCGCGCCGTATGTATGCGACGTATCCGCTTATCTTCACGAAGCGTTAAAGGAAGGAAAGCGGGTTCTCTTAGAGGGACAGTTAGGTTCTCTGAAGGATCCGGATCACGGGATCTACCCTATGGTAACCTCTTCTTCCACACTGGCGGCTTACGGCGCGATCGGCGCAGGCATCCCGCCTTATGAGATCAAGGACATCATTACTGTTGTAAAGGCATATTCCAGCGCGGTTGGAGCAGGAGCTTTTGTCAGCGAGATCTTCGGAGACGAAGCGGAAGAGCTTAGAAAGCGCGGCGGAGATAAAGGCGAGTACGGCGCCACTACCGGACGTCCGAGAAGGGTCGGCTGGTTTGACGCGGTAGCCTCCCGATACGGCTGCCGGATCCAGGGCGCGACAGAGGCCGCACTTACGGTCCTGGACGTACTGGGATACCTGGATGAGATCCCGGTGTGCACCGGATACGAGATCGACGGCAAAGTCGTAAAGGATTTCCCGGTCACTGTAGAGCTGGAAAAGGCAAAGCCAGTCCTTACAAAGCTTCCAGGCTGGAAATGCGATATCAGAGGCATTAAAAAATACGAAGATCTTCCTCAGGCATGCAGGGATTATATTGAATTTATTGAAAAGGAGATCCAGACTCCGGTCACCATGGTTTCCAATGGACCGGGAAGAGATGAGATCATTTACCGCAATAAATAAAAGACAGTTTAGTTTCAGGGAAGAGACTCCGGGAGAGAAAAGCGCTCCAGGAGCCTTTTCCGTATATAAAAGAAGTATGCGGGGAGCATACTGGATGGATGTTCGGTGGACCAGAGAAGACTATGGGCTTTTAAGGGGGGTGTGGACAGCTTGCAGAAAGCTGCGGAGTTTACAGAAGAGCGCGGGGACATGACGAGGATCAGAGTCCGGATGCTGGGAAAGCTTGAGATCTCCTGCGAAGGCAGGGAGATCAGCCTGAAGTGTACGAAGGACAGCCGGTATATGCAGCTGTTTTTGCTGCTTCTCTACCATAATAAAAAGGGGATATCCAGGCAGGAGATCATCGAAGAGTTATATGCAGGAAAGGAAAGCTCCCCGGACAACGCCCTGCGGATCGTGGTATACAGGCTGAGAAAGCTCCTGTCGCAGACCTTCCTTCCAAAGGAAAAATTTGTGGTTTCTGACCGGAAGGGGCAGTACCGCCTTGGGGAAAATATAACGGTGACCCTGGATACAGATGATTTCCTTTCTATGTATGAAAAAATAAACGGGGCTTCGGACGAAGCGGACAGGATCCGCCGCCTGTCTCAGACGTGCGACCTGTATGAAGGCCATTTCCTGAAAGATTTTCACGGAGAAACCTGGATCGAGATCGAAAATAGCTACTTCCAGAGGCTCTATCTGAAGGCCTCAAAAGAGCTGGCGGCTCTTTTGGAAAAACGAAGGCAGTACAGGGAACTGAGAGAACTGACGGATAAAAATATCCGGCTGTTCCCCTACGACGGCTGGCAGTTTTTACGGATAAGGAGCCTGGCCCAGGAAGGAAAGAAAAAAGAAGCGGCTATTATATATGAAGAAACGCTGAGAGCCTTTCAGGAAGAATTTGGCGTAGGCCTTCCCCAGGATATCATAGATAAATTTGAAGAAGCAGAGAGATCCGTCTACGACGCCCGGACGCCCGGCGGCCTGATCAAGTCTGTGATCCGCAGAGACGAGGAGGAAAACGGCGCGTATTACTGCGGCTATCTGGGCTTTTTAGACTGCTGCAGGGTGATGCGGAGAGTCTCCGAACGGAATGGAGAAGTCCTCACCATGCTGACCGTAACCTTTAAAAGAGAGAAGGGAAACGAAGAAAAGGCGGACGGGGAAAACCAGGAGATCGATCAGGTCCTGCGAGAAGCGATCCATGGCGCGCTGCGCAAAGGCGACGTTTACACCCGGTACGGGACCGATACGTATCTGATCCTGATGTGCGGGATCCAGGGGGAGCGGGAGTGCTTCCGGGTGTTCCGCAGGATCGAAGAACGATTCAACAAGATAAAGCACATCAGAAATACAAAACTACAATATAGGGTATATCCCATTAACTGGAATTAAGAAAATATTCATATTTTGTTAATGTGAAATGGTGAATGAAATGCCACATATGATACACTATATAAAATGATGGCATTTTCTGCGCTCAGGAGCATTTTCTGGTGAAAATGCCATGCAGCAGCCAATTTGTTATTCCGGTTAGGGGGTATACCCTTTTCCGTGCAAACGGGGTCTTTAAGGGTACGCGCTCTGCCGATCAGGATACAGGCGGACAGGCCGCCAAATATAAGAAAGGAAGAGAAGGGGAGCTTATATGTTGAGAGAGTTCAGAAGAAAGATCGCAGGATTTCTGGTCGTAACGATGCTGGTCGGACAGATCCTCCAGGGACAGACGCTGACCTCGTTCGCAGCTCTGGCAGACAGAGCTACGCCCTCTGAGACGCCCTCAGAGACTGAATACGTAGACGGAAAGATCCTCCTGCAGATCGAGGAAGACGATATCGGATCTGCCATAAGACGGGGAAAGAACGGAGCGGATGCCTTGAAAAAGGATCTGATCCCATTTACCGGAGATGCCAGGGAAGGCGTTTACCGCACGCTCCGTGAAGCTATGGACGGAAGAGTGCTGGTAAGGCAGGAAAGACTGGGAGGAGAGAACAGTTCCTGCATGTACCTGATCTCTGTAGATAAAAGCGAAGATAACGCTAAACTTCCGGAAAGGATCGACGTGATCGTGGTCAATGCGGATTTTGATCACGACTATGAATTCCTGGTACAGATCACAGGAGACGAGATCGACGTGGTGGAAGCTAATGTAAGCCGCTACGACGTGGATTATGAGATCGACGAGACGGAAGAGGAAGAGACAGTGACCGTTCCGGCAAACGGTCTGGTATACGACGGCGCTTCGGATGATACGGAAGTGATCGTTCCAGACGTGGTGGTAGATACAGAACCGTCGGATGAAGTCACAGAAGATGCAGCTGATACCGCTGATACTGCAGCCGATGTAACAGAAACGCCGGGCGGAGAAACTTCCGACGCAGCGGATACTGTCACAGGAGAGAGCGCAGCAGAGGAAGAAACTGGTTTGGAAGAAGAGTCGGAAGACCAGATCTCTGAAGACGGAGCTGTTTCTGATGAAGAAGTATCCGAAGATATCGCTGCGGACAGTGAAACAGCAGCGGAAGAAGATACAGAAATCGAAGACGAAGAACAGTCTGATCCCACAGGCGGGATAACAGAAGAAGACAGCAGCCAGGAAGAGACGGTAACAGAAGATTCCGAAGCTCTCCAGGATGAAGAAGAGGAAGAAGCAGAAGAAGTTTCTGAGGAAGCAGCAGAGGAAGAAGCTTCCGACGAGGAGACGCTGACTGTGGGACAGATCCGGATCACCAGACACGAGGCTCCGATCGTAGCCGCTCCTGGCGACGGGGAGATCATCGACGAAGAGATCCTGGATGAGGATGAAGAGATTCCTGACGAAGAAATCGTTGACGAGGAGATCCTGGATGAGGATGAAGAGATCATCGACGAGGAGATCCTGGATGAAGACGTTCAGGACGACGACGAAGACGGACTGACAGATTTCTTCCGCTATACAGGCGTTGTTATGTCTGACGGCGAAGACGAAGAGATCTTAAACGAGATGTCTATCGAACCGGTATCTGATCCGGAAGAACTGACAGAAGACGACATCCTGGCCCTGCTGGGAGAAAAAGCTTCCGACGACAGCCAGATCATGACTATGGAAGAAGCGACGAAGAGCTCCCTTGCGAAGAGAATGTTCTCCAGAGCAAAGAAGACTCAGGTGATCGGATATAACCTGACCGCCAGCGGCGGGATCACCGTGCTGTCCGCAAGGACGGGCGAGGCGATCTCGGATGTATATGAGTATGCGGATTCCATCTTCGTAAATAACCCGGATGGCAATTATGAGATTCTGGATGCAGGTGTTTCCGTTTCCAATGAAAGCGGCGCCAGCGGCGAGATCAAACGCGGCGAAGGCCTGACCTTTACCATCAACCTGACTCCAATGCCGGCTCCGGTATTTGGATCAGAGGTAGGCGTAAGTTCAGATACCATCTATGATACGATCAGAGATGTAACGCTCAGCCTGCGTCTGCCGAAGGATATTATCCTGAGAGATTTCAACAATGCAAACGGGTCTTATGACAGCAGTAAGGATATGATTCCAGATGGGGATTACAATCTTCATGTGATCCACTGCGCGGATATTACGAATCTGTCGGCAAACCGAAGCTTCACCATAAGCGGTTATGTGGATGGCAATGGTTCTGAAGGAATCGGAGACACTCTTACTTTTGAGGTGGGAGACTGTAAGATCGAAGGAACTGTTGATATCCTAGACAAAGTCGGAAAAGGAAACCCGGAAGGATATAAAGAGTTTTATACGATCCGTTCTGAAGTAAGCGGCAATACATATTCTTATACGACTACTACAGACGACCAGTGGGGAATCACGAAGGAACTGATCACCCAGTCGGATGGTTCTGTATATGACATTGTAGAAGAAGATGGACAGGATCTGATCAAGCTGACCTACCAGATCAATGTAGGGCTTGTCTCTGGAACGACGGCCGAAGGTGAAGTGAGTCTTGCAGCGCCTGGAGACGCGGCTTATCAGGGAACGGGACGTGTTCCTTTTGATAGCTTTGCGATCACTGACACCATGTCTTCTACAGTGAAAAAAGACGGTGAAGACGTACCGGTAGAGCTGGTTGCTTACAAGATTGTAAACAGCGCGGCGGATACAGAAAATCCGATCCCAGGAACCGGAAGCGCTCTTACTATCAGCGGAGAGGATGCCTACAATACCCAGGGATATAAGGGAGAAAATGCATTCGAGGTTGCAGATGAAGCTCCTTATTACACCAGTTACCAGGTAGAAGCATATTACGAATATGATCCTTATGTAGTAAACTTCTGGGATGAAGCGGCGCAAAATGACGGAAAATTCCCGATCGAGAATACAGCTGAACTCCGATATACATTATTAGGAGGTCAGGAGGAAAGCTCCAGCGCAGAGGCAGATACGGGCGTCCTGTTTATCAAGGATGTAGGGCCGATCAACATTACGAAGATGATCCAGATCCCGCAGAGCATGAATAACGAATATATAAACGTGCCCTACGATGAAGAATGGGGCCAGGAATTCGGAGGCTATGCAAAGTTCCAGATTCAGCGAAAGAATGTGGACGGCTCATACAGCATTTATAATAATGCATATATTGAGATAACCGATGGAGATGGCAATAAGGTTTACAACCCACTTATGAATGGCGAACCATGGATCAATCCATCTTTAGATGTATCTGATGGCGGCAAACCTGTAACAGGAACAAACGGTACGATCACCATCTGGGTAGAGCCTGGCGAGTACCGGATCACAGAAATAGATGTGCCTGATGATACAAAACTGCCAGATGAAGCTACAGAAGATGTAACTGTGGAACCAAACGCAGATCCCGAAGATCCGGAAGAAGCGACGTTTGTCAATCCAACAGAGGGCATCGGCGGCATCTATTTTAAAAAACAGGGAGATGACGGCAAGCTCCTTTCCGGCGCAGAATTTGGTATCTGGGAAAGCGGCAGTAGTACCGAAGGAGAGCCGATTACTACAGCGGTTTCAGATGAAAACGGTCTGGTCGAGTTCTATCCGCTGACTGCAGGTACGAGCTATGTCATCAAAGAGCTGAAGGCTCCAAGCGGCTATGTTCTGGATAACGAAGAAAGACTGGTTACCGTTCAGGAAAATAAAATGACGCCGGTGAATAACGAGGGCGTTGTGGTAAATGAGAAGAATGAGGTAACGCTGACTATCCAGAAACAGGTGCAAGTCGTCAAGGATGGAACAGAAAAGGTTGTACCGATCTCTGATTATAAAGATTCTATTGCTGATTTTAATAATGCATTTACAATAGAAAGAAAATTGGCGACGGAACAAGACACAGCCTGGACGGCCGTATCTTTATCAGGTGCAAGTACATTCTCGTTGGATGGAAACGGCGAGATCGTTAAAAATGTAGAACGGTATCAATTAGATTCTAACGGTGAAATTACAGGCACGTGGCAATACCGCGCAGTAGAAAAGGTTCCGGAAGGATATGAATCTAAAACTGTTGAGAATTTCCAGGATTACGATAAAACAACCAGAACGGTAACTACTACAGGTTATTCTAAGAACGACGGTGGAAAAGACAGTGATATATTCATAACTGTCCGCAACATTCCTCAGGGACAGCTGAAGCTGGTAAAGAGTGACAGATCCTTTGACAGTTCTACAGGGGCGCCTTCTTCTCCGCTGTCAAAGGGAAAAACATTCTGGTTATACAGGGAAGACGGTACAGGGACTTATGAAAGAGTATATGTAACTGGCGCTGATGGAACATCAGTCGGCGAATGGATCACAAATGGAAGCGGCGCAATCTCCGTGATCGGTCTGGATATGTATGATACAAATGGAGATCCGATCAAATATTACTGGTATGAATCAGGGGCGGCGGAAGGAACTCTCCTTTTTGGCGGAGATTCAGCTGCAGACGTAAATAAGACTGTTGTAAATGCGTCTATTGACGTAAATAACGATGGTACACCAGATACAGTCCGTTTAGTCGGACCGTTTGAGGCAAATTCCTATCTGGAAGCAACTGCTACTACAGCATACGCGACAAACCAGAGTCAGGAGTTCCCACTGTGGATCGCAAAGATCGATGGAATGAGGGACACTACAATTGGCGGTGCAAAGTTCCAGATCTACGAAATTACAGATCAGGCTATTTCAGACACTCCAATAAATGCTACTGCTACGCCGGTAGATGGAAACCACCAGAGCGCAGTTATGCTGGAGGTAGGAAAGAAATATGCTGTAAAGGAAACAACGACTCCTGCAGGATATTATCCATATGCCGGATCTGGTGGAAAAGACTATATTGAGGTCGATCTGACGAAGGCTCAGATCACACCAGAGACAAAAGCAGATAAAACAACTGAGTTTGCTCTTGGTGATAACGGAAATCCTACAGGAAACAAGATCACCTTTGAAAATAATCCTATGCCAGAGCTGAAACTGGAAAAGAAGGTTTATTCCAAGGGCGAGTGGTCCGGATTAGGGACTGTTTCTTCTGAAACAAAAGATGGAGTTGTCTTTGATATCTATGGACCAGGTACGGCAGCGGCAGCTGACAAGCCAGAGGATGTATCAGCGTCGATTACTGTAGAAGACAGCATATATTACTGGCTTGATACGATCTCATCCGGAGGCAGCGAGATCTCTCTGAATGAGGGAACTTACTACCTGAAAGAACGCTGGAACTATGACGACAGAACTGTAAATCCGGATCTCTATAAAGAGAATGATCCTACGCTGGAGGCATCAGGAGATAACTTAGAGCTTGTAAAGATTGACGGAAATACATACTGGAAGGTTGACTTGACCGATCCGGGAAAAGACTATACGACTACTGTAACGACTGCAACGATCGGGAACTATAAGAATGAAGGCGCAGTAAGTCTGAAGAAGTTCCATGCATGGTCAGACAGTTCTGGAAACGATGTTCTTCAGGGCGGAGCACAGTTTACCTTACAGCAGTGGACAGAAAATGAAGGCGTAGGAACCTGGACGAATGTATCTGGAAAAACGAATATTACAGCGGCCAATGGAACGCTTATCTTTGATAATGTTCCGATCTATGATGAAAATGGTCAGCTGATCCGCTACCGGATTGTAGAGGCAAAAGCTCCGGCAGGCTTCGATGTAGATGACAATACCTTCGAATTTACACTCAGCAAAGACGGAATGATAACAACTGGTACAGACAGCTTAGGGCAGACAGGCCAGATTGCATTTTACGATAATCCTCTGATCAGCCTGACGGTAAGAAAGTATGGCAAAGACTTGTGGGAAGATAATTTCTACGACAGTTACTATGAGCTTTCCGGCATACATTTGGCGCTCCTTCATGTAAATGAAGAAGGAAATGTTGTCCCAGTCCTGGATGCAACGGGAAATCCGATTGTAAAAACAACGTCCAGAGATCTGGCGCAGGTAACCTTTGAAGGACTTTACGTGGATGAGACATACTATATCGCAGAGGTCTATCAGCCGGTATTTTCACCAGACGAAGCATATTCCATGGAAGGAGACCCATTAATAGACGAAGAGCTGGGATCACACACATTGGAAGATGCAAAGACTGCATTAAAAGGATGGACACCAGTTCCTCAGGACGTCTTTGAAGGTAAATACTATTATCAGAAGTTCACAGAAGCTGATATTACAAATGACGAAAGAGAGGCAAGAGACTATTCGTACATCTTGGACGATATGGTGAACACTAAGGGGTGGTTCCAGTTCGAGATTGATAAAGTTTCTAACACTTATGCAACAGTTATAGAAGAGGAAGATTATGAGCCAGACAATCCAGATCATTTTTCAGTAGTAAATGAGGATGGAACTGTTACATATTATGAAAAATCGTCAATACCTTTGGATGAATATCCAGAAGATCATCCAATCCGGCATCCGAATGGGGCGAGATTTGAACTTTATGCTCAGGATGTTTCAGATTTCCAGGATGAAAACGGAAACTGGAAAACGATAAGCTTCCCAGAGGATCCAGCTGCACTTGAACATGTAGGAACATACGAAAGCGGTACGCTTTTGGATGAGAGTGGAGAACCTATTGACGGGCAACTAAGGACAGAGATCCTCACAGATTCTACAAAAATATACTGGCTGGTAGAAACCAGAGAACCGATCGGCGGCTACATGATCGTTCCAGGACAAGATAAATTTGCATTCCTTCCAGAGTCGTCTGTGGAGGATATTCCGCATGACGGCTGCCAGATTTATCCTTATCAGGGCGAGACAAATGAAATAGAGATTGAAAACTATAAGCTGACAGGTCCAGGCAACCAGTATTATTCTGCTTTGAAGCTGAATAAATGGCTGGAAACGAAAGATGAGGATGGAAATATTTCATACACACCTTTAGGAAACGTAAGGTTCGAACTGAAATTGAAGGACTATGATTTTGTCCTCAGTGAATTGATCACCGGCCTTGAAAATGAAGCAGGAGCGGAAGATCCGACAGCCTCCGCAATGAGCGGCTACTTTGAAAAGGAGTCTTTGACTGACGATATTACAGAGTATCTGATTAACGAAGAAGGTATGGATCCGGAAATTGCCAAGGAAACAGCCGAAGGTCTGTTTACGCAAACGTCAGATGGGGAATATGCGCTGGAATGCCAGCTGGTAGAGACATATGCTCCTCAGAAAGTAGAGATGGCTCAGTCTGCATATGACGTTACCTTGGAATTCAAGGCTGTAAGTGAGATAGATCCAGAGAGTGGCTTTATCTACAATGAACAGTATTATTGGACAGAGGATGGCGACGGAGAAAGACTTATTAACCGCCTTAGAAACCGGTATCCGGTGACTATCCATAAGTATGGTTATCAGGCAACGTCAGAAGTTCTGGATGCGCTGGAAGCCCAGTCAGAAGTCAGTGCTGATGTGATCCTGAAAGAAATGCTGGACGACGGAACTCTTCCAGGCGCAGAAACACTTTCAGACATTAGGTTCCTCCTTCAGAGACTTAATGAAGAGACTGGACAGTGGGAAAACTACGTCTACGATGTTGGGCAGAGTCAGGCAGAGGCAGGATACTTTACGATCCAAGACGGGGGAAGCTATACCTTCGAGTTAGGTCTTGCCCAGGGCGATTACCGTATTGCTGAGAAAACCAGCAAAACTGGTTACTACAATATGTATCCGGGCGGTACATTAGCAGACGCGCCGTATAAGTACTTTACCGTAGGATCTCAGGGAGCAGATGTATACCTGTTCAATCCGGCTCTTGTGGATCTGGAAGTGACAAAGACAGCTTTTGAAGATGCGGACGAAGTTTCTCTTGAAGGAGTAAGCTTTACTTTAACAGGAACAGGCGCGAATAACACTCATGCTGCTTCGATAACTGACGATGGTAATACTACAGTACGCTTTACGAACCTTCAGCCAGGAACCTACACGCTGACAGAGTCCAGTACTACCAACACCGATGTGACCAGCGAGTATTTTGAGGACTATTACACCCCAGAAAGAACGATCACTCTTGGCTATGAGAGAGTATCAGCTGGAGAAAACATCTTTACTTTACAGAAAATTGAAGGCGCTCTTTCCGCAGACAATACGAATGGACTGACACTTTCAAGTCTGACCTTCTCCAATCCGCGTACCGGCGGCCTTCAGCTGACTAAGACGGATGCGGAGACAGAAGATCCGCTTGAAGGCGCAACCTTCTCTTACTCCTTTGCAAAGTTCAGAGAGACTGATTTTACGAAAACAGGAGATGGAAAGGTTCAGTTAAAGAGCATTGACGAGCTGAAACAGGTGTCAGAAAGTGAGTTAAGTGGACTTGCTTATAGCAATGTCAGCACATTTACAACTGATGCTAATGGAGAGGCTACAGCTAAAAACCTTACCCCAGGTTGGTACAAGATTGTAGAAACTGCTGCTCCGGAAGGATATACGCTTGATGCGACACCGATCTACGTGGCAGTAACCGGCGACATGGCGGCAGAGACAGAGGGCGGCGAATACAATTATGTAGAGTTTACACCAGCTTCCATGACAAATAAGGAAGAAGTTCTCGTAAAGGCGAACAAACTTACCGATTTTGGTGAACTTGACCTGACAGATGAGCAAAAGAAAGACTATCTGCCGGATAAGATCACCTTTGAGATCTATCAGGGAGCGAGTGCAGCGAGCGCTACAATCACAGGCGCGAAAGTTGAATTTATACCTAGCGACTTTACAGAAGAAAATGTATCAACCGCATTAAAAGAACTTTCTGACGAACTGGCGCAGCTTCCGACAGATGACAGCGTACATTATTATCTGAAAGAAGACTTGACCTTTAACAGCCATTCTGGCGAAAACTGGTTCCTTCTTTCCGCTAATGCGACAAGCGATGGAATAACAGAAGAATTAAAGCTTCCTGGAGAAGACGATGAGAAACTGATCCAGATCGATGTAGGAGATTTCTTCCGAAATAAGAATGACGTTTCCATCAGCGTGACCAACAAGATCGGCATGGCTCAGATCGAGATTCAAAAGGTCAACAGTAACAACCCGACTGAGGGGCTGGCAGGCGCAGAATTTGCCGTATACAAATCGGTAGATAGCACAACCGGACAGCCAGTTGGAAATCCGGTTGCTACAGGAACTACAGATGAAAACGGTGTCGCAGTCTTTAACGTATGGCTGGATGATCTGACAGATAACGAAACTCAGACCTTCTATATCCAGGAGACAAAGGCTCCGTCCTATTATGTGCTGAACGATGCCGTACATGAGATCGAGGTAAGCCCTGGTCAGAGGGTAAGCTATAGCAGTCCTGCATATAAAGAGAGCCTTACCTTTGAAAACGTACCAGGTATTGATATCAATCTGACCAAGTACCAGGATACCTATGAAGCGATCTTTGGAGATCCGGAGTATGGCGAACCGTCTAACCAGACCATGAACAAAGACGCCACGTTTGATCTCTATGTCCGGAAAATCGGCAGTGGAGAGCCATGGACGAAGGTTTCCGCAGGCGAAGGCATTACCATTGAACCGGCAACAGGAGAGGTAAATGGCGATGGCCATGTGTTCTGGAAGAATCTTCCGATTGAAGGCCTGGAATACGCGATCTATGAGCATGAGCTTACATCCGGCGACTATGAGGCTTATGAACTGGAATCTGTTTACATGACAGATTCTGATGGTGAGCCTACAGGAGACGCATTAGAAAAGATCGAATACGCTCAGACCAGAGACAGCGAGGACGATGACGAAACAGAAGAAAAAACACTGTTCGTCTTAGGCGATGGCGAGACTCTTATGAGCAGAGGACAAGAGTATCGTTTTGCAGCTTTCAATAAGCCGCCGCAGAAGATCACCCTCGTAAAACAGGCGGTGGAAGACGATCCTGCAGATTCTTGGCCGAGAGCGAGATTTGAGATCTATGAAGTTATAGATGGAACGGTCAGCAAGGAGCCGATTAAAACGGTTGAGACAGGAACAAATTATACACACGATGATGATGGAAACCGTCAGACCACTACGGAAGTATCATTAAAAGACGGTACATACTATATCAAAGAGACAGAAGCTCTGACAGGCGGTTATGCGATCGTGAAGAATGATTCCAGGGTCATCTGGGAGAGAACGATCACTGTACCAAACGAAGAGAACAATTATCGGTATGTATTTAAGAATCTGAAGACAGAGGAGACTCTGGAGATCGATAAGGAAGTTCAGAACGATGAACCGCTGGAGAGCCTGTGGTGGACGGATGAGCAGACACTGTCCTTTGATATTGCTCTGAAGGTTACCAATACTCTTCCTCTTAAGTCCTTTATCTTTGAAGATACCGGACTTACGATGATAGGAGAAAACAACACGGACTTAGATGGTACTTACAGCCATGAGAAGTATTCTGTTCAGAAGATCCGTATTCCGGTTCCATCTGCAGATAATGCCTGGATCCTCGACGAGGAGACTGGCAAAGAATACGATGTGGCAAGTCCGTCTGAGATAACGGCACAAGTTTCTCTTATCGGCTTTGGCGGAAGCGAACCTATTGATGTGATAACGGCAGAAGTAAGCGAAGCTGCCGGAACCGACGGGTACTGGGAGATCGACGTTCCACAGTATACGCAGGAGAAAGTGAAGAGCTTTACTGTAAAATACTGGGATGCAAATCTTAGAGAAGCTTCTGAAGGAAAGTATAGTCTGGGTCATGACTTTGAGCCGGGCACGCTTCAGGCAGACTTTGCAGTTTACAGGCAGGAGTATGACCCGGATCCGGTGACAGGCGATGAGCCGGAACAGGTAGTTTCCATAAGAAATGATGCAAATGCAGTAATGACCTTTGATCGGTATGATAATAAAGGAGAAGTTACAGCAGATGCTTCAGAACGACAAGATGTTGATACTGCAGCAGCGGTACAGCCTCCGAAGGTTCCTACGATCAATGTATCCAAAGAAGTATCCCAGGAGGGCGCTTCAGGAGCCATCGTTGTTGACAAGGGTTCGACCCTGACCTACACGCTGACC